>JAUVRX010000050.1 GCA_030597375.1 Acidobacteriota bacterium
GGCAGCGAATCCCTGACAGGAGTCTCGATTCCTCCTGTCGCTCTGAGATCAGAAGATGGTCCAAGGCCGCGTACGAGGTCTCCAGCCGGAAGCCCAGGATGACGGGGGAGAGCCTCGTGCGTGGCCCAAAACCACAACGGTTCGAGCCTCACTGCCTCAAGGCCTCAGTGCCCCACTGCCTAGGACCCCAAGCCCTCAAAGACCGGCCGGAAGGTACGCCCGGTCGGTTCAACCCTCGAGGTTGGGGCGCGGGTACAGCCCCAACCGCTTCACGATCTCGGGGACCGCTGCCGGCCAGCCGATGGCCATGATGTGGAGGCCTCGAACGCCTTCGATCTCTTGCACCTGTTCGCCGATTTCACAGCAGAGATCCAGACCGGCTTTCTCCACATCGTCGTCCGACAGGCCCTCCAGACGTTGGATCACCCAGTCCGGCACCTCCATGCCGGGCACTTTGGTGGCCATGAACTGGGCGGCCTTGAGGGAGCGGATGGGACCGATGCCTGCCATGATCACGGTCTTCTCGTGCAGGCCCATGTCGACGACACGCTTCATGTACTCGCGGAAGCGATCGACGTTGAAGATCAACTGTGTCTGGATGAACTGAGCCCCGGCCTCGACCTTCTTGGCCAAGCGGTGGGGTCGAAAGTCCAAGGGTGGTGAGAAGGGATTGGCGACGGCGCCGACGAAGAAGTCGGGCTTGATCCTGGGGATCTTCTTGCCGTTCTCGAACACCTGCTCGTCGGTCATCCTGCGAATCATCCGCACCAGGTTCATCGAGTCGATGTCGGCGACGTTCTTGACATGGGGATGGTCGCCACAGACAGGGTGATCGCCGCTCAGGGCCAGGACGGTGGTGATTCCGAAGATCGAGGCCCCGAGCAGGTCCGACTGGATCCCGAGTCGATTGCGATCCCGACAGGTGAATTGCGCGACAGGCTCGAGGCCTGCTTGCTTCAGGGCGATACAGGCCGCGAGGCTCGAGGTGTGGACCTTGGCCGACTGGTTGTCGGTGACGTTGTAGACGTCGCCGTAGCCTCGTAGCAACTCGATCTGTCGCTGCAGGGCGGGCAGGTTCGGACCGATCGGGGGAGAAACCTCCACGGCAAGGGGGAAATGCCCGGCTTCGATGAGTCTGGCCAGATTGCTGGAGGATCGGTGGGTGTCGGGGCCCTGCGCCTGGTCGACCATGACTAGTTGCCCTTGTTGGGTCCTGTGGCGGGGTACTCCTCGCCAGCCCACTGGTCCCTGCCGGTGGCGAAGGTGACCCAGGACGCGATCCCTTCGAGGCGCCAATCCAGTGCTGGGTTGAGGCGGTAGATCTCCTCGGCCCAGGGGGTGAGGGCGCTGCGCTCGATGGCCTTCACCCAGATGCAGTCCCTTTCCGGGTAGACCTCACAATGGCCATCTGCGCGGACGCCACCACAAGGGCCGTTGCGGATCTGCTTGGGGCAGGTCATGGGGCAGGTCATGCCGGTGTAGTGGAGGACGCACTGTCCACACATCTGGCAGTCGAAGAAGCACCGCTTGATCGGCTCCTCGAACCAGGCCACGGCGCTCGAAGAACGCTCGAGGCCCATCTTCTCGAACCCTCCACGAAGCTTGCCGAGCACACGCTCGGTGAGCTGCCAGGCCCAGACCAGGGGCCTCGGGTGATCCTGCAGGTAGGAACGGAAGGACACGGGCTGCGGTCCTCGGAGCTAGTCGCCCTGCATGGCTCGGGCTGCCAGGGCGCCGGGAGCACAGGTGATGCCCCCACCGGGATGACTGCCACTTCCGCAGAGGAAGAGCCCCTCGAAAGGTGTCCGGTATCGCGAGCACTCCGGCACCGGTCTCACCACCAACTGGTCGATTGCGTGCTCGCCATGATGGAGATGGCCGCCCGTGACTCCGTAACGGTCCTCGAGATCCACCGGACTCGAGACCTCTGCCGCGACGATGTATTGCTCGATCCCCGGGGCATAGCCGTTCAGAACGCTCATGGCCGCCTCGAAGAACTCTTCCTTGCGGGCATCACTCCAGCCACCTTCCAGATCGTAGGGGGCGAAGTGGGCCTGGATCGAGAAGACGTGATGACCCGAGGGTGCCAGGCTCGGATTCTCAACGGTCGGTGCCCAGATGACGAGCACAGGCACCACCGAGAACATACGGTACTTGGCCGGGTCGAAGGCTCTTTCCAGATCGTCGATATGCTCGCCGGTGCGGACGATCTCGGGCTGGAAATCGGGCCGACACCGGAACTGGGGATAGCCGTTGAGCGCCAGATTGATCTTGGCGACGACTCCGCGGGACCGGTAGTTCAGGAGATTCTGCTCGAACTGGATGGGCAGGGCGCGGGTGGGGAGCAGGTCCAGAAACAGGTGCTTCGGATGGCAGGAAGCGGCCACCTGGTCTGCTTCGAGGGCTTCGCCGTTGGCGAGGCTGACGCCCTCTACTTTGCCTTCCGCCACTTTGATATGGGTGACCGCCGCGCCTGTGCGGATCTCTACCCCCTGGGCGCGGGCCGCCTTCTCGAGGGCACTCGTCAAGGCAGCTGGCCCTCCCGCCACGGCACTTTCGAAGAGGATCTCCGACATCAGGAGATTCAGGTTGCTGCCTGGTGACCACGGCCCGGTCATGGTGTTGAAGATGGCCGGCCCGGCCACGGCGACTCGCAGGATCTCGCTCTCGAACCACTCGTTCACCCAGTCGGCGACACACATCGGCACGATGCGAAAGATCTCCATCATGTCGGTCTTGCCGAGCATCCTCAGGGAGAGGGCCCTTTTGCCGAGGTCCCAGAAATCGGCGATGCCGAGATTCTCGGTTGCGGCCGGCGGCTCGTCGAAGAGGCTCTGGAAGATGGGGGAGATCTTTCGGAGGAAGGCTCGATACTGCCGGTAGCTTTCGGCGTCCTGCTGCGAGTGGGCTTCGATCTCCTTCTGGGCCGCGCGCGGATCGCGGAAGTGGAGATAGCCCGGACCGTCGACCTGAGGTATGAAGGCGGGCGGTGCCGCCTTGCGGGTCTCCAATCCGTGCTTGCGGAGCTCGAGGTCGTCGATCACCCACTTGCGGACCTTCGTGGTGTCGTGCAGGACACCAGCGGTACGGTAGCCGGGATGGAATTCCTCTCCCGTCGCGAGCCCACCGACTGTGTCCCGGCCATCTACGACCACTACCTTCTTGCCAGTCTTGGCCAGATAAGCGGCTGTTGTGAGTCCGTTGTGGCCGGCTCCAATGACGACGACGTCGTATCGACTACTCATAGCTCACCCGATTCCAGGATGGACTTGGCGGCCAGTTGACCCGGGGCACCCATGATGCCGCCGCCCGGGTGGGTACCCGAGCCGCTCATCCAGAGGTTCTTGATGGGTGTCTTGTAGCGTGAGTACCCGGCTGCCGGTCGTTGGAAGAGAAGCTGCTCCAGGCTCAGCTCGCCCTGGAAGATGTTGCCCTCGGTCAGTCCGAATTCCTGCTCCATGTCCCAGGGGGTGATCACCTGGCGGTGAAGGATGGACTTCTTGAAGCCCGGAGCGAACTCTTCGACGGTGTCCGTCACCGTGTCGCCGAAGGCTTCCCTCTTTTCGGGCCACTTCTCCGGGCCCTCCTTCAATTTGTAGGGAGCGTATTGCACGAAGCAGGAGATGACGTGCTTGCCCGGCGGGGCGACGCTGGGGTCCAGGAGCGATGGAACGACCAGGTTGATGTAGGGACGACGAGAGAAGTCACCGTATTTCGCCTCGTCGTAGGCTCGCTCCAGATAGTCGATGCTCGGTGCGAAAGCGACGTCGCCTCGCAGATGGGCGGTGCCTTCACGGCCCTCGAACTGGGGAACCCGATCGACCGCGAAGTTGACCTTGCCGGAGCTGCCCCGGAACTTGTAGCGCTCGATCCGTTGCGCGAAATCGTCGTCCAGATGCTCCTCGCCTACGAGGCCGAAGAAAGTCATTCTGGGGTCGCCATTGGAGACCACCAGCTTGGCTTCGAGCTCGTCACCGTCCTCCAGCACGACGCCGGTGGCGCGACCGTTCTTGATGAGGACCCTCTCGACCGGCGCCTCGGTGCGAATCTCGGCACCGAAGCTCTCGGCGTCGCGGGCACAGGCGAGACTGATGCCGCCGGTGCCTCCCTTGGAGAAGCCCCAGGATCGGAAGGCACCATCGATCTCGCCCATGTAGTGGTGGAGAAGGACGTAGGCCGTACCGGGTGAGCGAACTCCCAGATAGGTGCCGATGATGCCGCTGCAGGACATCGGCGCCTTGAGCTCGTCGGACTCGAACCAGCGATCCAGGAAATCGACGCCGCTCATGGTGAGCAGCTTCGCCTGCAGGTCCAGGAAGCTGGTGCCGCCGCTGAAGGACTTGCCCAGGCGCAGCAGGGCCATCAGCTCCTTCGGTCGGAGCGAGGTCGGGTCGGGCGCCGGCGAGTCGATGATGTTGCGGGTAAAGCGCGCCATCTTCGTCATCGTGAGACTGAACTCGGGGTAGATCTCGGCGTCCTTGGCGCTGAAACGGGAGATCTCCTGGCGGGTGCGACCGGCTTCCGGCCAACGACAGAGTCCGGGCCCACCCCGATGGGGAGTGAAGGAGGTCTCCAGCGGAATGAGCTCCATGCCGTGGCGCGCCAGGTCCAGATCGCGAATGATGGAGGGTCGAAACAGGCTCACCACGTAGGAGAGCACGGAGAAGGTGTAGCCAGGGAAGATCTCTTCGCTGACGGCCGATCCACCCACCACGTGCCGCCGCTCCAGGACCAGGACCTTGTGTCCGGCCTTGGCCAGATAGGCAGCTGCGATCAGGCCGTTGTGGCCGGCGCCGATGACGATGGCATCGTAGGGCTTGCTCATCACGACCTCTTTCTGGGCGGGTTGAAGAAGGGGGTCGTCACCACCGTGGCACCGACTACCTGACGTCGGTTCTCCACCGTGATTTCGAATTGAACTCGAGTGCCGACCTTGGCGAAGGGCGTGGCAACCTGCGCCAGCGCCAGGTTCTTCTTGAGTGTCGGCGACCAGACACCGCTTGTCGCCTGGCCGATCCAGTTCTGGTTGTCGTCGTAGACCGGCCTGCCGTCGCGCCAGCCGTGGGCCGGAAGCTCCGGAGGCAGGCCGAACTTGTCGAAGGCCGCCTCCACCTCGGCCCAATCTACATCGAGGCCGACGAACGTCCGTTTCGAGCCCGCCGCCTTTTCCTTTCTGAGCGCGGCCTGTCCCGTAAACGTCTCGCGGTCGAGCTGCACGGCCCAGCCGAGACCGAGCTCGTAGGGCGAGCTCTTCTGTTCTTCGATCAGGCAGTGATTGGCACTGTGGTAATCGACGCCGTTCATGATGAAGCCGGCCTCGATGCGGGTCACATCCATGGCGTCGAGACCGCACGGCAGCAGGTCGTAGGGTTGGCCGGCCGCCATCACCGAATCGTAGAGACGCTCGGCATGGTTGCTGTCGACCCAGATCTCGTAGCCGAGGTCGCCGGTATATCCGGTCCTGGAGATCCAGACCTCGGTTCCATCGAGGCGACAGCGGACGACTCCAAAGAAGCGCAGCGCCTCCATGTCGGTGTTCACCACGCCCGAGAGTAGGTCGCGGGAGGTCGGACCCTGGAGGGAGAGAGTCGCGATGCGAGCGGTGCTGTCCTCGATGGTGACGTCGTACCCCCGGCTCTGACGATCGAACCAGGAGAGAGAGGGCTCCGCGGCCGTCACCCTGAAGTAGTTCTCGTCGAGGCAGGAGACGGTGCCGTCGTCGATGACCTTGCCGTCGTCGTCACACCAACAGAGGTAGGTGACCCGTCCGACTTTGAGCTTGTGCAGGTCCTTGACCGTCATTCGAGACAAAAATGCCGCCGCATCGGGGCCATGGACCTCGTACTTGAAGAGAGGCGTCATGTCGATCAGGCCGGCGGAGTGCCGCAGGGCGTAGTACTCGGACTCATGCGAGGTGTCGTAGGAGCTGACCGTGTAGTACCCCGCCCAGTCCTTCCAGGCGAGGCTGTAACAGAGCTCCGAGGTTCGTGAGTGAAAGGGCGTGGGTATCGGCATCGGCAACTCCTCGAGCGTAACTGGCGACGGGTCCGTCGGTGAAGGATGGAAGATCTCGCTGGCGAGCCGCCATACCTCACGGGGTAGGGTCTCAGGATACCCCTTGGGGTAGGCCGAGGGGAACACCCGAATCCTGGCCGACCGAAGGGGCCGGCCAGGCCCACCCACTCGCCCTGAGGGTTGAATCGGCCGTCGTGCCTCCGGCCGATCTATGAGGGCTTGGGGGTTGAGGCGCCCGGTCGTTCCTTCCGGCCGATCTTTGAGGGCTTGAGGGCTTGGGGGTTTGATCGTTGGTGCTATTGGGCCACGCACGAGGCTCTCCGGATCAATCTCGCTTTGCCACGATCTAGTGGAGGTTCGCCCGGAGACCCCCAGGGGGCTTTCCTCCCTTCCGCTGCCTGAACCCCCTGGAGGGTCCCCCGGACCAACCTCGGGCACCGATACGGTAGTGAGGCAATGAGGTAGTGGGGGCATGGAGAATTGAAGCGGCCGGCGCCCCTGCCGGCCGTTGGTACCTAGCAGTAACTAGGATCCTGGTAGCCGAGATTAGGAGAGGGACCAAGGCCGCGTACGAGGTCTTGAAGCGGCCGGACCCCGTGCCGGCCGGGGTGTGCGGGGGAGGCCCAGGACGACGGGCGAGAGCCTCGTGCGTGGCCCGATACCACCATCAGTCTCCTTCGACGAACCTCCCACAGATCGAGGCCATCTGCCCAACTCCCAAGCCCCAGGACCTCAGGCCCTCGGGACCTCAGGACCCAAGACCATCATTGTCCTTCCGATTGGATCCGGCGTCCTTCTTCCAGAGCTTGAGTCGCTTCCTGCGATCTGCCGGTGCGGTTGAGGATGTCGGCCAGCAGGAAGTGGCCGAGAGGGCCAGCCCGATGCTCGGGATCGGAAGCCAACCCCTGTCGAGTGAGCTCTTCGGCCCGTGTCAGGTCGCCTCCCTGGTCCATGAGCAGTTTTGCCAGAAAGTAGTAGCCCCGAGCGAAATCGGGATTGGAGGCGATGGCGGCTTCCCACATCGCCTGCTGACGGGCGCTGTCTCCCATTTGCCCATAGAGCCGGCCGAGATTGAACTGAGCCTGGAAATGACCGGGAGCCTGCTCGACGACCTTCTCGTAGAGCTCGACAGCGCGGCTCGATTCGCCTTGCTCCTCCAATAGCACGGCCAGATTGAACTGCGCTGGCACGAGGTCTGGCTTGGCGGCGATGGCCCTGTCGAACGCTACAATCGCATCGGGCGTTCTGCCCTCGAGTGTCAGGAGCTCTCCCAGTTGATTGAGGAGTACGGGTGCAGGCTCTTCCCTTTCGGTAGCGATCTCGAGGACTTCGATCGCCTCCTGGCTGCGCTCCAGCTCGACCAGAATTTCCACGGTCCCCAACGTCGCGAGGGTGTCTCCCGGCTCCAGCGACAGGAGTTGTTGGAAACCCAGGAGTGCTTCTTCGTCCATCCCCAGCTTTCGATAGGCATGGGCGAGTCCGCGAATCGAGGCTACGTGATCGTCCCGGACTTCCAAGGCTCCCTTGAAATGGTCTACGGCCTCCTGGTAGCTCTCCTCCTGCGAGGCTATGGACCCCAACATCTGATGGGCGTCGACGACTGAGGGGTCGGTTGTCAGGACGTCCGTCAGCTTCTGCCTCGCTTTTGGGAGCTCTCCCTTGGCCAAATCGCTCTGGGCCGCCATCACCAACTGGTGCAGGGCTATGCGCTCCTTGGGATCGGCTCGGTCCCAAGCGTGTTCTTCGTCGACAGCGATGCCTCCACTCCCCGCCACGTAGCCCAGGGCCTGAAGCTGGCGCAGGGTCTCCTCGTCGAGATCGGCCGGCTGGGCCTGGACCGGTTCATCGCTCTTGAACTGGTCCGCCAGAAGGTCTAGCTGGTCCTTGAGCTGGCGAGAGGTTCGCCGCTCGTCGAGGAGGATGTTGTTCTGCTCCAGCGGGTCGGCTGCCAGGTCGTAGAGCTCTGGGTTGGGGGCATCGATGAACTTGTACTGCCCCTGGCGGATGCTCCGCAGGGGCGCCCAGCCGTAGTGGAGGAGGGGATACATGGACTCGCTGTAGACCGCTCGCTCGGACTCGATCGCTTCACTCGATCCCAGGAGGAGGGGCAGTAGGGAGCGTCCCTGCGCCAGCTGAGGAACAGGATGGCCAGTGACCTCGAGAATCGTCGGCAGAAGGTCGACATGACTCACGGCCTGATCCACGACCCCGCCAGCCAGCTCAGAGCCAGGCAGGCGGACGATCAGTGGCACATGAACGGTGCTGTCGTAGATGAAGAAGCCGTGGAATCCCTCTCTGTGTTGGCCCAGGCCTTCACCATGGTCGCCGGTGAGAATCAGCAGAGAGGTGTCCAGCAGATTTCGTTCCTCGAGAGCACGGCGGAACTCGCCGATCAGGGAGTCGGCGTAGGCGACCTCGCCCTCGTAGGGGCGGTTCGGGTACTGCGATCGAAAGGGCTCCGGTGGCTCGTAGGGGTCGTGGGGATCGAAGAGGTGCAGCCACAGGAATAGGGGTTGTTCGGGGTTGGTGTCCAACCACCGGATCGCCTCGGCGATGGTCTCGGCCCCATCTCTCTGGACCGCTGCAAGGTTGGCGGACTCGTTCTCTTTCAGGTCGAACTCGTCGAAATAGGTGTCGAAGCCCCGCCCGATCCCCCAACGAGAGTCGAGCACGAAAGCGCTGACGAAGCCGGCTGTGGAGCGGCCGCTGGCCGCCATCTGTTCGGCGAGTGTGGGAATGGAGCTGCCGAGAACGTAACCGACGTTCTCCCTGACCCCGTGATACGGCGGATAGGTACCCGTCATGAGAGAGCTGTGCGCCGGCAGCGTGAACGGCACCGTGCTGGCCGCATTCGCAAACAGGATTCCCTCGGCCGCCAACTTGTCCATGTTGGGCGTCGCCACCCTCTGGGATCCATAGGCTCCGAGCCGATCGGCCCGCAGGGTATCGACCGTAATCAGGATCACATTCAGTTCGTCGGGCGCGATGTTGGTGATCAGGGTCGTCTCTTCGTCGGGTTCCCCTGGCCGCTCTCTCTCGAGCCGCATGGAATAGTAGATCGCCAGAGCTGCCCCGATGACCAACACTGCGATGAGTATTGCGACAGCTCTGGATCGGGCCTGGCTACCGCCAGTCTTGTTCTGCGAGTGCCTCTGGGCGTGGTTGGTCATCGTCGTACGAGCTCAGTCGCAAGCAGGTATCCTACTGTCGCCATCTCTTGTACCGGGCGAGGTGTCGCTGTAGTCGGTGCCGCCGAAAGCGACGAGATCGTCCAGTGGCAGAAGGGCTCGACAAGAAGCCCCGTCAATTCGAAATGAAAGGAGGATCGGGATGCGCCTCGCGAATCAAGTCGCACTCATTACCGGGGGGACTTCTGGCATCGGCCGGGCTACGGCACTGCTCTTCGCCGGGGAAGGGGCCAGGGTCTCGATCACCGGTCGAGATGAATCTCGGGGTCGGGAGGTCGTTCAAGGAATCGAGCAAGCGGGTGGCGAAGCCCTGTTCACGGCTGGAGACGTCCGAGTCACAGCTGACTGTGAAAGGGTGGTCCACTCCACCTTGGAGGCCTTCGGCCGCATCGACATACTCTTCAACAACGCCGGCGTCTACTTTCCAAGCACGGTCCTGCAGTGTAGCGAAGAAGAGTGGGACACGACGATTGACGTCAACTTGAAAGGGACGTTCCTGATGTCCAGGCTCGTGCTTCCGTCGATGATCGAGCAGGGCAGAGGGGTGATCATCAACAACAGCTCCGGATGGGGAGTCGCAGGGGGAGCGAAGGCTGTCTCGTATTGTGCCGCCAAGGGTGGCGTCGTCCTCATGACCAAAGCGATGGCGATCGATCATGGGTCGCAGGGCATTCGTGTCAACTGCATCTGCCCAGGCGATGTGGACACTCCCATGCTGGTTGAGGATGCCCGACAGCAGGGCCTGACGCGGGAGGACTATGTCGAGCAGGCGTCCGACCGACCGCTGGGGCGCATCGGAAAGCCCGAGGGGAGTGCCAGCGCGGCCCTTTTTCTCGCCTCGGACGATTCCTCGTTCATGACGGGGGCAACTCTGGTGGTCGACGGTGGTGGCACGGCAGGTTAGCTCGAGAGTGTAAGAAGAAGGCGGTATTCGATGAAATCCGTTCTGGAAGTCTCGAGCATCTTCGTAACGTGTCTGATGTTCACCTTGCCGGTGGTGGCGGAATCCACGGTCACCGTTCTGGCTGACGGTGACTCTCTACTCTTCAACGGTGCCTACTCTCTGGTCATTGGTCGGAGCGCCCGTACCTACTTCGATCTCTACGACTTTCCGACGGCCAACGCCTTGGGCAGCATCGTCTCCTTCTGGCCTGGCGAAGGCACAGAACGAAGCAGCGTCATGGCCGGTTCACCGATCGTCAAGTTCGGCGGGCGGCTGTACTACATCGTCTACTCGTCGGTCGAGATAGAGGAGCCCTCCGGGGCTGAAGAGTCCCAGGTGGTCCGAGCCGAAGCGAGCTTCGACGGTGGCAGCCCGGGGCGGCAGGGGACGATTCACACCACCTACACCCTACGACCGGGCGTAGGACTCGTCGAGATCACCTCGACTCTGACGAACAGCGGCGACGAGACCCTGCAGGGGCTCGTCTACTGGCTGCATTACGCCAGCGATCAGTTCTACCCCTACGCGACGGACCCCTACTCACAACTCCATTTCGAGCTGACGCCCAAGCCGGACCACTACGTTGGGTGGGTGGATCGCAACCGCTTCGAGGAGGGTGAGCCAGCGGCCGTCGACCTCGCCCCCGGGAAGTCGTACGAGATCCGGTATGCGCTGGTGGCCGACCGCGACAGCGAGACTGTGCTGCGCAGGATCTTCTCGAGCCTCGGGATCGCTGCCGAGCCGGCGGTGATCCGGTTCCAGGATCTCGCGTCGGGCCTTTTCGAAGTCGTCGTCAGGGATGCCACGCAGGACTTCGTGGTCTTTCGCAACTTCCTCGACGATCCATCGCCGCTACGTTTGATGTTGCCGCCGGGGCAGTATTCGGTCACCGGCAATCTGTTTCCCGCGGTCGTCCAGGCTGAGCTCATGGTGGTCACCGGGAAGGCCGCGGATTGCACCCTCGTCAGCCCACCGCGTGGCCGGGTGCGTGTGGCAGTCAAGGACCAGACCGGAGCACCACTCCCCGGCAAGGTGACTTTCATCGGATTGGGTGAGACTCCCTCTCCGTACTTCAGACCGCACGATCCGGTGCAGAGCGGGCTTTCCTGGGAAGAGGTCAAGAACTCGGTCCATCCCGCCTTCTCCGAGCTCGATGTGGAGTTGCCCGTGGGCGACTATCTCGTCTCGGCCTCGCGTGGGCCGGAGTACGTGGCCCCACAGGTCGAGATCGAAGTCGCGACAGGCGGACTGCAGAAGCTCGACTTCGATCTCGAGAGAGTGGTCGAGACCGCGGGGCTTATCGCTGTGGATCCTCACATGCATACGTTGCGCTCGGATGGTGCGGTGAACGAGCGCGAGCGGGTCCTGTCGCTGGTCGGCGAAGGGGTCGAGGTGGCCGTCGCATCGGACCATTTCTACCGCAACGATTACACCCCGCAGATCGAGGCCCTCGGGTTCGAGAGCTACCTGAAAGTGATCCCGGGCTCCGAGATCAGCATCCGCAACCCCCGCGACTACGAGTACACGCTGGATTTCAACCTCTATCCGCTGGGGCCCGACGAAGGCGGCTGGAAGGCACCGGAGACCCTTTCCGAGGAGGTAGCGCCGATCTTCGAGGCGACACGCCAGCGCTACCCCGATGCCCTGATCCAGCTCAACCACCCGCGCAACTCCTCCTGGGACTACTTCAACTCCTATCGACTCGACCCCGAGACGGCTGCGACGGCCAGGGAGGGCTTCTGGACCGGTTTCGACGTGCTCGAGGTCTTGAACGGTCCTTCCCCGTCGTTCAATAACAATGCGGCAACCATCAAGGACTGGCTGAACCTACTTTCACGAGGCTTTTTCTACCCGGCGATAGCTTCTTCGGATGCTCACCAGATCGATACAGAAGAGCCTGGATACTCACGAACCTACGTCTACGTTGCCGACCAGGACATTGCCGAACTGGAGATCGGGGCGGTGATCGCCGCCTTGGGGGAGGGGCACTCCTTCGTGACCAATGGCCCGATCGTCGAGGTGACCGTCAACGACCGGTTCCTGCCGGGCGATTCGCTTTCCGCTCCCGGGGGCGAAGTCGAGCTGCTGATCGAAGTGCGGACCGCGCCGTGGGTCACCGCCGACGAGGCAAGAATCCTGGTCAACGGTGTGGTGGAGCGAGTGTTGACGATAGATGGAGCTCCCGGTGCCATGCAATCGCTACAGGAGCGAGTGCACCTGGAATTGGACCGGGATGCTTTTGTCCTTGTTGAAGTCGTTGGGCACCAGAGCCTCTATCCGGTGGTGCAGGCGAAGACACTCAGCCCTGGGCGATCGTCGGGCACAGTGACACCCTACGCCCTGACGAACCCGATCTTCGTAGACGTCGACGGCAACGGTCGATTCGATCCCCCACTACCCAAGCTCATCCGATCTCTCTCCGGGGATTTCTAGACAACCTACCCGTTTGGGTAGGTTGTCCCCCTACTATCCCATGGGGGGGAGTAGCTACCTGCCGAGGTATTGCCCGTACCCTGCCTCTTGGCACAACCTAGAGCCACGTTGGATTTATGGGAGAAGCGGTTGTCCATGAGGCAGCTCTCGATTCTGGTTCCGTGCTTCGCGGAGATCATCCGAACGGGGGAGGTACAGCTATGAGTAGACGAACGGTCCATGTCCTGTCGGTCTTTGGCCTGATCTTCGCCATGAGTCTGGCGGCTTCGGCGCAGACGACGAGCGGCCGCCTTCGTGGAATGGTTCAGGATCCGGACGGCATGCCCATTCCGGGCGTCACCATCACATTGACAAGCGAGGTCATGGCCGGTGCGCCGAAGATTGCCATCAGCGGCGAGACCGGTGCCTTTCGGTACCCGGCTCTCCCACCTGGTAGCTACAACCTGGTAGCCGCGATGGACGGCTTTCAGACCCAGACCCTGGAAAACGTTCGCGTATCCATCGGCACTACGGCTTCGGCCAAATTCGTAATGTACGCCGAGTTCGCGGAGTCGGTGACAGTCTCCAGTGAAGCTCCTCTCGTGGATGTCACCAGTTCGAGCGTGGGAATGAACTTCACGAACGAGATGATCGAGAAGATTCCCACGACCCGCAACTTCTGGGACCTGATGCAGATCGCTCCAGGGCTCTCGAAGTCCGCCGAGGAAACCGACCGAACGATCGCCTTCGGCTCGGATGTCCAGTCCAACGCCTGGTACCAGGACGGCATCGAAACCACCGCGCCGGAGACGGGTAGTGGCTGGGTCGGCGCAAATCCCGACATGATCCAGGAGATCCAGGTCATGGGCATCGGAGCGCCGGCCGAGTATGGCAACATGCTCGGAGCCGCTCTCAATGTAGTGACCAAATCCGGCACCAACGAGTTTCGAGGCGGGGTGAACGCATTCTGGTACAGTGATTCACTGGTCGACTCGGACATCAATTTCACCGAGGCGGAGCAGCCTGAGTACGTCCAGGCCCAGGACTTCATCGACTTCACGGCCACCATGGGTGGGCCGATCAAGAAGGATCGTGCCTGGTTCTTCGTCGGGTACGAGTACTGGCGAGATGGCTATGCGATGCCAGGAGAAGATCCCGACCAGGTCCCCGAGTGGTACAACGATCGGTTCGATTTGAAGTTGAATCTCCGGATCAACGATAAGAACATCTTGGATCTGAAAGGTGCCTACAACGACTGGGGATGGCCGGCTGCACCGAGCGCATTTACCGCTGCTTCGGCCAGCGCCGGCGAGATTGGCGACGACACGATCTGGGGTCTGAATTGGCAATCCATCTTCAGTGATCGCACCTTCATGGAGGTGCGCTACTCCGGCTGGTCGAGCAACGACGACTTCCTCTCCGGCACCGGCAGCACCGAGGCGGCCTTCATCGACTACAGCCCGCCGGGCGGTGGTCCCGCGACCTATTCGGGCGGTGTCTGGTGGCC
>JAUVRX010000311.1 GCA_030597375.1 Acidobacteriota bacterium
AGTGCGACCTGCCGGCCATCCACCGTCAGCTGGACCGTAGCGATTGCCTCCGCTGGAGCAGCCCGGATGACGACCTCCACCTCGCCAAATACGAACTCGAAGGGTCTCGGCCGCTCGATCCACAATTCCAGCCCAGCGGCCTGGGAAGCCAGCGCCGCCATGACGACAGACAGGATGACCGACAGGCTCTTCACTGTCCCCTTCCCTCCGGGGCTGGCACGTTCAGCTTCTCGGCCAGCAGAGGTAACGCCGCCGCCGCATCCTTCCAGAGCCTTGCCCGAATGTCTTTCATTCCCGTCGGTTCCCAGACGTCGTACCTCAGACGAGGCGATGCACGCTGGCCGTTTCCCGGGTCGATGCGGCCCACCAACTCGAGCGCCTCCTGCGGTCGCCGCTTGCCATCGAGCAGCAGGGCCAACTGCACGGATAGCTGCTGATCCTCAGGCAGAACCTCCAGTCCCTCCCGCAGCGTCGCTTCCGCAGTCTCCAGATCCTCATCGGCGAACTGCGCCCGAGCCACCTCCTGGTAGGCGACGGAGCGCACCCAACTCGCTCCCTCCGGTCGCTGAAGGCTCTTCAGCGTCGCCAGGCCCTGCTCTCGCAGCACTTCGCCGCTGCGTATCTGACACATGGCCATGTGCAGCGAGGCCTCGGAGTCCCCTGGATCCAAAACCAGCAGACGGGAAAAGTACTCCATGGCCTTCCCATAGTCCGCATTTCTCTCGTAGGCCGCACCGAGCCCCATCAGGGCGATGGGGTTGGCGGGATCCACCCTCTGGGCCTGGTAGAAGAGATCCGCGCTGGAGACCACCGACGACGGGTGCCAAAGCATGGCTCCCAAGCTGGTCATCACCCATCCAGAGAACTCTCGAGCGGCACTGGTGTCGGCCCGATCGGCGTAGATCTCCGCCAATTCGGTGGCCATGATCCGGGAATGGCTGGCCAGAAAGATCCGCTCCTCTTCGCGGTACATCCTATTGGCGTCGTGGTGAAGCATGATCACCGGCTTCAGAAGATCCAGCGACTCGGAGTCCAGCATCTCCCTGAGCGTCCGAAGCTTCAGACGCCAGAAGTCCTCGACCCGCTTCCACGGTTGTTTCTCCCCGACCGCAACGATCTCGAACTCGAAGAGAGCCTCCAATGCGCCCTCGCGATCACCTGTGGCGAGGATCGACAGGACTTCTCGATACCCGGATTGAATCTCATTCGGACTCAGGTTCAGCCGGGCTCCATGGCCGATACCGGGAGCCGCGGCCTGAACGCACAGCCACAGGGCAGCCGGCACCCATAGACCGCCGAGGCGACGACGCCTGCTGAGTCGCTGCCGTGTATCAGCCCCCGGCGCCAGCAATTGTCTACCCTGCATGATCGGTTCGACTTGGGATAGTGGCGATGGATCGTGGCAATCGAGAAGGGCTCTGGAGGGGTCAGGATAGAGCAGCAGGATCCTATCCCAAACCCAGGCGAACCTGAACCCACACCAGGCCTGGCAACGGCTCAAACCAGTGCTAGCATAGGAGCCGCTGTGATTGTCTGAGACCTCTCCAGAGGAGCCAGTTGGCACGATTTCAGCCTCTGCCCCCCTCTCCTGAAAGGTCTCCAGGGGAGTCCATATGTTCGAGTCCACACCCACTGCAGCACCGGACGCCATCTTCGGCCTCAGCGAGGCCTTCCGAGCCGATCCCCGAGCCGACAAGATCAACCTCGGGATCGGCGTGTATCGGGACGAACTGGGCCACACCCCGGTCCTGGCCGCCGTCAAGGAGGCGGAAGCTCGCCTTCTAGCAAAGCAGACCAGCAAGTCCTACCTGGCCATCGAAGGAACCGAGGCCTATGGCCGGGCGGTGCAGGCACTGCTGCTTGGCGACTCCAGCGAGGTGATCACAGGTGACCGGGTGCTGACGGCTCACACACCCGGAGGCACCGGCGCCCTACGCGTGGCCGGCGACCTGCTGCGGGCCCAGAGCCCTGAGACGACCATCTGGCTGCCCGAGCCGACCTGGGTGAACCACCATCAGGTCTTCGGTGCCGTCGGCCTCGCCATCGGCAACTACCCCTATTTCGACCACCAGAGCAACCGCATCGACTTCGAAGCGATGCTGACAGCCGTGGAGGCCATGCCGCCGGGTGACGTGGTCCTGACGCATGGCTGTTGCCACAATCCCACCGGCGCCGATCTGACGCCTGATCAGTGGCGCCTTCTGGCGGCGACGCTGAAGGAGCGGCGCCTCCTGCCGCTGGTGGACATCGCCTATCAGGGGTTCGCCTCTGGGCTGGAGGCCGATGTCGAAGGACTCCGGGCACTCTGCCACGAAGGGCCCGAAACCGTGATCTGCAGCAGCTTCTCGAAGAACTTCGCCCTCTACAACGAGCGCGTCGGTGCCCTGACCATAGTCACCAGCACCACCGACGCTGTCGCGGCGGTGACCAGCCAGGTGAAACAGTGCATCCGATCCACCTACTCCAACCCACCTGCCCACGGGGGTGCCATCGTCACGACAATCCTGGAGGACGACGAGCTGCGACGTGAATGGCAGGAGGAGCTGGCGCGGATGAAGCAGCGGGTCCAGGCAATGCGTCGGCTCTTCGTCGCCGGCCTCGATGACCGGCAAGTGTCCATGAGCTCGGAGGGCAACGACTTCCTGGTGCACCAGCACGGCATGTTCTCCTTTTCAGGGTTGAAAGAGCGGCATGTGGCGCAGCTCCGTGATCAGCACGCCATCTACGTGGTGGGCTCTGGACGCGTCAACTTCGCCGCCATGACGGCGGACAACATGCCGCGCATCTGCGACGCCATCGCCGCAGTCATCTGACCGCTTGACGATGTCGATTCCTCCATGACCCTCACCTGCCAGC
>JAUVRX010000240.1 GCA_030597375.1 Acidobacteriota bacterium
AGGCGAATCCCTACGATTCCCTGGGGGAGCTGCTGATTCTGGTCGGCCGTTACGACGAGGCCCGCGAGGAGCTCGAGCAGGCTCTCGAGATCAAGCCCGATTTCTGTGCTTCCTATAAGAATCTCCTTTCCATCGTTCTCCTGGAGGGGCCCATCGAGGCGGCGGATGGAGTCCTCGAACGAGCAGCCAGGACCTGTCCCCCATCCTTCGTCGAGACAGCGAAGTGCCAGGTAGAGCTCTGGAAGGACGCGCTGGCGGGAAACCTGGAGAGCCCATGGCAGGAGGATCGAGCCGAGTGCACGGAGAAGCTGGGAGACTTCAGTTTTCTCCTGCATCGAATGGAGCTGCTCACCGGCCGTAGGGAGGCAGCCCTTGCCCGCGAGGAAAGAGTCCGCATCCAGATCGAGGAATTCGAGGAGAGAACCGGCGTACCGAACAAGTACGGCCGCGGGCTTCACCATCTCATGCAGGGATCGAGGCTGGTCATGGATGGTCGATTCGGCGCCGCTGCGGAGCAGTTTCGGGAGGCCGACGAGGAGTTCCTCTACTGGGGACGCGACGGTATCCTGAAGCTCATGAGTCGAATGTACCTGGCCCGCGCACTCGAGCAGACCGGCGACCAGGACGGTGCCCAGAGGGTCCGGGCCGAGGTCGACAGGGTGAATCCGCGATTCGCGGACGACTTCCAGGAGTTACAGGAGATGCTCGGCCTGCGTTGAGCACTTGGCCTTATACTCCCCGATGGCGATAGCCCTCTCCTTGGGGCGCTTCGTTCACTGTCAACCCTGGAGGCCCATCGACCGACCATGACCAGCCATACCGATCTCCTCGCCCTCATCGGCAACACCCCACTGATTCGGCTGCAGCGATCGAGCCCCAATCCGTCGGTCCAGATCTGGGCCAAACTGGAGCTCAGCAACCCGAGTGGCTCGCTGAAGGACCGCATTGCGCTGTACATGATCGAAGAGGCGGAGCGCCGTGGCGAGCTGAGGCCGGGAATGACCATCATCGAAGCCACCAGCGGCAATACCGGAATCGCCCTGGGGATGGTGGCAGCCGTCAAGGGCTACAAGCTGAAGCTCTTCATGCTGGAGAACAAGACGATCGAGCGACGAAAGATGCTGCGCTACTGGGGTGCCGACCTGGTGCTCACCAGCCAGGAGGATCCCGACAGCCACATCTGGGGGGCTCAGGCACAGATAGCGGAAGACCCGGAGAGCTACTTCTACATCAACCAGAATGAGAACCCCGACAACGTCACCGCTCACAGCCTCGGCACGGCAGGGGAGACCGCTCGACAGCTCGACGGCAAGATCGACGCCTTCGTGGCCGGCTTTGGAACCGGCGGCACCCTGATGGGGGCGGCGCAGTACTTTCAGGATCAGGGTATCGGAGCCCGGATCGTGGCGGTGGAGCCCGGTGGCGAGCCCCGTGCCAAGATCGACGGGCTCAAGCACAGCTCGGAGGCCTATCAACCACCGATCTACGACCGCCAGTTTCTGGACAGCACGATCGAAGTCCCCGAAGACGCCGCCTACGACACGACCCTGCAGATCGCCAGGCGAGAAGGCGTCATCGCCGGCCTCAGCTCCGGGGCTTGCCTCTGGGCCGCCCAGCAGATGGCTACCGAGATGGACTCCGGCAATGTAGTGGTGCTCTTCGGAGACCGAGGAGAGCGCTACTTCAGTACCCGTCTTTTCGACTTCGATTAGCCCGACCTTCTCACCAAGTTCAGTAGCGAAGGACCGAATATGCCCGACTCCATCGTGCCGATGACCCCTCGTTTCGCGGAGGCGTTCCTGTTTGCAGAACGTCTGCATTGCGCCGAGGTTCGCAAGAAGACCCTGGTTCCCACCATCAGCCACCTGATGGCAGTGGCGGCGCTGGTTCTCGAGAATGGCGGGGGTGAAGACGAAGCCATGGCGGCACTGCTTCACGACACCGCCGAGGACTGCGGCGGCCGCCCGGTGCTGGACGAGATCCGAAGGCGGTTCGGTGACTCCGTAGCCTCGATCGTGGAGGGTTGCAGTGACACTCTGGAGTCGCCGAAGCCCCGGTGGAAGCCACGCAAGGAGAGTTACCTGGAACATCTGGATACCGCTCCCGAGGCCAACCTTCTGGTTTCGCTGGCGGACAAGGTCCATAACGCACGGTCGCTGGCCTTCGAGTACCGCCGCGTCGGCGACGACCTCTGGCAGCGCTTCAGTGCGAGCCAGGAGCAGACGATGTGGTATTACGAGAGCCTGCTGGCCATCTTTCGTCGCCGCTGTCCCGAGGCGCACAGACTTCTCGTCAACGAGTTGGCCAGAGCGCTCCGAGATCTGAAGACCCAGGTGCGTCGTGGGGCAGCCACATGACGTTCGACGGCATGATGGATGCCAGTCCAGAGAGTCCACCATCGATCGATCCGAGCGCTCCCAAGGGCAAAGGGTGGCTGGGCCGGGGAGGGAGAATCGCGGCGGCGCTCCTGCTGTCGGTGGCTCTGCTGCTGGCGATGGCAGGCTACTGGGCATGGCAGCAGCTCAACGGTAGCCTGCCACAGCTCGAGGGCTCGGCTCCCCTCGCAGGACTCAGCGGTCGCGTATTGATCGAGCGGGACGATCTGGGAATCCCGACGATTACTGGCGACAGTCGGGAGGATGTCGCTATGGCGCTGGGCTTCGTGCACGCCCAGGACCGCTTCTTCCAGATGGACCTGCTGCGCCGCCGAGGCGCCGGGGAGTTGTCCGAGCTCTTCGGTGAGGGCGCCATTAGCGCCGACAGGCAGTATCGGATACACCGTTTCCGAGACCGGGCCCAGGCGACAAGGCTGGCGCTTTCCGAGGAGGGTCGGGGCTTTTTCGAGGCCTATGCGCAGGGTGTGAACGAGGGCCTCGCGGCTCTCGAGGCACCCCCCTTCGAGTACCTGGTTCTCGGCCTGGAACCCGAAGAATGGGGGGATGTCGACTCAATTCTGGTGCTCTACAACATGTATTTCACGCTCAACGACGCCAACGGTAGCCGGGAGTCGACCCGGGGAGTCCTGCGGGACGTCCTGGGGCAGGAGATGTATGAGTTCCTGGACCCGAGGGGCACCGAATGGGACGCACCGCTCGTCGGGGAGACCTTCTCCACTCCCCCCGTTCCGGGTCCGGAGGTCCTCGATTTGCGGTCCTCGAAGCTCGATTCAGAATCGGAGGCCGCAGCCGAGATAACGCCGGTCGAGGAGCTGTCCGGGATCATCATCGGCAGCAACAACTGGGCCGTGGCCGGCAGCCACACGGCCCACGGCAGAGCCCTGATGGCCAACGACATGCACCTCGGCCTCACGGTCCCCCACATCTGGTACCGGGCTTCCATGGTCTTCGCCGACAGGACCGAGCCTGGCAGGCAGCGGCGCATCACCGGTATCACCCTGCCGGGAGCTCCATTCTTGATCGCCGGCAGCAACGGACAGATCGCCTGGGGGTACACCAACTCCCAGGGTGACTGGACCGACCTGGTCGTGCTCGAGGAAGACCCGGAGACCGACGGACGCTATCTGACCCCCTCCGGCTCCCTCCCCGTGGACCCATACGCCGAGATCATCCGTGTACGCGGGGGGCAAGACCAGAACCTGACCGTGGACGAGACCATCTGGGGACCGATCCTCGGACGTGACCACCTGGGACGGCGCCGAGCGCTGCGCTGGATCGCTCACGATGCCGAGGGTGCCAATGCAAACCTTCGACTCCTGGAGGATGCCACGACCGTCGACGAGGCCATCCGAATCGCAGCTACCATCGGAATCCCCCCCGAGAACTTCGTCGTCGCCGACGCCCATGGGCGGATCGCCTGGACCCTCCTGGGCGCGATGCCCAGGCGCTTCGGGCATGACGGCCGTCTGCCAACCTCCTGGGCCGACGGCTCCCGGGGCTGGGACGGTTGGTTGAGCCCAGACGAGCACCCCACATTGGTGGACCCCCCTCTGGGTCGTATCTGGACGGCCAACAACCGGGTCGTCGACGGTGAAATGCTGGCCAGGATCGGCGATGGTGGCTTCGCCCTCGGTGCACGAGCCCGACAGATTCGGGACGATCTCCTGGCTGTCGAGAAGGTCTCTGAAGAGGACCTGCTCGAGATTCAGCTCGACGACCGGGCGCTGTTTCTCCAGCGCTGGCAGGCTCAGCTCCTCGATGTCCTGGAGCCACTGGCGACCGACAAGAGCGGGGAGTACGCCGAACTTCGCCAACTGGTTTCGGAATGGGGAGAGCGCGCCGCTGTGGACTCGGTCGGTTACCGAATGGTCCGAGCCTACCGACTCAACGTCAAGAAGCGAGTCTTCGACGCCATCACAGCCGACTGCGTGGCCGCCGACGGTTCCTTCGACTACAACCTGCTCAACCAGCTGGAGGGGCCTCTATGGCGCCTGGTTCAGGAACAGCCACACCACCTCCTGCCACCTGAGCTCGACAGCTGGCAGGAGCTCTATCAGGCTGCCAGCGATGACACTCTGGAATATTTTTCGGAGGAGGGAACCGCCCTGCGAGATCACACCTGGGGCGAGCGAAACAGGGCTCGAATCCGACATCCGCTGAGTGCCTTCCTGCCGTTCGCCAGCGAAGTTCTGGACATGCCTACGGATC
>JAUVRX010000032.1 GCA_030597375.1 Acidobacteriota bacterium
GTACCCCACTGCCTCAAGGCCTCATTGCCTCACTGCCTCAATGCCCCACTGCCTCGATGCCTCAAGGTCTCAATGCCCCACTGCCTCACTGCCTCAATGCCCCACTGCCTCGCTGCCTCACTGCCCCAACGCCTCGATGCCTCAAGGCCTCATTGCCTCAAGGCCTCATTGCCTCAGTTCCGCCCAACCAGCTCGAAGATCCCCAGAGTCAACCACGGCACGTAGGTAATCAAAAAGACACCGAACGCCAAGATCACGAACATGGGGATGGCGGCACGCCAGACCTGCAGCAGAGGCCGCTCGAATCGGTAGGCCGCAAAAAAGAGGTTGAGTCCGACAGGCGGGGTCAGGTATCCGAGCTCGAGATTGGCCACGAAAATGATCCCGAGGTGAATGGGATCGATGCCGAAGGCCGCTCCCAGAGGCACGATCAACGGAACCACCACGACGATGGCCGAAAAAATATCCATCATGCAGCCCACCAGCAGCAACAGGAGATTCAGACAAAGCAGGAAGACCAGAGGCGAGTGGATGTAGGTTTGCACACCCTCCACGAGCCTCGAGGTCACCTGGGCATCGACCAGGTAGTTGGTGAATCCCATGGCGGCGGCGAGAATGATCAGCACCCCGCCGATGAGTACGAGACACTCGACCAGTACCTTCGGCAGATCCCGTCGAACGGACAGGCCTCGATGCACGACAGACTCGACGACGAAGGTGTAGAGCACGGTCAGAGCCGCGGCTTCCACCAGGGTCGCGTAGCCACTGAAGATCGAGCCGAGCACTACCAGGGGGAGCGCCATCTCCCACTTCCCCTGCCATAGGGCGCTCCTCACCTCCCGGAGACTGAAGGCCTGACGACCTGCCTTTGTGAGGATCCCTTCGCGAACACCCCAAGCGGCAACCAGCAGAAGCAAAAGGAGGCCGGGGACCAGACCGCCGAGGAAGAGATCTGGGATCGCGACCTGGGCGACGATGCCGTAGAGCAAGAGAGGCAGAGCAGGGGGAAATAGGAGACCCAGTGAGCCGGATGCCGTCAACAGTCCGATCGAGAAGCGTTCCCGATACCCGTCGGACCGGAGGGCCTGAAACAGGAGCCCTCCAAGCGCCAGGATGGTAACGCCGGAGCCACCCGTGAGCACCGTGAAGAACGCGCACGACAGGGTGGCTACAACCGCTGTACCACCCGGCACCCACCCGAACAGGGCCCGGAAGACCTTCAATAGCCGCTCCGAGGCCCCCCCCTTGGCCAGCATGAAGCCCGCCAGCGTAAACAGTGGAATCGCGGGCAACGTGGGCGACACCACCAGTCGATAGGACTCGGCGGGAACGGCGGCTGCGGGCACACCCACTGCGAGAAAGAGAAGCACCGCAATTCCACCCAGGGCGGCGAAGATGGGGGCACCCAGAAGAGTCGCCACCAGAACTACTCCCACGAGGGGCAGGGCAGGTACACCTTCCAGCCACAGGGGAAACTGACCCAGCAACAGGCCGATGAACAGGCCGATCAGGGCCGGAATCCGGGCCACCCATCGATCCGCGGAGTGCCCAACCAAGCGCCAGGCGATGAAGGCGAATCCGATAGGCATGGCCAGCTGTGCCACCCAGACTGGAAGGCCGGCCGCAACCTCGGTGCCCGCCTGGCGCTCGATGACCACCAGATCCCAGGCAGCTCGCGCCAGCAGCGCCGTGATCCCCGCCGCCACGGAGTTGGCAGCGATCCTGGCCGCTTGACGCCACCGACCCTCCGGCAGGAACTCACCCATTGCCAGCGTCAGCAGCTTGCCTTCACGGGCGGCCAACGCGGCACCCAGGAAGGTGACCCAGAGGGTCAGGTGCTGAACGAAGGGGAGGGAGCCGGGAATGCCGACTCCGAAGAGGGCTCGCAATCCGGCCTCGGCCAGGGGCAGGGTCGCCATGACGACCAACGCCAGGCCGGCCAGCCCGCTCTCGAGGCGCCGGAGCAGGTCCCTCAGGGACAAGGGTCCCCCGATCGCCACAACCGGGTGGTGGCGAGATTAGTCCGAGGACAAGCCATCTTCTGCTTCGTCATAGTCCAGGAAGAGGAGCTCGGTCCGCGTCAACAACCACTCTGCGCGTCGCTGGGCGAGCACGTTGGCCAGACGCAGCGAGGGTTCCGCATCGGCGTCGATGGCCAGGGCCTGATGGAGCAACTGCCGATACTCCTGCCAGTCCTGGGCCGGGACCGACACAGCCTCGGCGAAGGTGACGTAGGGTGTGGCGTTCTTGCCGTGGGATAGCTCCACTGCCCGATCCAAGTGCGCTCTTGCCTTCTCCACCGAGCCGCCTGCCGCCTCCGGCAGCGCCTCAAGGGCGATCAGGACTCCATGCACGGCACCCCAATCGTAGGCCTCATCCAGCACCATGACGCGGTCCATCAGGGCCTTGACCGCCGGCATGTCCGCCACCAGATCGGGCCGGTCTTGTCCGATCGAGATCGCCCCTCCCCAGGCCGCTCCCGTCCAGAACAGAAGCGGGACCTGGTCCTGTCCGAAAGCCTCGACAGCACCTTCAGGCTCCCTCTTCAAGCGCATCACTACGCCAGGCGACTCCAGCTCCATCGAGCGCCAACAATAGTCCCGGCCACGAAGATAGAGTTGTAGAGCTCGGGCATAGCCGAGCCTGGCGGCCTCGAAATCGGTATCCTCGAGCCGTTCGGCCTCGGTCTCTACGAAGGCGAAGGCGTACTGAGCGAAACCTCGGCAGGCAGCCAGCAAGAGACCCTGGTGCTCTGGCTTCTCAGCCAGCAGGGACTCGAGGGTCTTGAGGGCGAAGGGTGTGGCATCCCGTATCAGCTCCGGGTCGCTGTCGGAAGCGAAGACATCTCCGCTCGAGGCGAGGGTATCGGCCAGCGCGTTGACCGCCAGCCCCCGCACCGAGCAGGCCCAGCCGGACAGGGAGAGGCAGGCCAGAGCCAAGACGAGAACCAACGGACGGGGCCTCGAGGGCTCCTTTCCGCCTGTGTCAAGCCGGCTTGCCCTCATCCTGTGACCCTTCGTCGTCTGCACCACCGGTCCATTGAATGTACCCGGGGGCAGGTCGGGGGTCAAGCAGAGCACTGCACGGTCAAAGAGCGCCCAGCCGTGACGGCAAGTTGCAGCCGAGCAGCTGACGACGCCAGTCTGCAACCTGTCCGCCAGGATGACGTACTAGAATCTGGTGGTAGGGACAGTGAGAAGACGACCCTGCCGGCCGCGGATCCTGCCCGATCGACCAGCGGAGTAGAGCACTTGCAGAATCGCACCCAGGAGTACGTACAACAGGCGCGCCACTTTCTGCGTCAGTACACCGAAGGTCTCAACGTTCGCGATCTGCGGCGCCTCTTCGACCAGGACGCCACGCATGCCTACAAGGTCCTGACTCGAGATCAGGATTCGACAGACGAACCTGAAGGCCCGGTGCGGCGGTTCTTTCATCGGGCGAAAATCGTTTTTCTCGGCATTTCCTACAAACTGGGCCCGGCTCGACGGATGTTGTTTGTGTTCTGTCTGTTCTTCGCGATCCTCGGCCTCATCAGCCCACCGACTTTCGAGTTCTATTCCGACCAGACGCGGATCGAGCTCGACTTCTCCCCTCTCTGGTTCCTTCTCAGCATCGGCGGCCTCCTGTGGCTCCTCGCAGTGGAGCTCGTGGATCGAGTCCGAGTTCGGGATGAGCTCGAGGTGGCCCGCAAGCTACAAAGCGATCTGCTGCCGGATACTTCACCCGTGGTCCCCGGTTACAGCTTCGCCCATTCCTACCGTACCGCCAACGAGGTTGGAGGCGACTACTACGACTTCCATACGCTTGCCGATGGCCGCCTGGCAATCCTCATGGGAGATGCCAGTGGCCACGGCATTGCCGCGGGGCTGCTGATGGCGATCGCCAATGCCACCCTGAAGACAGCCCTGGATGTCGATCCGGCACCGGAAGCAGTGGCTTCCCTTCTCAATGCCGCACTCTTCCGTACCGGCGATCGCCGGGCGTTCATGACTCTGTTCTACGGCCTTCTCGAGCCGCGCAGCGGCGCTCTCACCTACATCTGCGCCGGACATCCCTTCCCTCTGCTTCGCAGATCTGGAGGACAGATCGAAGAGCTTGGAACGGGAATGCTGCCCCTGGGCCTGCGTCGTGAGATCGAACCGCACGCGCAATCGGCCGTCGTCGAGGAAGGCGACCTCCTGGTCCTCTTCACCGACGGACTACCCGAATCGGTCAGCGGGCCTGATGGTGACGCTTTCGGCTTCGAGAAAATCAAGCAACTACTGGCGACAGTGGGCTCTCCGGAAAGCGTGCACGACCGCATCCTCCTGGCATTCGATCAGCACATCGGGCATGAGCCCCTGACCGATGACCTGACGCTGGTTGTGATCTCCAGGAACGGCTAGCTGCTATTGCCTCTCGACCACCATTGCGAAGCCGATGCCGCCAGCGGCACAGACGGTGATCAAACCGAGGTTCAAGCCTCGAGAGCGTAGCTCTTCGAGCAGTTGAATCGTCACCCGGCCTCCGGTCGCCCCGAACGGATGGCCGAGGGCGATCGAGCCACCGTTGACGTTGAAGCGCTCCAGATCGATCTGTCCCAGGGGCTCGCTTCGACCCAACTCCTGGGCCGCGAACTTGCGGGAGGCAAAGGCCTTCATGTTGGAGACGATCTGCGCCCCGAAAGCCTCGTGCATCTCCACCAGGTCGACATCGGAGAGTTTCAGACCGGCCCGATCGAGAGCCACCGGAGCAGCATAGGCGGGTCCCTGGAGAAGTTGTGTCCCGGGATCCAGGCTGGCATAGGCAAAGGACCGGATATAGCCCAGAGGCTCATAGCCCAGGGATCGGGCCTTGTCCTCGCTCATCAGGAGCACCGCTGAAGCTCCGTCGGTGATCGGACTCGAGTTGCCGGCGGTCAGGGATCCATACCGACGATCGAAGACCGGCCTCAGTTTCGCCAGTGCTGCCGCGGTCGAGTCACCTCGGATCCCATTGTCGACGGTCACCGCCTTGTCGAAACCTGGACGAGGGAAGGTAGCCACGATCTGCCGCGAGAACCGACCCTCCGCGGTGGCGGCTGCAGCCCGCCGATGCGACAGAAGAGCGATCTCGTCCTGGGCGCGACGCGAGACTTCGTTCTCCTTCGCCATCTTCTCGCACGCCTCTCCCATGGTCATTCCCGTCGAGTACTCGGCTATCGCCGGTGAGACGGGTACCAGATCGCGCGGGCGGAGCTTGGAGACCACCGCCAGCTTCCGCCCCAGGCTCTTGGCTTTGCTGAGCTCCATCAAACGACGAGAGGCTGCCTTCGAAACCAGGATCGGGACGTTGCTGAGCGACTCGGCGCCACCGGCCAGCACGACGTCGCACTGGCCGGTGAGAATGGCCTCCGCTCCGGAAGTGATGGCCCGGTTGGAAGAGGCGCAGGCGAGGCTCACGGTGGTCCCCGGGATCGTCATCGGCAGAGACGCCCGAAAGACGACTTCCCGACCCAGGTTCGGGGCATGGAGCGCCGGCACCACAACTCCGAAGATCGAGTAGTCGACCTCTTCCGGTGACAGGGCATTGCGGGCCAACAGCTCGGCGACGGTAACTCCTGCCAGGTCGAGGACATCCATGTCGCGGAGATCGGTTCCGGCCTTGCAGAACGGTGTCCGACATCCATCGACGATCGCCACCCGCCCTCCGGCACCCCTCGAGGTTCGGCTGGCTACCTTGGCGATGTTCGGAGCACACCCCGGGCCGCGGGTCCAGACGCTATCGGCCCGAGGACCGATCTCCTCGACGACCGAGCTGTCGAGTGGCTGAGGGAGGGGCGACTTTCGACCCGTCGAGTCACGGTTCGATCTGGAATAGGGGGACATGAGCCTGGTCTCCTCGATAGCGACTCAACTCTATCCCATGGCCTTGTCTTCGCTGATACTCTAGGCTGGTGAACGACTCACCAGATTCAACGCCAGCGCTCTCCGAGACACCCCACTCGAAACCGCGTCTACGAACCCGCTTCAAACGGATGCTGGTCACCGGTCTGGTGATCCTGGTGCCGGTCACCCTGACCGTCTACATCCTCAAGCAGATCTTCGATTTCATGGACGGGATCTTCGCCCCCGTCATCGACAGGGCGATCGGTATCTATGTGCCCGGCGCCTACATTCCGGGACTCGGCCTGCTCCTGACCCTGCTGGTCGTCCTGCTCCTGGGCTGGCTCTCCACCAACGTGGTGGGCAGGCGGCTAATCCACGGGCTCGAGACCGTGATCTGTCGCGTTCCGGTCGCCAAGTCCATCTACTCGGCGACCAAGGGAGTGCTCGAGGCTATCTCCATCGACCAGAGCGAGGCCTTTCAGAGGGTCGTGCTGATCGAGTACCCCAAGGAGAATATCTTCGCCCTGGCCTTTGTCACGAAGTCGGCCCGATGGCCGAGCCTGCACCCCAAAACCGCCGACCTGCTGCTGGTGTTCGTCCCGACCACTCCCAATCCGACCAGCGGATTTCTGCTCCTGGTGCCTCGAAGCGAGGCCATTCCCATGCCCATCAGCGTCGAACAGGGAATTCGGATGGTGATCTCAGGGGGCTTGCTCCTCCCCAAGCTGGCAACGACGAAGGCCCTCCAAAACCCTCCACCTGACTAGTGGACTGTAACGTTCAAACGCTTAGTGGATGTGCGAGTCATCGGGTTCGAGATCAAGGCGCGCGGACGCAGGCATAGTGGGGCTATGTCGAGGAAGCGCAACGCCGAGATCGGGCCCGAGGGCCGCTCAGGCACTATGCGTTTGAACGTTACAGTCCACTAGCCCCGTGATCCACAGACATGTCACCCCCGTAACAGAGAGGTGGCATGCATCCTGCTAGACTTTCTCCATTGCGATGAGAAAAGCAGCAACACACCTCGTCCTCGCATGCCTCTTCCTCAGCCTGGCCCCGATGCCGGTCTTCGCGCAGGAGATCGCCAAGGAGGATCTGTTCGACAAGACTCAGAAGGCCGCCTTGCAGGCACTCGCCTTCTATGGAAGATACGACAACCCTGCCGAGATGCAGCGTGTCGCCGATATCGGTTATCGGATCGCCCAGGAGTCGACATTTCAGGACTTCCCGTACACCTTCTACCTCGCCGACATGCCCGAGCCCAACGCCTTCGCACTGCCGGGTGGTCAGATCTTCATCACCCGGGGAATGCTCGATCTGGGGCTGAACGACGACATGCTGGCAGGCCTCCTGGGCCACGAGATCGGGCACGTGGTCATGCAACATGGGACCAAGATGCAGCACAAGGCTACGCTGCTCAACATTCTGAGTCAGGCCCTGCTGGTGGGCGTCATCATCGGTGCCAGCCGCGGTGACAACCGCAACGATGTGCCTACCGACCCCTACGGCAGGGGGAGCTCGACCGGTGATCTGATCCAGGGCACGGCAGCGGCAGGCGCCGTTATCAGCGAGCTGCTCCTGCGGAGCTACAGCCGCGAGTTCGAGGACGAAGCCGATGACGAAGGACAGCGCCTGGCAGCCGCCGCCGGCTTCGATCCCGACGGCACTCGTCAATTAATGGAGAAGATGCTGGCGCATATGCCGCAATCCAAGGAATACGGATACTGGCGTACCCATCCCTTCTTCGACGACCGGGCAAGAGCCGCCACCGTGCGCGAGGACCTCCTCAAGATTCAGCAGCCCACCTCGGCAGCCGAGTATCGCGCCAAAACGCAGGCCGTTCTTCTGGACTATGCGCAACGCACGAAAATCGAGCCCGAGTTGGTGCCACACCTCAAAGAGGAAGCCTTGATCGCCTGGCCTCAAGGGCCGGCAGCCGATGGACTACGGCTCGAGAAGCTCCACGCCATGCATGTCGTGCTGGAGAGCCAGCAACCGCTTTCCCGGGATTGGAACCGGCTCATCGGGGCCTACCGGTCCGAGCTCGAACAGGTTCGCGGACTCACCCCGGACAGCCCGCTCGTCGAGCAGCTCGAGCAGGAGGTCTCCCTCTTCGACCAGCAACGTCGAGAGCTCTACCCTGGAGCTATCGAGACCTTCAAGGGAGGCATCTACGAGACCGAGTTCCTGGAAACTTTCGCCAGCAACTATCCAGACTCTCCTGAAGCGCCCGACGTCGCCCTGGCGCTCGGAGATGCCTACAGCCGGCTTGGGCGGCAGAGCGAAGCCGTGGAGCTCTACCTCGAGGCCCGGGCTACAGCACCGGATAGCGAAGCCGGCAAACGAGCGGCTGCCGGACTGCGGGGCCTGGCCCCCTATCTCAACCAGCTCACCGCCTTGCAGCAGCTGGCGTTGGAATCGGACGATCCGGAGCTTCGAGGGTTGGCCGATCAGCGCCTGGCCAAGCTGGCCAGCGAGTACGAGGATCTGGCCAACGGCGCAGAGTACCTGAAGACCTATCCGGACGGAGACCAGGTGAGAGTCGTGAGCCAGCGACTCGACGAGCTCGCCGAGGCCCTGTTCGGAGAAGTCATTCTCTACCAGAGTGTCGGTGAACACGTGAAGGGGATCGAGCGGATTCAGCAAATCCTGACCCATGCCCCACACTCCCCCGCCGCCGAGCGCCTCCGGGCGCGGATGGTGGTCGAAAGCTGATTGTGCGACCTGGAAAATCCCCAGCCAACAATTTCAAGAAAGCTAAATGGAATCACGGAGCCAATAGCCAACGATGACGACCACGACGACCGAGCTCAATCAGGCCGCACAACGAGGAGTCGATGCCTGCAAACAAGGCCAGTGGAAGGAGGGTCTGGCGATCCTCGGCAAGGTGGCGGAGAGCGATCGTCAGGGTGCGGAGCTCACCGGCCTCTTCTACTCCTATCTGGGCTACGGAATCGCGCGCTACGAGCGACGGTCCAAGGAAGGACTCGCCTTGTGCCAACACTCCATCAAGGTCCAGTTCTACGAGCCCGAGAACTATGTCAACCTGGCTCGGGTCCATCTTCTGACACGCAACCGACGCAAGGCGGTCGAAGCCCTGACCCGGGCCCTGAAGTTGAACGCCATGCATCCTAGAGCCATCGCCCTGGCCCGAGAGATCGGCTGGCGACGGCCTCCGGTTCTTCCCTTTCTCTCGCGTGACAACTTCCTCAACCGAATCCTGGGCAAGATGCGTCACCAGCTACAGCAGAAGTAGCAGCACCCTCTTCAACTCGACCCGGGGAGCTGACCTCGGCAATCGCCGTTCTCAGCCCAGATTCCAGATCCGCAGCAGCTGATACACGAGGAATGTGACGGAGTAGGCCAACACCGTCATATAGCCCAGCTGGAAGATCGGCCATCTCCAACTGTTGGTCTCCCTTCGGGTCACCGCCTGGGTGGAGAGACACTGCATGGCCAGAACATAGAAGATCAGAAGGCTGACGCTCGTCGCAGTCGTGTATACCGGCGTGCCGTCCGACCGCACTGCGGCCCGCAGGCTGTCGTAGAGCGAGCCCGGGTCTGCGTCGACCGCAGACTCACCCACTCCATAGACGACAGCCAGAGTCGAGACAATCACCTCGCGAGCTGCAAACGAGCTCAGGATTCCAATTCCGATCTGCCAGTCGAAGCCCAGGGGCCGCAAGACCGGCTCTATGGCCCGACCTGCACGACCGGCAAACGACCGGGCCAACCCGCTCTGCGCAGTGAGCCGGTCGGCCTCTTCCTCGAGGCCTGCTGCTCGATCCAGTTCGCCCGTTGAAATCAACTGTTGGGCATCGGCCTGCAGGATCAGTGCGGCGGCGGGCGGCTCACTCTTGGGGTACGAGGCGAGGAACCACAGCAGGATGGAGACGCCGAGAATGATCGAGCCGGCTCGTCGGATGAAGATCTTGGCCCGATCCAGCGTCGTCAACAGGGCAGTGCGCAAGCTGGGGATCTTGTAGCTCGGAAGCTCGAGCACCAGGGGCCTGGACTCGCCGGGGAGAATGGTCCGCTTGAAGACCAGGGCCATGACGAGCGCTGCCACGATCCCCAGGGTGTAGGCCCCTGTGAAGACCAGTCCTGCAGCCACGGGTCGATAGGGGAAGAGCAGCGCCGTGATCATGGTGTAGACCGGGATCCGCGCCGAACAGGAAAACAGCGGCAGCACCAGGATGGTTACGAGGCGATCCCGACGATCCTCGATGACTCTCGTGGTCATGATGGCTGGAACGGCACAGGCATGAGCCGAGAGCATGGGCACGAAGGCCTTCCCAGGCAAGCCCACACGACGCATCAACCGATCCATGACGAATGCGGCTCTCGCCAGGTAGCCGGTGTCCTCGAGTAGTGCCAGAAAGAAAAAGAGAACGCAGATCTGAGGCAGGAATACCAGCACCCCTCCGACGCCACCGATTACGCCGTCGACCAACAGACTGCGAAAATCGCCGGGCGGCAGCCAGCGTCCGATGACACTGCCGACGTAGGCGAACCCTGCGTCGATCCAGTCCATCGGGTACTGGGCCACCCAGAAGATGAGCGCGAAGACGGCGAACATGACCGACAGGAAAGCCGCAACCCCGACCCAGCGATGGGTCAGCACGGCGTCGATCCGATCAGTCGTGCCTCCGTGGGCCGTCGTGCGGCCGCTGGAAACACGAGCCCCGACCTCCTCCGCCCAGTCGTAGCGTGCCTTGTAGGGGCAGCCCGAGCAGTCACAAAAAGGTTCGGTAGAGGCTCTGCCCAGGGCAGGCCCCGACGGCTCGATCATCCTCTCCAGCTGCCGCCGCAGGGTGTCGATGCCCCGTCCGCTGCGAGCCACGACCGGCACTACCGGACAGCCGAGCTCGGCTTCGAGCTTCTCCAGGTCGATTTCGATCGACGAGCGCTCGGCCAGATCCACCATATTGAGGGCCACTACGGTAGGCAGACCCAGTTCCAGCACCTGACTCGCCAAGTACAGGTTTCGCTCCAGTGTCGTTGCATCCAACAACAGAATGATGCCGTGCGGCTGGGGCTGGTGGGCCTGCTGCCCGAGGAGAACCTCTCGGGCCAGCCGCTCCTCCGGAGTGACGGAAGCGAGACTGTAGAGACCGGGCAGGTCGAGCAGCTTGACCCGATGGTCGGCCAGGCGTGTGTGGCCGACTCGCCGCTCGATGGTGGTGCCGGGGAAATTCGCAGTCTTGGCCCGTAGGCCCGTCAGAGCGTTGAACAGCGTCGTCTTGCCGGCGTTGGGATTGCCGATCAGGGCGATGCAGATTTCCTCGGCATCGGGCGCCTTCTGGCCAGGGGGCAGGGTTACTTGGATCGTGGAAATGAGTAGAACCTCTCGCCAGCGGCGGTCAACCCTCGCCGAACATGTCACCCAGACAGGGCTGGACCTTGACGTTGCGCGCCAGCCTGGCCGAGACTCCGATTCGGGTCCCGAGGACCTTGAGGATCATGGGGTCACCCGTCTGCATCAGCATGATCCGGCGCCCGACGCAGACTCCCATCGCCATCAGTTGCTCGATGTCGGCCTCACTGGCATCGACCTCGGTCACCCTGGCACAATGCCCCATCTCGATCTGGTCGAGGGGCACTCGGTCCCCCGGATCGGTGGATCGGCTGGCTTCCTCGCTTGGAGAGCTTTTCAGGGGGTCCGTCTCCATTCTCACTCCCACTCTGTCGCCGAAATCTGGCGCTACCACAGTCTACCATCGCATGTTCATCTGCCTCGTGCTTCAAGCAACAGGCCCCGAGGCGCGGTATTCGAGGCTTGGAGGGCTGGCCGACTTGGCGTACTATCTGCCGCACTTACCGATCTGTACGGCAACAGCACGATAGCCGCCGGTTGGACGTGGATGAGACTCCAAGTATGAAAAACCACGGCACCATCGACTCCTGGGGGGTAGGGCGATCGGTCGTCTTGCCCGCCACGCTCCTGTTCGGGTCGATGTTCAACCTCACCCTGGTGGTGGCCGGACTCAAGGAGTTCATCATCGAGGATCTGGGGGGATCCATCGCCGACGCAACCCTCTTCTTCTCGGTCGAGACCCTCGCCTACATCATCTTTGCCCCGATCTGGGGAGTACTGAGCGACAGGCTCGGCCGCCGCAAACTGCTTGTCGGGATCGGCTTCGCAGGCTCAGCCCTCCTCTATTTCGTCTACGGCAGGCTGCATTCGATCCCTCTGCTCCTCGCCCTTCGATTCGTTCAGGGCTCGCTCTCGGTCCTGGGCTGGTCCACCGTCATGGCGATGATGCTCGATCACCCTGTGTACGGCCGCAAGGGGCGGTTCATGGGACTGATGGGAGCCTCGCTCATCCTGGGCGTTGCGGTCGGTGCCCCCATGGGCGGATACCTGACCCGCTGGTACGGTGCCCGCGCTCCACTGCTCGCTGCAGCGATCTCTTTCGCCCTGCTCGCGGCGATGTCTCTTTTCCTCCGAGAATCGCCGACCCTGTCACGCCAACTCCGGGTGCGAGAGATCCTGGCTTCGCTAAAGTCCACACCCCGCGTGGCCCTCCCCTTCGCTTTTCACTTCGTCGATCGGCTGGCTGTGGGACTCTTCGTAGTCGTCTTTCCCTTCTATATCGACTCCCTGGGAGCCACAGACCCGGCACTGCGCGGCCGATTCCTGGCGCTGTTCCTGCTGCCGTTCGCATTCCTGCAGTACTTCGCGGGCAGGCTGGCAGAGCGGATCGGCGCCGGTGGCCCGCTAGTGGTCGGCTCCCTACTCTATGGTCTTGCACTCTGCGGACTGGGATTCTCCGATCTGAGCTCATTGCAGCCCATGATGGTGGTCCTGGGAGTCTTCGCCGCCATCATGTTTCCGCCAGCCATCCTCCTGGTCTCCCAATGGAGTGACCCGCAGGTTCGCGCCAGCGCGATGGGCGGGTTCAATCTGGCCGGATCGATGGGCTTTGCCGTCGGACCCATCCTCGGCGGGTGGGCCTATACCACCCATGGATTCGCCTTCGCCTTCCTACTGTGCGGGGCCGCCGAGATCGTACTGGCGGTGGTCGGAGCGGTACTGCTGATCCGCTGGGCGGAACCGGCAGGGAAACGACTGACAAGCTAGATCATCTCCCACAGCTCGACATCTTCAGGTTCGAGTCAACCTCCGTGGGGCGGTGCCCGGGCAGCGAGGTGGCCGAACTCAGCAGGTACCCAGGCATTCAGGGGTTCGACAGGAGGACGCCAGGAGGCGTCTAGCCCGACTCCCCTCCAAACTCCAGTTCGAGGGACTCCTGCTCTTCGGGAGGGATCTTGCGGAACAGAATTCCCAGCTCTCCGAGAGGGGTCCCAGGCGCCAGCGCCTGAAGGTCGTCCACAGCCGAGCCAGAGGGCCAGGCCGGAATCTCGTCCTTCTCGCCGAGCGCCTCCAGAACCCGCAGGCTCGTCGACGGGATGACCGGCCAGGAGAGGACGGCAAACAGCCGAATGAGCTGCATGCCGGTGCGGACCATCATCGCCGCCTGCTCCGGATCCTCTTTGATCACCTTCCAGGGAGCCGCGTGGGTAAGATATTCATTTCCCAGGACCCACATCGCCCGCAGATCCGCGAGCGCCTTGCGAAACCGCATCTCCTCCAGATGGGCGGTGTAGGCGGCCATCTTGGCATCGAGGACCGCGGCCAACTGTCGCTCCGCCTCGCCCGGCTGCCCACCCTCGGGAACCACGCCGTCGAAACGCGACTGCGTAAACTTCCAGCACCGATTGACGAAATTTCCGAAGGTGTCGGCCAGGTCCTTGTTGACGCCGCCGGCAAAGAATTTGAAGGTGAAGTCCGTGTCGTCGCTCTCCGGAGCGTTTGCAATCAGCCAGTAGCGCCAGTAATCCGCAGGAAACTTCTCTAGAGCCCGGTCCATGAACACGCCCCGTTTGCGGCTCGTCGAGAACTTCCCTCCGTAGTAGGTCAGCCAGTTGAATCCCTTGATGTAACTCACCATCTTCCAAGGCTCGCCGGAGCCCAGAATGGTGCCGGGAAAGCTGATCGTGTGGAAGGGAACGTTGTCCTTGGCCATGAACTGCACGTAGCGAACGTCGTCCGCCTCGTACCACCATGAGCGCCAATCTCGCTCCTCCGGTTCCTCGTTCGCCCACTCCTGAGTCGCGGCGATGTACTCGATCGGGGCGTCGAACCAGACGTAGAACACCTTGTCTTCGAACCCCTTGCGGTCGACGGGAACACCCCACGAAAGATCGCGTGTGATGCCACGATCGTGGAGACCCTCCTTGAGCCACTTCTTGGCAATGGAGGTCACCAGGATCGGCCAATCCGTCTGTTGATCGATCCACTTCTCGAGACGCCCCGCCAGCTTGGATTGGAGAAGAAAGAGGTGACGAGTCTCCCGCAGCTCGAGATCGGTGCTGCCGGAGATCGCCGAACGCGGCTCCAGCAGATCGGTCGGATCGAGAACGCGGGTGCAGTTCTCACACTGATCCCCCCTCGCCGCCTCATACTGACAATGGGGACAGGTACCGATGATGTAGCGATCGGGCAGATATCTCTGATCGGCCTTCGAGTAGACCTGCTGTGTGGTGCGCTCCTCGATCAGACCGTTGTCGTCCAGGCGACGACAGAAGTGCTGTGTCAACTCCCGGTTCTCGGCCGAAGAGCTGCGGCCGAAGTGGTCGAAGGAAAGATCGAATTGCCGGTAGATGTCGGCCTGGATCTGCTGCTGTTGCCGGCAGTACTCGTCGACCTCGAGACCCTCTTCTCGAGCCGCCAACTCCGCCGGCGTGCCGTGCTCGTCGGTGGCGCAAATGTAAAGAACGTCGTTCCCCCGTTGGCGTTCGAACCGTGCGTAGATGTCCGCAGGCAGCATGGAGCCGACGAGGTTGCCGAGATGCTTGATGCCGTTGATGTAGGGCAGAGCGCTTGTAACGAGGATTCGTGCCATCGATCGGTCTCTTTCAGAGACGTGAAGGTAGAAATCGCAGGTTTCGGGGCCTGGGGTCTCGAGGTCCTGGCGTCCTGAGCGTCCGCCAGCCTGCAATCATGGATAGACGTAGATCTGGGATTTGTTCCAAACGCTGCCGGCCAGCTCGACTCCCATGCGGAAGACGGGAAGGTACTCCTCCTCGTCGATGCGCATCAACCGCACGAGCCGGCACCACTGGATCTTGCCCGGAATTCGGATCAAGTCGGAGCCGTGCTTCATCTTGAAGGCATAGCTCCAGCCGACTCGCAAGCTCTCGTTGGTCTGTACCGCTATTCCTGTCGGTGATGTGTTCAGGACATCGCCGCGGATCGGCCCGCTGAGGCGCAGGTTGGACACCGCGTGTCGCCGGTGTTCGCGTCTCTCGGGATCGACCTCCGGCGCTGGCGGCGGCGCTTCGGCTCTGGACTGCTGTGGCATTTGCATGGCTCTTCTCTCCCCCGATCGACGATCCAGACCCGAGCGACGGTCTCCACCGGCGCGGCGGTCTTGTTGCGGAAGCCAATCCCGTCTAGTTCTTGCCGACACGGATTCTCTGTTCCTGCACCACAGTGGATTGAAGCCAGTGCAATCGCCTGCGTTCCACAGATTGTACAGGGGCGACCCATCAGAATACAAAACCCTGCCACCCTCGATCCTCCAGGCCCCTGATCCCTCATTGCCCCACCGCTTCACCGCCCCAATGCCTCAAAGCCCCAATGCCCCAGACCCAGCTTCGCAGAAGCTGGGCACGAAGAACTGGCCGTTGAAGGTTGGAAAAGAAGTGGCCGCCGCTCGGGCCTCGACAAAGGCACGCGCGCCACGGGTCAGGCGGGTGCAAACCGAACGGCGGCCGCGCAAAGTATACGACCTTGGAACGACGAAGCCAAGAGCCTTTCGAGAATTACCCCTGGGGGTATTCAATGAATCCGAGTGTCGGAGGTGGCGCCAGGGGACTCGACTTCGACCCGTTCGTTGTGCCTACGGCTCAGTACCTGTTCGGCGGGACGGAGGCATCTGCCGACCGGGAGTCCGAGCCAGCTCTACCAGCTCAGGGTCAGTAGCTCCAGCTCGCCCCTTGGTAGTCGATCTTGGACCTTGCTCCCCAGAGCAGAGGCAATTCGATCACCCACCTTTGCGGGAACGACCAGATACCGAATGCGCTCCACCTGGAGCAGCTCCAGCAGCGCCCGTTGCCTGCCGGGATCGCCGATCATTGCGGCGTACTGATCGACACGCGACCAGTAGTCCGGCGTCAGGAACCAGTGACCGGCCCAGACCGGGTGATGGGTGTAGGCCGGGACAAGCATCCCCATCTGAGGTGGTACCAGGGCTCGACCTGGCGGCAGCTCGGCCATCGCCGAGGTCATCTCCACGAACACTTCGGGCACCAGGTTCCGCGCCTCCAGATCTCGTACCGACTCGAGAGTGACCAGGATCGGTGACGCGAAGAGAAGCACCAGCATCAAAACGGCCGCCAGGGTCTTCCGAAGGTCCACATCCCACAGGCGATCCCAGATACCCGGCATCTGGGTGGCCGCCAGGATCGAGATCGGCAGATGCAGATAGGGCACGAAGTGGTACCCGTTGATTACCGGTGAAGTGTGCAAGAGGACCACAGCGCCGATCCAACCGAGGAAGGAGGACCGGTAGATGTTCCTGGTCTCGATCCAGTGGACTCCACCTTTGATGGCGAACGCCAGGACAAGCCCCAGGGTGACCGGATACCAGAACACCGCCAGCTGCTGGCGACCGAAAAACTGGCCGGAGGAGGCCCGGAAGACAGGGTCGGCCAGCGGCCAGGCGGCCACAGCGAGAATGGCCGCCAGCGCCGCCGCGAAGGAAAGCCCCAGACCCAGCAACCGCCGCTTCTGGACGACGCCCTCGACAATCAACTGGGCCACGGGCCGAGCTACCCCGACCGCGAAGGCCACCATCGCCGAATAGGGGTGGACGAACCACAAGACCACCAGCAAAAGCCCGACGCCCCAGTCGAGCAGCCAACGCCCGTCATCGGATGGCCGCAGGAGCCGGCGCAGGGTAATGAGCAGGAGGGTGAAGGCGCAGATCCAGAGTGGATTGTAGAGGCTCTCGAAGGTACTCCAGCCGTACAGGTGCCAGGTCGAGACCAGAAACGGCTTGCCACCGTCGGCCGGTAGCTGCTCCGCCAGAGGACGGAAAAACCCCGCCAGACCCCCGCTGAAGCCGACAAGCCCGGCGGCCCAGAGGCGCTTCCGTCTGTCGGCAAGAATCGGCTCCAGGAACCACCAGAGAACAGCAAAAAAAGCGAAGATGAGTGGAATTCTCGACAGCTCCAGCACCCAATGAGGGGCCATGCCGACCACTGCCGACACCGTGCCCAGGAGCCAGTGAAACAGCAGCACGAACCGGCCTGATTGGTCCCCAGTCACGAAGCGGTTCTCGAAAAGGAAGGCTCCACTATCCGGCACCTGCCGAATGAAGCTCATGTAGGCGTGCATGTCCTCGGGCATGTAGCCCACCCTCAGGTAGGTCTGACCCGCGGGAGGCGTCAGCCAGAAGGTGGCAAGGAACGGCAGCGCCTGCAGAAGAGCGATGATGGCCGGTATCAGCCAGTAGCTTTTCGGAGGGGGATTCACGACGAAATCCGGCACCTGCAAACCACAGAGCGCGGCAGGTGCCACTCATCTTACGGCAGGTGCCACCCACTTTTCAGGCACCTTGCCAGCTCGGCGCCCAAAAGGCGCCCTTCGGCACCCAAAATGATCCTCTCAATGGCCAAAATGCCAGTGTCCACGGGTCGCGGATTGTACAGGTGCCAGCCACTTTTTCTGGCCACTTCTTCTGGGCTACACTAAGAGCCCCATGGCCCGAGCTTCCAGCCAGACAGCGGACGAGCCTGCTGTCGAGCACTTGACGGCCCGAGCGCACCCTGGCCTTTCGGAGCTTCCAGCTACCGCTATCTGCGGCAACGACATCACCTCGTCGTGTCTTTACGTTTCGGCCCTGGCCATCCTGCAGGCTGGCCAGTACGCCTGGCTGGCTCTCCTGATCGTCGCCGCAGTCCTCTTCCTGTTCCGCAAGATCTATGGCGAGGTGGTGGGAGCCCTGCCGCTCAACGGTGGCGCCTACAACGCCCTGCTGAA
>JAUVRX010000220.1 GCA_030597375.1 Acidobacteriota bacterium
CCCCTTGGTAGACCGTACCGCTGGAGAGAGTGAAGTTGTCACCCGAAAGCTGTTGTGCCAGCTCGTAGATGTTCAATCCCGCCGCCGAGGTCCGTTCCCGATCGCGCTCGATGAGGATCTCCTTTTCCTCCAGGCCGTGGGTGTCGATGGAGGCCACTCCGTCGATGCGTTGCAGCGGTAGGACGATCTCGTCCTGGATCAGGTTGTAGACATCGACCACCGCCGGATCGATGGCCAGACCCAGAAAGAAGATCGGGATGCCGGAAGCATCATCCTTGTAGACGAAGATCTGCTCCACATCGTCGGGCATCTGGATCCGAGCCCGCTCGACTCGATCCCGCACCTCCCGGTAGGCCACGTCCATGTCCGTGCCCTGCTTGAACATGAGGTTGCACATGCCGAAGCCGGTTCGAGCATAGGAGTTCAACGTATCGATGCCGGCGACGGTCGACAGCTCTTCCTCCAGCGGCAGGACAATCTTGTCGAGAACCTCCCGCGAAGGTGCTTCCCGCCAGGGAACCCGCACGCTCAGGTGGGGACCCGAGAAGCCCGATGGGAGGAGCTCGATGGGGATACTGAGAGTCGCCACCGTCCCGAGGACGATCACCGTCAGCAGGATCATCAGGACCGTGATGCGCCGATCGAGTGAGAATCGAGGCAGGCGAGCCTCCCGAGCTGTCGTCTCGGTGGTGACCGCCTTGCTCGGATCGTTGTTGCCCATTCCTGACTCCTCGCCCATCTGCCTCTAGCCGCTCTCGAAGGGCGCCGCGTCGGCAGGCGCCACTTCACCGAGAACTGGCCGCTCGATGGCGACCTCGGTTGTCTTCTCGCCCGTCAACTGGCCCCTGAGCCGGCTCACCTGGGTGTAGATCGAAGGGATGACGAACAGCGTCAGCAGGGTGGAGACGAGCAGGCCGCTGATCACCGCAACAGCCATCGGAGTCCGCAGCTCGGCGCCATCGCCCAGGCCCAGGGCCATCGGCAGGAGGCCGAGCGTGGTCGTGGCGGTGGTCATGAGAATGGGTCGCAAGCGAACGGAGCCGGCAGTGACGACCGCCTCCGTCAACTCGATGCCGCGACTCCGCAGGATATTGATGTAGTCCACCAGGACGATGGCGTTGTTGACGACGATTCCTGCCAGCATGATCATGCCCAGAAAGACCACGATGGAGAGACTGATACCCAGCAGATAGAGCGTCAGCATCGTGCCGAAGAAGGCCAGCGGGATGGTGAACAGGATCACCAGGGGTTGCCATAGGGACTCGAACTGTGCCGCCATGATCACATAGACGAGAAACACCGACAGCACGAGGGCCAGCACAAGACTCCCCTGGCTGCGCTCCCACTCCTCATTCTGGCCGGAGATGAGGAAGGTCAAGCCGGTGGTCCGGCTCATGGCCTCGAGCTCGTCCTTGATGGCCTCCACGGCCCCGCCCAGCGAGCCCATGGCGATGTTCGCCGTTACCAGTCCCACTCGTCGGCCGTCGATTCTGCGAACCTCACTCGGCCCTTCGGCCAACTCCACCGTAGCGACTGCCGAGAGGGGAATCGGCCGATCCCCTCCCGGATTGATGATCATGGTGCGGACCTCCTCCACCGTCTCCCTGTCCTCCAACTTCAAGCGCACCACGATAGGGATGCGGCGGTCCTTCATATTGAATCGGGTGGCTTCGTAGCCCTGCACCTTGTCGCGCACGAGCCGCGCCACCTGGGCCAGGTTCAGGTCGTAGCGTGACAGCAGGTCCCGGTTGTAGATCACCTGGACCTCCGGCGCACCACGGCGTTGGGTCGTTTCCACATCCGCCAACTGCGGCATGGCTGCCATGGTCTCCTTGACCCTGCCGGCCTGCTGCCGAAGCAGCACCAGATCATCGTTGTGGACCTCGACTTCGATGGGAGCCTTGAAGCTGAAAAGCACCGGTCGCGTCACTCGAGCGTCGAGGTCGGGGATCTCGGCGAATCGAGCCCTCAGGCGACGAATCACCTCCTCCTCCAGCCCCGGATCGGCCCGGTCCAGCAAGATCTTGAATCTCGCGGTGTGCTCCCCTTCATCGGAGCGATTCGAGTAGGCAGCGTCGTAGCCCACGGTGAGCAGCAGCGCCTCGATGTGCTCTTTTTCCTCGAGAATCGCCTTCTCGACCGGAGAGACGATCTCCTCCGTGGCTTCGATGGGTGTGCCCACCGGCAGCTGCACTTCTACGGTGAATTCACCCTGATGCACCTCCGGCAGCAACTCGGTACCCAGGGAAGTGGTCAGCCAGGCGGTGGCTGCCAACGAACCCAGGACCAGGATGAACATGGTGACGGGGTTGCGGATAGCCCAGCGAAGAGCCTTCGGGTACCACTCGTGCATCGCGTCCAACAGGGCATGGGTCAGCTTCACAGGAAGGTAGACGATGCCGCCAAAGACAGCGCCCAGTGCCGGGGCAATCGCCTTGCGGGTCAGCCAGATGAAGCCGAAGAAGAATGCCAGGCTGGTCTTGCCGATGACCTCGAGGATCGCTCCGACGAGAAAGCGGAGGACCAGATAGAGCACCACGAGGGGATAGGAGAGCCAGCGAAAAACCTTACGGACCCTGCCTCGTGGCTTCTCTCCAGCGGCTCTGAAGCTCTGCCAATCCCGTTTCAAGACCCTCCAGGCGCCGAATTGCTTCCAATGGGTCTCGAGCGCCCTGGTCTCGGTCCACTGGAACCCTTCGCGGCTGGCCAGCATGGGAATCAGGAAGAGCGCCACCACCAGCGAGGCCAGAAGCGAGATGACGACGGCCAGGCCGAGGTCACCAAAAGCCTGACCGGCCACTCCCTCCACGAAGACCATCGGAAAGAACACGGCGATCGTGGTGAGCGTCGAGGCGATGACGGCACCACGCACCTCGGAGGTCCCCCTGTTGGCCGCCGTCTCCCGGTCGTCCCCCTCTTCACGACAGCGGAAGATGGACTCCAGCACCACGATCGAGGAGTCCACCAACATGCCGATCCCCAGGGCCAGCCCTCCCAGGGACATGATGTTGAGACTCACACCCAGCATGTTCAAGGGGGCGAAGGTCACCAGCAGGGAGATGGGAATGCTGATGGCGATGATCGTGGTGGTCCGCAGGTCCTCGAGGAAGAAGAAGAGGACCAGCACGGCCAGCATACCGCCGAGGATCGCCGTATTGCGAACCTCCTTGATGCTGCTTTCGATGAACAGCGAGCGGTCGGCCACCAGGGTCATCTGGGCCCCTTCGCTGCGCCAGGTCTGCTCGATGAGGCCCGGTGGAGGTGGCGGCTTCTTCTTGCCGAACCATTTCTTGCCGGCATCGGCCTTCTTCTCGGCTTTCTTCTTGCCTTCGTCTACCGCACCGCCCTGCGCCTTGAGCTCGGCCTCCTCCTGGGCTTTCTCGATGTCGAAGTCACCGAGCGCCGCCGTCACCCGCTTGGCCAGGGCGACGATATTGGCGTCGGCCTCCTTGAAGATATCGATCTGGACGCTCTCGAGGCCGTTGGTGCGCGTCAGGATCTCGCGTTCCTTGTGCGAGTTGACGACCCTGCCGATGTCCCGCACCCGAACGTCCCGGTCCTCGTAGCGCGCCACGACGGTGTCCGAGATCTGCTCGAGATTCTCGTACTCGTTGAGGGTCCGCACCATGTATTCGGTACGACCCTCGGTCAAGGTGCCGCCGGCCAGGTTGATGTTCTCCTGCGCCAGTCGGTCGATGACGGTCTGAATGGAGAGACCCGTGCGACGAAGCTCCATCTCGTCCAGCAGGACGTGGATCTCCTCTTCAAGGCCGCCCCGCACCCTCACGGCAGCCACGCCCTTGATCGGTTCGAGGGATCGCTTGACCTGAAGGTCGGCGATTCGCCGCAGGCGCCTGAGACCCTCCTCGCCTTCGAAGCGATTACCGCTTCCCGAAAGGCTGAGCTCCATGACCGGGTCGAGCGACGGGTCGAAACGCAAGATGAGGGGCCGCTCGGCCTCCTCGGGAAGCAGGATCAGATCCAGCTTTTCCAGGGAATCCTGGATCGCATCCGACATGGTGGTGTCCCAGGTGAACTCCAGGACGACGTCGCTGACCCCGGCCCGGCTGATGGAGCTGATGCGCCGCAGACCGCCAACGACACCAAGCGCCTCTTCCACCGGCCGACTGATGTCGTTCTCCACCTCTTCCGGCGCCGCCCCCGGGTACTCCGTGCGCACCGTGATGGTCGGATACGACAGCTCCGGCATGAGGTTGACCGGAAGCCGCCCGTAGGAGAAGTAGCCGAAGACCACCGCCGCCACGAAGACCATGGTGATGGCCACCGGTCGCCGCGTGGTGAAGCTGGAGAGGCCGCCGGAGGGGGTGTTGGTCGTGGTGGGGTTGTCGGTAGTCATGGGTTTGGGGCTTAGGGGCTTAGGAGCTTGGGGGCGTAACAGTCCGAGGTTATGCGACAGCTTCCGGCCGGCAGAGGCGCCGTTCCCCGCCCACCCCGGCCGGCACAGGTCCGGCCGCTTCAACTTCTCATTGCCTCATTGCCCCACGGCCTCATTACCCCAATGCCTCAATGCCTCATTGCCTCATTGCCTCATTCGTAGGGGCGTCCCGGGCGGGCGCCCGCGGGAGGGTGCAAGACCCGCCCCGACAATTCTCATCGGCAGGGTGCAAGACCCGCCCCTACACCCCCTATTGCGCCTCCTGCTCGGCTGGCTCGCTGGCCTGCGGCCGTCCGGGACCCACACGCCTCACGATGGGGCCGGCCTTGAGGCGCGACTGGCCGCCCACGACCAGCCGATCGCCGGCGGCGAGAAGCGAAGCCGGCTCGATGTTGTCCCGGTCCTGAAGAGCAGCTTCGATGAGCAACCTCTCGACGGTGTCGTCATTCTTCATGCGAAAGACGAAGATCTGATCGGCGTCATAGACCAGCGCCTTCTTGGGCACCAGCACGGCGTCC
>JAUVRX010000197.1 GCA_030597375.1 Acidobacteriota bacterium
GACGGCGCCCCAGACCTTGCCCCCGACTTCCGGTAGAACGAACACCTCGATGATGTCGTTCTCGAGGCGGACGACCTTCCAGTCCCGGGGCTCGGGCGTGGCCGAGTAGCCCTCGAAGGAGTGGTACGGATAGAGGCGCGCGTCCTTCGTCAGAATCGGTACCGGGTTCGGTTCCGAGAAGGGATAGGTCTGTAGGGTTCGCGTCTCTTCGGAGATGCGTGCGGTCTGGGCCGAGGCCTGCGTGGCCACGACGGCCATGAGGGCCGTGAGCGCGGCGACAAGTGGCAGGCGCGGACGGATCGACCAGGACATGGGCGGCTGGTGGAGAGAGTGCGGCAATGGACCGATGGAGCCGAAGCTCCACCCCGGACAGCCAGCGTACTGGGGCCGCGGAGGGCTGTCAATTTGAGACCTGCTCCGGGCTCTGTTCCTCGTAGGGGACGGGCTTTCCTCCCTTCCGCGCGAGAACCCCCTGGAGTCCCCCCGGCCGAACCTCTAGCACCATTGCAGCCAAGGTGCAGTGGCGGTTGACGCGTCCGTCACCGCGGGCATCCGGATGGGCAGACCCTGCATCGGGGTGAACCGAGACGTCGACGTGATCTCCTTCACAGAGAAGCCAAGAGACCTTTGCGACAATGGATCTCGACAGGTTGGCGATTCTGACAACCGCGCCGCTCGCAGGAGGGTACGCGATGCTCAGACTACGGGTTCGTCTCCACGCAGTGCTGGTGGCAGTGCTGGTCTTCTTGCTCGGGCCTCTGGTCGGACGAGGCCAGATGCTCGTCGATCACTCCTGCACAAATCTGAACCAGGTGCCCGGAGCCGCGATCACCCAGGCGGCTGCAGATCTCCACATCGCCTACAACCACACCAGCCACGGCAGCCAGCTCGTCAGCGGCCTGAACGCGCTCGAGAGCTTTCCAGACTACGGGGGTACCTACCAATGGTCGGACGACGGCTCGGCGGGGCTCGATCTCGACGATCTCGGAATCCCGTGCAGCGTGTCCGATCTAAGCCAGGGCGACTCCATCGACGGCAACGGGGTGACCCCATGGGTGACCTGTACGCGGAACTTCCTGGACTTGCCCGCCAACGCCCACATCAACGTCGTCATGTGGTCGTGGTGCAGCATCGACTGGCACGACGCACAGCGGTACGTCGACAACATGGAGATCCTGGTCGCCGAGTACCCAGACGTCCAGTTCGTATTCATGACAGGCCACGCCCAGGGGCAGGGCGAGGACATGGCACCCGACCGCGTGCACTACAACAATCAGCTCATTCGTGAGCACACTCAGACCCATGGCCGCATTCTGTTCGACTTCGCCGACATCGAGGCCTACGACCCCGCCGCCGCCTATTTCTGGGACCTCTTTCTCCAGGACAACCTCGACTACAACGGCGGCAACTGGGCGGTGGAGTGGATCGGTGCAAACCCCGGTTCGGAGCTCGACCAGCTCACGACCGGCAATGGAGTCGATGGATACGATGGCCTCGGCAGCTGCGCCCACTCCGCCAAACCGGCAGATGCAACGCTGAACTGTGTGCTCAAGGGCCGTGCCGCCTGGTGGATGTTCGCTGAGCTGGCGGGATGGCAGCCCGATCTCGTCTTCTCCGATGGGTTCGAGACCGGTGACGCCTCCGCGTGGTCAGCTTCGTCTATGTAGGACTGGCCGCACCCGATAAGTGCCTGGCACCATCCGGGTAGCCTGCAGTCACTCTCCCTCGGATAAGTGCCTGGCACCCTGTCGGGACAACCGCCCGCCAATATGCGGTCGTTCTGGAAACGAGGGGTGCAGGGGAGTATGATCTCACCTTCAGATTGGCGGAACCTCCAATGATTCACAGAGCTTCGTTCACATTGGCAGCAATCCTCGTTCTGCAGGCAGTTGCCCCGCAGGGTCGAGCCTCTGCGTCGCCAGCCGAGCAGATATCGCAGTACGAATGGACCGATGTGGTCCGGGTGGTGGCGGTAGGGGATCTCCACGGCAGCTACGAGAAGGCGATTCGGCTCTTTCAGGCCGCCGGCTTGATCGATGACGATCTCCACTGGATCGGGGGGGAGCAACATCTGGTCGTGACCGGCGACATTCTGGATCGTGGTGCAAAAGACCGCGAGCTGATGGACATGATTCGGCGGTTGCAGATCGAGGCCGAGGCCACTGGGGGGCAGGTCCACATGCTGCTCGGCAACCACGAAGCGATGAACCTCATGCGGGACCTTCGCTACGTGAATCCAGGGGCCTTCGAGTCCTTTGCCGAGGAGGGGCGAAAGGAGGATCGCAAAGCCGCGTTGCGCTCCTATCTGAAGAATCGACCGAAGAACAAGAGCAAGGAGATGGCGACTCTCGAGTTCGAGAAGAAGTACCCGCCGGGTTACTTTGCCCGCCAGCAGAGCTTGAATCCTGACGGCGAGTACGGCAGTTGGCTACTCGGGCTGCCGGCCGTGGTGAAGGTCAATGACGTGCTCTACCTGCACGGCGGAATGACCGAGGAGACCGCAGCCGTTGGGCTCGACGAGATCAATCGACGCCTGGGAAGCGATTTGCGACTCCATCTGGAGTCTCGCGAAGTGCTGGTCGAGGAGGGCGTCATCGCGCCCTGGATGGAATACGCCGACATCGTATGGGTGAGGAATCAGGGGCTGGAGCAGGCAGACCAACTCCCGGAGGACATGCGCCAGGCCCTCGACGGACTCGTGGGAACGGCCGACAGTCTGATGCTCGGGGCCCGAGGCCCATTGTGGTATCGAGGCGGCTCGCACGAGGACGAGCGTATCGAGCGCGACAGCCTGGAGCGCACGCTCGAGCTCATGGGTGCCAGGGCGATGGTCGTGGCCCACAGCCCGACGACCGGCCGGGAGATTACATCACGGTTCCAAAACCGGCTCTTCCGCATCGATCACGACATCAGTTCCAGTGACACCCTTCAAGCTCTGGTGGTCGAAGGCGACGACATCCTGGTGCTCGATGCCTCGACAGGCCGAGAGATCGAGGCACCGAAGGAGCTTCCGATTGGCAGACTCGATCCGCAGGCGGGCGCGCAGTGGCCCGAAGCCGAGCTGCAGGAGTTTCTGGAACAGGCAGTGGTGGTCGCGTCGCGCGACCTGGGCCGTGGCAGCACTCGGCCGCGACTCGTGGAGTTGGAATTGGCGGGCAAGAAGCAGCGTGGCATTTTCAAGAACGTCTCGATCGAGGGTGAGCTGAGCCCTGATGGGATCACGGACCGCTATGAGCACGAGGTGGCGGCCTACCTGCTGGACCGGAAGCTCGAGTTGGGCCTGGTCCCGGTGTGTGTCCTACGAGATCTGGACGGTGAGCAGGGCTCGCTGCAGCTGTGGGTCGAGGACGCCGTGGATCAGGAGGCGGCAACGGCCTATGAGTTGGAGTTCTTCAACCGGGATTGGGTCAAGGACCGCATCGCAGAGGGTGTGGTTTTCGATGCCTTGATCGGCAACCGCGACCGGACAGCCGGAGACATCCTCTGCTCGGTCCGGCAGGACAAGCTGTATCTCATCGATCACTCGAAGGCATTTTCGAGCTCATCGGAGATCGGCTGGGAAGAGGACAGGACCGTGACCGTCGATGCCGACTTGATCGCCGCCCTCGAAGGCCTCGAAAAGTCGACTCTGCAGGAAGATCTTGGTGACCTGATCAGCGACCGGCAGATCGATGCGCTGCTGGAGCGCCGCGACCAGATTCTCGACCATGCCAGCCCGAAGGCCGCCGAAGCTGCTCCCTGAGAGCGGGGCCCGGGAACCGCCTCCCCGTCAGGGAATCGCGTCAGTCCAGGCCGAGGTATTGCCGGTCTCGAAGCCGTCCTGGAAGACCATCTCCCCGAAGGCACCGATATACGAAGTATTGATGACGAGGTTGTCGAACCAGATGCGGTAGGTCTGGGTGGCCTCGGGGAAGTAGTTCCAGACGATGAAGTGGTTCAGCAGGAGCTCTTCCGCGTGCCGCCACAGCATGCCGGTGTGGTGGGCCACCAACTCGCCGTCGATCCACAGGGCCATCTCGCCGTCGTAGTTGCCCGACCCCAGTAAGACCGAATTGGCCTGGATCATGGTCTCGACGGAGTACCAGCGGTCCTGCTCCATGGAGACGGGAACCCCCTGGTTGAGGTTGAAGTGGTTGCCCCAGCAGCACTCGAGGCCGCTGTTACAGGGCAGCCCCCTGTTGGCACACCCTTGGCAGATGGCGTCCGGGTCCGCGTAGTTGTCACAGACGTTGCCCGGGTCGCAGCTCATGTCGGGGAAGTAGCTGTAGAAAAAGGGCTCGCCGGGTAGCTCGTCCGGCACCGTCTCACGGCTGTCCACCGTCGCACCATTGAGGCACTTGATGCCATTGGGACGACAACCTGCGGTGCCGTGACAGGACCACGGATCGTCGGCCCGGTCGCCGTGGATGGCGAAGAAGTGATGCATCGGCCGATCCCAGGCGCCGTCCCACTTCATGTAGAAGCGTACATAGATCCGCTCCTCCCCGAAGAACCGGTATCCGAAGCTGGCGTTGGTGCCGTCGGTGTCCAGCTCGGCCTCGATGGAGCCACTGCCCTGAAACGTGTGGACGCCCGGTACGCCCGCGATCACGAGTGTGGCGTCGTCCTCGTGCTCCATGCCTTCCCAGGAGTGCGTCTCGAAGTCGTTGCAGTAGACGATCGGATTCTGCTGGCAATAGGGCTCAGCTGCCGATAGCGCGCCGATTCCCAGCAGGCCTGCCACCAGGGCCGACAGGGTGATTCGAGACGCCCGACGATGGAAACGGAAATTGCCCACTCTGCTTTCGAGGGTACCAGGGCGCAGCCGGCGGCTCTGTGGACCCTCAACGGTGGCTCGGAGCGATGGGGCGGTAGAGGAATAGCTCCTCCCGGCGGTATACAATCGAAGCCAGCTACAAGATCGAGATCGTCCAGCAGGAGCCGCGAGGGAGAGGCTCGATGATCGGCGATTCAATTTCTCATTACAAGATCCTCCGCAAGCTCGGAAGAGGCGGCATGGGTGAGGTCTTCCTGGCGCGGGATGAGAAGCTGGGCCGCAAGATCGCTCTCAAGGTCCTGCCGCCGCAAGCCGCTGCGAATCAGGAGCGACTCGAGCGCTTTCGTCGCGAGGCCAGGGCAGTCGCGGCCCTCGACCACCCCAACATCGTCACCATCTATTCGGTCGAGGAGGTCGACGGCCTCCACTTCCTGACGATGGAGTACGTGGAGGGCAAGACTCTCTCGGACGCGGTTCCCAAGAACGGTCTCAGCCTGCAGAGATTCTTCGAGATCGGGATTGCCCTGGCGGATGCGCTGAGCACGGCCCACGAGAAGGGCATCCTCCATCGCGACCTGAAACCCCAGAACGTCATGGTCGGCCGGGACGGACGGGTTCGAATTCTCGATTTCGGTCTTGCCAAGTTGTTTCGGGTCA
>JAUVRX010000166.1 GCA_030597375.1 Acidobacteriota bacterium
ACGGAGTGTGGACATCGTAGGTGTGGACCAGGAGAAGGAAGTCCTCCTCGGCGTGGTTGCGAAGCCCCTGCTGTGCGGTCGGGGCGTTCTTCTCGGGGCCTCCCGGCCCATCCACCTTGGTCTGGAAGCCCTGGAGCAGGCCGAAGCCGCGATTCATGTAGCCCCCATCCACGAAGGCACCGGTGACAAATCCCTGGGCTGCAAAGACTTCAGCCAGCGTCGTGATCTCCTTGGCGAGTCGGTCTTTCCTGCCCTTGACGCCGTGGACCGAGGGGTAGAGCGAGGTGAGAATCGACGCCTGGGAAGGTGGAGTCGTCGGGGCCTGACTGAAGGCCCATTCGAAGAGCACGCCCTCCTCGGCGAGGGCGTCGATGACCGGACTCGTCGGACTGGGGTTGCCATAGCAACCCAGCCGATCGGCACGCAGCGTATCGATGTCGAAAATGATGACCGGATGCGGCCGGGCCTCCAGTGGGGGCGGCTCCGACACCGGTTCGCTCGCACAACCACCCAGCACGGAAAGGAGAGTCGCCGTCAGGGCCAGACCGCAGGTCGGTGTTCTGCCTGAGGCTCTTGGAGACCTGTGCGACTGGAAGACCTGGAACATGATTCCGACCCGGAAGCCGCCAGAACAACGGCGACACGCAGTCTACCAGCGAAGCTCCACCTCGAACCGAGGAAGCGACAGTGAGGGCCGCCGCTCTGGGTCGTTCGAGGCTTAGGACAGCAGATCGACAAGCTCGCCCTCGGCCCGCTGCCTGGAGTAATGCTCCGAGACAATCTGCAAGCCGGCTGACGACAGCGAGCGCCAGAGATCTCGATCCTGGTGAAGTCGAACCACGGCAGCGGCGAAGGAGGCCTCATCGTCGGCCATCAAGACGCTTTCCTGGTGCACCAGGGGCATCCCTTCGCAGGCGATGGAGGTCGCGACGCAGGGCAGTCCGTGAGCTAGGCTCTGCGTGATCTTGCCCTTGACTCCGGCACCGAAGCGGAGCGGTGCCACGGAGAGTCGAGAGCGCGCGTAGATGGAACCGAGGTCCCGGACCCAACCGACGACCGTCACTCCTGATCCCGAGAACAGTTTCAGGTGCTTTGCTGCCCCACTGCCGACGATCCAGAACGGTTCCTCGGGCAACGAGGTACGGATGTTCGGCAGGACTCTGGAGACGAACCACTCCACACCATCCTGATTGGGGCGATGTTCGAACCCACCCACGAAGACGAGTCCCCGGCGGGCCTCGAAGGCCGCCACTTCTGCCAGCGGCTCGTGGATCATCGAGATGATCCGGAGGCTGGCATCGGGACACATCTCCTGTAGCAGATCGGCCTCGTCAGCACTCACCACGATCGTCGAATCGGCCTGTCGGACCCCATCCAACGCCAGCTCGCGAGTCTCGGCGGCCCGCTTCAGAGCCCCGGAGTCTGCCGACAGCTCCGCCTGGCGTAGCTCGCGGAGGAAGTGAAGATCTACCGTATCGAAGATCACCCGGGCCCGAGGGCAGTACTTCTTGACGCTGGGTAGGAGTCTGTGCGCAACACTGACGCGACAAAGCCAGATCGCGTCGTAACTCTCCCCATGGCGGCGAAGGTGTCGCCTCAACGAGAGGTTGAAGGAGGGCCGAAGAACCGACACACCGGAATCCACCAACCGACTGGCCCACGGCTCCGAAGCACGGAGGTCGGCGGTGACATAGGTCAGATCGTGGCCCAGCGACCGCAGGATCTCCAGCAGCCGCCACATTCGCAGCGAGCCTGCGTCCCGATCCGGGGTGACCATCCGGTGATCGATTACCAGGATCCGCGACATCGAAATCTCACACGGCCAACCAACCTTCTCGAAGGGTCACGCCGGCATCGTGCGGAGCGTCTCAACCCAGTTTTCCCATCCTACCCCGCGGTCGACCTGCCTCCGAACCTCAGCGCTTGATCGGCGTACCCGTAACCCTCGCGGGTCTGAATCTCAGGCTTGGCCCGTAGCATCGTCGCATATGATCCACACCATGAGCTCCGGCCCCGAGGTCAGCGTCATCGTCTGCACGCGGAACCGTTCCCGCCTGCTTTCAGACGCCTGCAAATCCATGCTCGAGATGGAGGCCAGAGGCCGTCCCTGGGAGCTGCTCATCGTCGACAACGACTCCACCGATGACACGCTGGAGCTGGCGAGATCCATCGAGAGGGCCAACCCGGAGAGGGTTCGGGTCATGGTCGAGAAAGAGGTCGGTCTGTCGGCCACCCGCAATGCCGGCATTCGAGCCGCCCATGGTCCGATCCTCGCCTTCCTCGACGACGATGCCTTTCCGGATCAGGGCTGGCTCCATGGCATCGCCGAAGTGCTCGCCAACCCAGAGATCTTCTGTGCAGGCGGCCCTGTGGACCCCCTGTTCCAGGGCGAGCTGCCGGACTGGCTGGACGATCGCTTCCTCCCCTACCTCACCGTTTGGGACAAAGGGCCGGAGATGCTGCCTTTGACCTACAACGAGTATCCACGCGGGGCCAACATCGCCTACCGGCGCGAGGCCTTCGAGCGCTTCGGTCTGTTCAGCCCTCATCTGGGGCGCAAGGGTCGCGCTCTGACCTCGTGCGAAGAGATCGAGCTCTGCTTGAGAATCGAGCGTGGGGGAGGACAGATCGTCTACACGCCGGCCGCCAGGATCCGCCATCGGGTCGATGCCGGTCGCATCACGCCCGAGTGGATGGTGAAGAGATTCGCTGCCCAGGGTCGCTCCGAGGCGATCATCCATTGGCAACATGCCGGTCTGGCAGGAATGCTGAGGGGCCTACGGGTCTACCTCGCCAACGCCAGGCGGACCGAAAAGGGCTCATCGACTGCTGACAGCCTCTACCGTCGCAGCACGAGGGCCACGTTCCAGGCTTTCCTGATGGCCTGCTTCGACGTACCTCTCAGGATCCCGCGCTACCACCCGCCGCCGGAGGCCGGGTCACCCAAGCCGTGGCTGCCGTTTCAGTGATTGTCTCCCCCCGTGCCGCCCGTGACTTGAACCTCTCCCCAGATCTGCTGTAATGGAGCGACCGAAGCGAGGAAGGCTTGCCAGCTGACGACAAACCACCCGCCCGACGAGCGATCCTGGTGCTGGGAATGCACCGGAGCGGCACCTCGGCTATCACCCGGGTATTGAGCCTGCTGGGAGCCGACCTGCCCACCGAGCTCCTGGAGCCGGTACCCGGAGTCAACGAGACCGGTTTCTGGGAGTCGGCCAGGCTGGTGTCGATCCACGACAGGATGCTGGCCGCTGCAGGCTCGGCCTGGGACGATCCCCGTGAATTTCCAGCCACCTTCTTCCAGACGCCGACAGGGGCGTCGTTCCGCGACGAGATCCTGAGGGTCCTGGAGGAGGACTTCTCCGAGTCCTCCCTCTTCGTCATCAAGGATCCCCGCATCTGTCGTTTCGTACCCTTCTGGACGGGCATCCTCCAGAGCTTCGGTTCCGAGCCCCTACCTTTGCTGCTCAATCGCAACCCGTTGGAAATCGCCGCGTCGCTGGCCCGCCGAGACGGCTTCGAGAGCTCGAAGTCGCTCATTCTCTGGCTTCGGCATGTGCTGGACATGGAGAGAGCCACGCGAGAGCTTCAACGGACTTTCATGGACTACGAGGGTCTACTACAGGACTGGCAATCGGCTGTCGAGGGTGCCTCGGAGGACCTGGGACTCGCCTGGCCCAGGAGCCTGGACGAGGTGTCAGGGGAGGTCGAGAGCTTCCTATCTCCTTCGCTGCGGCACCACTCCAGCTCCGCGTCGGATATGAACGCCGACCCCGAGGTGGGGCCCTGGGTCAGGGAGGCCTTCGAAGCGTTGCTCCAGTAGATGGACGACCCCGAGAGTGGCAGTCCGACAACCGAACTGGATCGGGTGCGCACCGAGCTCGACAACGCCTGCAGCGCTTTCGGATCGCTCATCGGAGGGCAGCGCGAAAGGTCGCTGGATCGCGCCCTCGGGGAACGCGAGTCGGAGCTCGAGACCCTCGAGGCTCGGTTCTCCGAGGTCGAGCGTTCGCTGGTGGAGCGCCAGGAGGACTTCGACCGCCACAACGAGTCGCTGGAAACAGCCCATGCGTCGGACAGGGCGACCTACGAAGCCGAGATCGAAAGGGTCCGAGGCCTCCTCGAAGAGTTCGACGACCGGGTCCGCAGCCAGTCGGAGACCATCCAGGACCTCACCGCCAGCAATCGAGAGCTGACCGCCGCCAAGCAGGAGCTTGGCGCTCAGCAGGAGCTGTTGGAGAGGTTGACCGCCGAAGACAGGAAGACGAACCGCCAGCGGGTCGAAGCGCTCGAGCAGCAGACGAGAGGATTCGAGAGACAGGCGCGCGAGCTCGAAGGGAAAATCGAGCGGCAAGAAGTGCTTCGCGAGCGCACCTCCCGATCGGCAGAACGCCTCGACACCGAGAAACGTCAGCTGGAGCACGCCCTGGCCCAGAACCGGGCCGAGCATGAGAAGACCCTGCAGGACAAATTCTGGCTCTACGAGCAGTGGCAGGAGGCCAGGAGCAACATGGAGACCCTGAAGAGCTCCAAGGTGGGGCGCTTCCTACTGGCCGTCTGGTCTGGCTACATCGGTCTCCGAAAATCCACGATTCAGGCCGTGGCGAGCCTCAAACAGTCCCCCAGGTCGCTCTTGCGGAAAGGACTGCAAGTCGGCAAGAGCGTAGCCATCGGCCTTCTCAAAGCTCCGGCCAAGGCTCTACGGGGCGGGATGTCGATCTGTGGCAGGGGTCTCGGTTGGTTGTACCTGGCATTCTCGACCCTTCGCGAGCAGCTCATGGCGAGATTCAGAGCGCGGCGAATGGATCGACTCGACATCGCCAGCCCGGAGCCGGAGACCGAGGAGCGCCAGGCTGCAGCTTTCTCTGGACGCCCCCGAGGGTGCTTCTGGTGCCCCCCTACTCCATCCATCCTCCGAGCCACGGGGGCGCCGTGCGGCTGTTCAATCTGATTCGACGATTGTCCGAGCACTGTGACCTGCACCTGATCGTGTTCATCCGGGAGGACGACGATCCGGCCCAGCGCGCCGCCCTGGAGCCCTTCGCCGAGAAGATCCACTTCCACCACTGGAAGCCCGAGTTCAGCCGGGGACGTCTCGGTCTCGAGGCACCGAGTCAACGACTCTTCGCTTCCGACCCGCTCGCCCGGCGGATTGCCCAGGTCCTGTCCGACGAGAAAATCGACATCCTGCAACTCGAATACACCGAGCTCGGGCAGTACGGTCTGCCCCGATTCAGCAGAGTGAAGGTGGCCATGAGCGAGATCGACGTCGCCTTTCGCTCGCTCGGGCGCCGCCGGCGCCAGGGTTTTCACCAACGTTTCGAGTCTTCGCGCGCCTTCGGTCACTCCTTCGGCGACTGGATGCGGCAGCTCCGATACGAGCTCCGCGTCGTCAGGAGAGCCGACCAGGTCCAGATGATGTCCTGGCAGGACGCGGACTATCTGGCTGCCTATCTCCCCGATGGGCACCAGAGGCTGCGGGTCGTTCCCAACGCTGTCGATATCCACGCCTACCGACCGACATCGATCGCCGAGCGCGACGAGCGTCTTCTCTTCGTCGGCAACTTCGAGCATCTGCCGAACCTGGACGCCATCGAGCACTTCTTCTCCGACATCTGGCCAGAGATCCTTCGCCTGAGGCCTGGGACGGAGATCTCGATCGTCGGCGCCAATGCGCCGGCTTCCCTGCACCGTTTCGGCGAACTGGACGGGGTGGAGGTGGTAGGCGAGGTACCCGAGTTGGCCCCCTACTACCGACATCACCGTGCCCTGGTGGCACCGATACGAGCCGGATCGGGCACTCGCCTCAAGATCCTCGAGGCCTTTGCCTGTGGCGCACCTGTGATCTCCACCCGGCTGGGTGCCGAAGGAATCGACTGCCTCCATGAGCGTCACCTGCTGCTCGCCGACGAGCCGGCAGCCTTCGCCAGAGCAGCGATTTCCGCTCTCGAGGACGACGCTCTCTGCGAGACCCTCTCCCAGAACTGTCGACGACTGGTCGAAGAGAAGTACACATGGGAGGCCAGCGCGGAACGGCAGCTGGCCGGCTACGAGGAGCTTCTGCGAGACCCGACCGTTCCGACTCGGGGCAGCGCCAGCCTCGATTCCGAAGCGGTCTCCAGGGTCGACGAATCGTCACCTCGAGCCACCCTGACCGCATCGAATGTCGAAGGGCAGGAGCGCAAAGTGGACATCTCCGTGGTCATTCCCACCTTCAACGGAGGAGATCGGCTCAACGACTGTCTGAGCGCCATTTCG
>JAUVRX010000052.1 GCA_030597375.1 Acidobacteriota bacterium
GCCTGACGCCCGCGCGAGAGCATGTCCGCCTCGGTAATGGGATAGTCGTCGAGCGCGAAGTGCGCGACATAGCTCTGGGAGTTGCAGACGTTGTCGACGCACTCGTACCGTTCGTGGCGAGGATCCACGACGAAGAAGACGTAGTCGTCCGAATCGGCCACCTTGCCGAAGACCGAGACCAACGCGGCCTCGTTGCCGTTGCCGATGTAGTACTTCTCGCCCCGCGCCAGATAGCTCCCATCCTCCTGGGGGTAGAGCATCATTTCGGTCGAGTAGAGGTCGGCGCCGTGTTCCTGCTCTGAGAGCCCGAAAGCGAAGATGCCGCCGTCTTTGAGAAACTGGGCCGTCTTCCGCTTGACGTCCTCGTTGCCACTCATCCAGATGGGGCCGAGCCCCAGGATCGTCACCTGCCAGGTGTACCAGTAGACCAGGCCGTAGAAGCCGAGAATCTCGTTGAGCTCGCAGTTGCGCCAGGTATCCCAGCGGCATCCCTCGTCGCCGTACTCGGGAGGCGTAAGAAAGGTGGAGAAGACCCCCTTGTCCTTCACGAATTCGAGGAAGTCCTGATACCAGACCCTCTCGTGATCGTCGTGCTTGATGCGGGCCAGACCCTTGCTCTCGAAGAAATCAATGACGGCGAGCATCACCTCGCGACTGGCCTCGTCCGGATACTCGCGGACACCTCGCTTCGGGTTGAGGAGCATTGTCGGTTACCTCCGAGGGTGAAGAGAGATCTTCAATCGCGCAGGAGTAAGCCTCGCTCGCTTGAAAGCGTAGCAGGATGTGGAGGTCGGCGGGCTCGGCTTCACCACGCCTCATCGCGGCCCGAAGCCGCCTGAATCATGAACCATGATTCCACTTCAGCTGCAACCAGAACCTGTCCGAAAGATGGGGTCCATCTCAAACGCTGTCCGGCCGAGTTTTCGGACAGGATCGGGTCACTACGTCGGTACGTAGCGTAGAGCTATAGTAGAAGTCCATGCTACGCAATGTCTCTCCTTGGGTGCTCTTGCTAGTCGCTTTGACGCCCAGCATGAGCTGGGCGGAGGTCGAAGTGACTCCGTTTCTCGGCTACCAGGCAGGGGGTACTTTCGAGAGCCGAAGCGGCGATCGGAGTATCGAAAGCTCTCCGAACTTCGGTCTCGTGCTGAGCATTCGCACCCGCCACGACGGTCTGATCGAGTTTCTATATAGCCGGCAGCAGACCCGATTGGAGAACCTCGATATCTTCGACGTCGATGAGGGGTTCGATTTGAATGTCGAGTATCTTCATTTTGGAGGCCTCTGGGAGATCCAACAAGGGCGCACACGACCGTTTATCGGCCTCTCGCTTGGTGGAACGCGGTTCGACCTCGGGCTCGAGGGCGTGTCGGATGAGATCTATTTCTCCGCAGGGATTTCTGGAGGCGCGAAATTCATGTTCTCTGATCGGGTGGGCCTCCGCGTCGAAGGCCGAGGTCTTGCAACATTGCTGGGCTCGGGAGGAGAGATCTTCTGCGGATTTCCACCAGGTGCATGTGCAATCACGGTGACCGGATCGACTCTTCTGCAAATCGACGCTCTCGTAGGCCTCATCGTTAGGTTTTGAGTTGTCTGTCGCGTTCGCCGCTGCGCTGGCAACAAGAATCTCTCTTGGTAGATGGGGTAGTGAATCGGTTCCTGGTTTTGGTAACCGATCCTTTTCCTTCGTGATTCGTCGAGCAGGTGATAGGTCACCGTCACGTCCAGCCGGTCGGCAGGATTGGTGGGACTCCGCGGGATCTCGAAGATGAACTCTCTTGGCTCGTCGGGTGGGAGGCGGGTATCGGTCAGCTCGACGATGAAGGGGCGCCAGAGGATGTGGCGCTTCATGGTGTGCTTCTCCTCCTTGAGGAGCTCCCCCCGCCGGTCGAACAGTTTGAGCTCGAGCGTGAGGTGTCTGTCCGGAGTTCCCGTTGGCAGGTAGTGATCCGTCCCCGTGTTGGTCAGAGTGAAGACGAATCGGCTGCCTTTGGGACCTGTCTCTTCCTCATGGCTTACCGTCAGGGCCGATTTGACCATCTCAGGGTCATGACCGCCCCTGAAGAGATGCTGTCCTGGCGCCTGTCGAACACCTTAGATGCGAGCTTTTGCGTCGAGGCCTTGGAAGAAGCCCTCGAGAACTACGGTAGACCCGAGATCTTCAACACCGATCAGGGGAGTCAATTCACAAGCTTGGAGTTCACCGAAGTCCTCAAGAACGCCGGCATCAAGATCTCGATGGATGGCAAGGGTCGGTGGATGGATAACGTCTTCATCGAGCGGCTGTGGCGCTCGCTCAAATACGAGTGTGTCTACCTGTCGGAGTTTGTCACCGGCTCCCATGCCCGGGCCGGGATCGGCTGGTGGATGGACTTGTACAACGAGCGCCGACCGCACTCGTCGCTCGACGACTGGACGCCAGATGAGGCATACACTGACGACGGGGCTGCTCGGAGACCGGGGCTTCGCCCCGCCTCATCGCAGCCCAAGGCAGCCTGAATCATGAACCCGGATTCCACCTTAGTCTTGACTGAAAGTGGTCCGAAGGATGGGGTCCACCTCTAAGGTCCCATGGACAAGTCGTGATGGGCGTGCGAGTGTGGGGGAGATAATCGAAGGATCTGTGCTTACCTAATGTTTGATGGAGTTGGAGAGGTGTGAAATGAGTGGAGAAAAACGTCGTCATTTGCGTCTGGTGTTGCACGGCAAGGCCGCTGGGCGCCCCGAGATCCGCAAAGCGGTCGAGACGATTCGCAAGGAAGGGCACAAGATCGATGTGCGGGTGACTTGGGAAGCGGGCGATTCGCAGCTCTACGCCAAGGAAGCCGCGGCACAGGGGGTCGACACCATTGTCGCCGGAGGTGGCGATGGGTCGCTCAACGAGGTGGTCTCCGGGGTCGTCGACGGGGCTGGGCCGATCAAGTGCTCGCTGGCACTGCTACCGCTGGGAACCGCCAACGACTTCGCGCATGGTTGCGGGATACCGGTCGACGACCCGACAGCGACACTGCGCCTAGCGGCCGAGACCGAACCGCGACCGATCGATCTCTGTCATATCAACGGTCGCGTCGTTGTCAATATGGCGACCGGCGGTTTTGGCACCCGCGTGACGGTGGAGACCGACCCCAACTTGAAGAAGTGGCTCGGCGGCGCCTCGTACCTGCTCACCGGTATGAAGAAATTCAGCGAGTTCGGTGCCGAGGAGGGTCGCCTCTGGGGCCCCGGCTTCGAGTGGGAGGGTAAGTTTGTGGCTCTGGCCGTCGGCAATGGGCGCCAGGCGGGCGGCGGCATTCAGCTCTGTCCCGATGCCCTGATCGACGACGGGCTGTTGGATGTCGTGGTGCTGCCTGAGGTCCCCCAGGAGCAGATCTCTGAAAAGCTCAAGGCGCTAGTCGCAGAAGGCCGTCCGGCAATCGAGCGGGAGGCGGTATCGACGCGTCTGCCTTGGGTCGAGATCGAGGTACCGGCAGGGCTTCACGTGAATCTGGATGGCGAACCCATCAAGGACACGCGGTTCCGGTTCGAGGCGTTCAAGCACTGGCTGCGCTTTCATCTGCCTGAGGACAGCCCCGTACTGGCACGATCCTGAATGTCGGGCAACCGGCTGTGGAGGATGGGTTGACGCCCTGCGATAGGCTTCAGTAAAGCGGCACCGAACTGTCAAGGAGAGGTCTCGAATGGTAGACACCGATTCCCAACCGAGCAGTGGTGACGAAGGCCTGCAAGGAAAGTCGACACGCGACAAGCTGTTCCGCATCGTCTGGACCTATCTACGCGGCTTTCTACTGATCGTCGTCGTGTATTTGATCGCGAGGGCGATCGGTGAAGCATACTTGCGAGTCGAGGCAGGAGTCGAACCATTCTTCAGATCGTTGGAATCCGCGGTTCCGACCGTGGTCGGAGCGCTGGCGATTCTGGTCCTGGGGCCTTGGGCGCTCGGAAGGATCACTGAGCTCTTTCTTGCCGGTCGGCTGTTTCAGAGGCAACGGGGCCTGCGGGCGTACCAGCAGATGGAAAGAAGGCTGACAACCGAGCTCAAGGCTGACAGTCATCATGGCTACCGGGTGGCGTTGGTGAATTTCCCCAACGCGGACAACAGATCTCTCGGCTTGATTGTCGCTGAGCTCGAGGAGCCGGGAACGGGACGCGAGTTGGCTGCGGTGTTTCTGCCCAAAACTCCCGATCCCTCCAAAGGCTCGATCCAGGTTGTGGCCATCGAAGATCTGCAGCTTACCGACTGGGACCTATCGGACCTCTTCAGATTTCACATCACATTCGGTTCGGCCTGCCCCGACTTGTCAGATATTGACGAGTGAGGCAGTCAGTCAGCCCGATCGACTCCTGTTGAGAGGCCGGATGTTGGTCGACCACGGGTCGACGATGAAAACCTGCTGATCTCTAGTTCCCTGTCGAGTGTTGAGGCCGAGACGAACGCGAAACCAACTTGAAGGTACTCGCCTTCGCGCTAGAATCCACGAGGAAGTTCCTTGGAACCTGGCCATCAACGGCCGGGCAAGATGATTTGACAGTGGACAACTCAGACAAGCAAGAGCCTGATTTCGCTATCGATGCATCCGAGCTGCTGGAACTGGCGAACAAGATTTCCAGCTGTTTGGCTCAGACGTCTGATGCGGAAATCGAAGAAGGCTTGCGCTGTGTCCTCGGTCTGATCGGTGAGTTCTTCGAACTCGATCGGGCGAGTGTTTGGGAGTATAGCGAGCAGCCGGCCAGTGTTCAGTTGGTGGGTGATTGGGCGGCGTCGGGTATCGACAGATTGCCTGGAAGGCTGAAGCCGAGCGAGTTTCCCTGGGTCGCAGGCAGGTTGAAGGAAGGCGAGGTCGTGGCGTTCGCCCACCTCGACGAGCTAGCCGACGCAGCAAACGTGGACAGACTCTCGTGCGAGCGTCTGGGCACGAAGTCACACTGCTCGTGGCCGTTGCCCGCCGGTGTCGAAAGCACTGCACACTTCGATGCGTCGACGTAGGTACCACCAAAGCTCAAGGGTGCAGGTGGGAACTCTAGGTACCACCTCGTGGCTGGGTGCTCGAATACAGACAGGCGCGGATTCCCCGCGTGGACGAATCCCAGGGGCTCGCGAACCGGTTTGAGCTCTTCTTCGACCAGAGTTGGAAGCTCAATGACGTGTCGAGTTGGTGGGGTAGGTTCAGGAAGGCTGGTTTGACTGTATTGGAATGCGGTCCCGGTTGTTCCAGGCCGGGGCCGCATTCCGTACATCCCGCACATCACCCGCCAAGGTGCCGTTCACGCGGTTCGTGGGTGGACTCCCTCTAGTTCTTTGTAAGCGTGTCGCTGGCCTCAGTCGTTGCTGACTCGCTGGAGGGCGCGCCGGAATATCTCGTACTTTTCCTGACCACCCTCTTTGCTTACCCAGTTTTCGAGAGATTCCCAATCGAGAGGATGCTTCTGGGCGACCAAGACGGCTTGATCGAGGGAGGGGGGGTCATACCAATGAATGAAAGCCGCCAGTCGGTCCATGACCATCTGTGTGGGTGAGAGAATCTGGATGACTCCAAGATCGGTCTGAAGTTGATCCCATTCGGTGATCAGTAAGCCACCGACAGCGAGCGGTCCCGGTGGAAACTCGACATAGTAGTCGGTGTCTGGGTGCTCGAAGTGGCGGCCATCGGCTTGAGTGAAGCCGAGGGGGGCAAGAGCAGCGGCGAGTTTGGAGGTCTGTTCGCTACTCACGAAGTCGAGGTCACTGGATTCGTACCTACCTCCCGAGTAAATTGAAACCGCTGCCCCTCCGGATAACACTGCGGAAAGCCCCACATCCTCAAGTGCCTGGGAGATGATGGCTGCGAGCTCGAGGGGACTGCTACTTTGGGTTATCAGTGTCAAGCGGGCTTTCCCTTCCGTCGGGGTCGCCGACGTTGACGGTAGTATTGCTGGATCTGCCTTTCGGGTAGCACTTCCAGGGTGGCCTGCAAGAGTCTTCGCAGTTCCTTGACGAGCGGGTTCCTTTCGTTCCATGAATAGACGCGAGCCTTGCCGACTTGCCGACTGACCAGAATGCCTCCGTTCTCGAGCTTGGTCAGCTGTTTGCTGATTTGTGATGGCGACATGTCAAAGGTATCGGCAATAGAACCGGCATAGCCCTCCCCGTAGTTCTGGAGATAGAGCAGTGTGCGCTCCGCAGCGACGCTTCCGAGGACCGCTTCCAGCATGAGAGGGATCATACACTACTTTATAGTCTTTGTAGACTACAAAATAGGCGTGTGCGCCTGCTTAGTAGGTGGAAGGGATGCCCCTCTTGGTGGCGGGGGCCCGCAAGGAACCAGACAGGTAGACCCCATCTTTCGGACAAGTTCTGATCACAGCCAAGGTGGAATCATGGTTCATGATTCAGGCTGCTTAGGACTGCGAGGAGGCGAGGCGAAGAAGTTTCACCCCTTTGGGCTAGGCAGTCTTGGTACTGGGAGGAGTGACGAAGCTCCTCAATCGGCCTGCCAAATGATCACGCATCTCGAGTGCCAGACTGAACAGAGCCGGCACCAGGAACAGGGTGAAAAAGGTCGAGACCAACAGCCCCCCGATGACGACACTGCCCAGGCCACGGTAGAGCTCTGAGCCGGCACCCGGGAACAGAATCAACGGCAGCATGCCGCAAACGCTGGTCGAGACACTCATGAAGATCGGTCGAATTCGGTTCCGCACCGACTCGACGATGGCTTCGCGGGGCTCCATCTCCTCATCGCGCATGTGGTTCAGGGCCTGGTAGACGATGAGAATCGCGTTGTTGACGACGGTGCCCACGAGGATGATAAAGCCCAACATGGTGAGCACGTCCAGGGGCTGATAAGTGAACAGATTGACCGCTGCCAGGCCCAGGAAGCCGCCGAAAGCGGCCAGGGGAACGCTGAAGAGAATGACGAGCGGATAGAGAAAACTCTCGAAGAGGGCCGCCATCAGCAGGTAGGTGATGATGATGGCAAGCACGAAATTCCAGATCAGGGCCTGCAACGTCTGGGTCAGTTTGTCCGCCGACCCGGACAGTCGTGCGCGGTAGAGGCCACCCAGCTTGCCCTCTTGCCGGCGGGGCTCGAGAATGTCGTCCTCGATGGCGGTCATGGCCGCCTGCAGCGGCATCTCCTCGGGCGGATTGACCGCTATGGTGATGGATCTCTGGCGCTCCCGATGGGCAATGGTGGCAGGCCCAGTCTCCAGCGTCACCTCGGCTACCGAACCCACCGTCACCAACTCTCCGCCAGGCGTCGCCAGGGGAAGCTGCTCGATCAGGTGAGAGTGCAACTGCTCGTCGCCGTGATCGGCAAGCACCTTGAGATCGATTTCATGACCTTCGAACTGATAGTCACTGGCCTTCGTACCGTCGACGAGAACACTGACCATCGTTCCCAGGTCCCGATTCGAAATTCCCAGCTCCGCAGCCCGCCGACGATGGGTCCGGACCTGAACTTCCGGGTTGCCCAGGTCGAGGCTGGGGATGGGTCGCGCCTGGGCCGTCGGCAGCACCTCGCGAGTCCGGCCAAAGACCTCGCCCCCGAGCTCCACCAGCTTGATCAGGTCCGGCCCGGTCAACTCGATCTCGATCGTCCTGCCCATACCCATGCCGCGTTGGAAGATGCTGACCTGACTCATGAAGGCGATGGCCCCAGGGAGTCTGGCGTTGACCTTCTGAAACGCCGGGATGAGCTCGCGAACCCTCTCCGGATCCCTGGCTGAAGCCCCAACGAAGATCTGCTCACCAAAGACCACATAGAACATCGCTGAGACGCCGCCACCCGCAAGCTCCGCGGTCTCTTCCGGCGATCCACTCCACAGTGGCTCCATCTCATCCAGATAGAACTGCAGGTAACTGGCATTCTCCTCCAGACTGTGTCCAGGAGAGGCCAAGATGATGCCAAACAGGAAGTTCTGGTTGCCGGTGGGCAGGTACTCGGCCTGGGGCATCAAGAGGAGACTCAGTCCCACGGCGAGTACCGTGAAGGTCACCACCACGACCCACCGGCGACGGGAACTGGCCAGAATCCAGTCGACGCTGCGGGTTACCCAGTCGTTGAACCTCTTGGCCGGTCCGAGCAGACCCCAGAGATTGCGGAATCCGCGATCTTGGGCCTCGGGCGTGGAGGCTCCGAGAATCTTCGCAGCCAGGCTCGGGATCACCGTGATCGCCACGATCAGGCTCAGCCCCACAGCCGAGCTGATGGCGATGGCAATGTCCCTGAAGAGCTGCCCGACCTCCTCCTGGACGAAGAGGACCGGGACAAACACGGCGATGGTGGTCAAGGTGCTGGCCAGCACGGCCCCCCAGACCTCGGTGGCGCCATCGTAGGCCGCGTTGAATCGCGACTTGCCCATCTGCCGGTGGCGATAGATGTTCTCCAACACCACGATGGAGTTGTCCACCACCATGCCGACGGCGAAGGCCATCCCCGCCAGGCTGATGACATTGAGGCTGCGACCCAGCCAATTCATGACCAGAAAAGTGCCGATGATGCTGATGGGGATGGCGATCGCCACCACCAGGGTACTGGACCGACTCCTCAGGAAGACGAGCAGCACCAGTATGGCCAGGGTGCCACCCAGGAGCAGATTCTGCCGGACCAGGTTGATGGCACTGTAGATGTAGTCGGTCTCGTCCGATACCTGGACGATCTTCAGGCCCCGGGGGGCCAAGAGATCACGATTGACATCGGCCAACGTCGCCTTGACACCCTTCATCACCTCCAGCACGTTGGCGCCGGTCTGTCGGACGGCGTTGAAGGCGATCATCTGGCGGCCGAAGAAATAGGCCTTTGCCCGGGGCTTGGCAAACCCGAAATCCACAGTGGCCACGTCCCGCACGTAGATCGGTACACCATCGCGGATCGCCACTACGACATCTTCGATCTCTGCAGGGGAGCCGTACTCGCCGACGGTCCTCACCAGGTATCGTCTCTTGCCTTCGTTGAAGTCGCCGCCGGAGTAGTTCCGATTCTCACGATCGATGGCGGCCACGAAATCCGTAATCGTGATCTCACGAGCGGCCAGGGCGGCCGGGGTCACCACGACGTGCATCTCTTGCTCGGTTCCACCAAAGGAGTTGACGGCTCCGACGCCGGGCACTCGTTCGAACTCGGGCTTGACGAACTCGTCGAAAAAGGTCAGAAGGTTCTCGATCCTGCCCTCGAATGGGTCCTCGTCCGAGGGCACGATCACGAACCAGGCCATGGGGCTGGCCTGCGCCCCGACCGCCCGAATCACGGGCTTGTCGGCGTTGTCCGGATATCTGGGAACCTGCTCCAGCCGGTTCGAAACCTTGAGGACCGCCGTATCCAGATCGGTACCGGTGACGAAGGTGAGCGAGATGGAGCCGAAGTTGTCCGAGCTCGAGCTCTCCATCTTCTCCAGGCCTTCGAGACTTTTGAGTTGTTCCTCTTGTTTGTCGATGATCTCCCGCTCCACCTCCATGGGACTGGCACCCGGCCAGAAGGTGCTGACCATCACCTGCGGCTCTTCCATCGTGGGGGTCAGCTGGAATGGAATTCGCAGCAGGGCGATCGTACCGAACAGCACGATCAGGATCGCGCCGACGGCGGTCTTGACCGGTGCACGAATGGCCGTGCGGACGATCTTCATGGCAGCGGATAATCCTGGACTTGCGGCTCGACCGATTGGCCTGGGGACACTCTTTCGTTGCCGCGGGTAATCAGTCGATCGCCGGGCCTCACGTCACCTGTCACAGCGACCCAGACACCGATGGCCGACCCTACTTGTACGGTCACGCTTTCCGCTGTGTTGTCGTCCTTGATCCGGAAGACCGTGGTTTCATTGCGCTTGGTAACAACGGCGTCCTTGGGCACGATGACCGCTTCTACCGGCTCTCCCATCAGCAGATGGACCTGAGCCAGCATGCCGACGGCAATCCTGCCGTCCAGGTTGGTGATTGCGATCTTGGCAGGAAAGGAGCGAGCCCGGGCGTCGGCCCGAGGCACCACGGCACGCACCTGGCCCTCCACTTCGACCCCGCCAAGCGACTGGATGACAACTCGCGCCGGGCTGCCGACCCTGAGGCCCGCAAACGAGCTCTCCGGGACATTCACCGTCACCTCGAGGTCACCGAAGTCCAGTAACTCGGCCACTGAACCGCCGGCCCCGAGCCACTCTCCTTCGGCGACCAGCTCCCGCACGACGACACCGGCGAAAGGCGCTCGCACTGTAGTTCGGGCCAGATCGTCCTCCAACCGAGCGACTTCGGCCTGAAGCTGAGCCACGCGCCCCCCCCAGGCTTCGAACTCGGATGCCGCATCGTCGAGCTGCTGTTGGCTGATGATCTTCTCCTCATGCAGGCCCCGGGATCGCTCCAGGCTCGTGGTCGCCAGGTTCTGACGTGCTTCGGCCTCCTGCAACTGTCCCCGCTCCGCCGCCAGTCGCAGCTGCAAATTGGTGCGTCGCAGCTTGACCAGAGGCTGCCCCTTCTTTACCTGATCACCCTCCCGGGCCATCAACTGCTCGACGACACCTTCCACCTCGGAAGCCACGACGCTGATCCGGCGGGACTCCACCGAGCCCGTCAAGATGACGGAGCGCCGCACCTGGTATTCGCGAGCCTCCGTGAACCGCACAGGTGCGGCAGGCGGCCCTTGCGCCCAGACGGTCTGGGCACCTGCAGCCACCGCGGCGCAGGCCAGGGACACCCAAAAGGATCTGACAAAAAGGACCCGACTTCGCTTCATGATCTCATCCACCTCGTCTGTTGGGGAAAGAGGTTGAGCGGCGGTTCCTACGGAGGAGCCGAGCGTGCGGCCGATTATGCCAGATACAGGAGCAGGATGACCCCGTGGACGGACAAGAATCGTTGCTCTCGAGCGGATGATCCCGTACTCAGTGAGGAGATCTTCTTACGGACTTTACAGGTCATGAATAACAGACTAGAATAGTCATATGTCTCGCACATCCGTTACCGAGTTGAAGGCCAAGCTGTCCCGATACCTCCGTGAGGTCCGTCGCGGGGGGGAGGTCGAGATTCTGGATCGAGGCATTCCGATAGCACGCCTGACAGGAATCCGCGTCCTTGCCGACACCTCGGGCGAGGAGCGCCGAGCACGATTGGTCCGCTCCGGAGTGCTGCGCCAAGGGACATCCGAGATCTCCGAGATCCTCGAACAGCCGCCGCTGGTGGTCTCGACCAGCATTCTCGAGGCACTCGAGGAGGAGAGGGCCGATCGCCTGTGAGGTACTGGGACGCGTCAGCCATTGTGCCGCTAGCCATTGCTGAGCCCTCGAGCGACAAAGCGCGCGATTGGTTCAGCCAGGATCCTGTGGTCGTCACCTGGGCCTGGACGCGCGTCGAGCTTGCCAGCGCGGTAGAACGTCGAGCGCGCCAGGGCCAGCTCTCGCGGCAGGAACGCCGAGGCTGCCTTGACCGTTTTGCCGAGTTGGCTCGAGCCTGGGATGAGGTCGTCGATCTTCATTCGGTGCGCTTGCGCGCTTTGGCACTTCTGGCACGCCATCCTCTCGGGGCGACTGATGCGGCCCAGCTCGGAGCTGCCCTCATCGTGGCGGAGAATGACCCCTCATCACTCACGTTCGTGTGCCTCGATGAGCAGCTGGCACTGGCCGCGGACCGGGAAGGCTTCCGAGTGCTCTCAGCCTGACTTCAAAGACAGCTTCACTCCCTCCGCCATCCCTGATGCATGACGCGGCCCAGGCGATAGTCGAACTTTCTGATGGGCTTGCTGAAGAATAGTGGGTGTGTCCCATGCTTGAAGTCGCGGAGGATAGAGCTGGCGACAAAGGCCGGGATCACGAACAGGCCCAGTGAGCTCAGCTCGGCCTGCAGCTTGACGATGGCGATCGATATCGAACTGTAGAATGGCGAGCATGCCAGCGATCAAGCTTCTGGACCGCGCGACAGCCCTGACCGCCTACTTCTCGCCAAAGGTCATCGGTGAGGTCAACGACGTCTACGTCAAGGTCGCCAAGATCAAAGGCGACGAGATCCCCTGGCACAACCACCCTGGCGAAGACGAGCTCTTCTACATCGTCGACGGCAGCCTCCTCTTCGAGATTCAAGGGCAGGAGCCGTTCACGATGGGGGCGGGCGATCTCTACATCGTCAAGCGCGGCGTCAACCACCGAGTCTCCTCGACCGAAGAGTGCTCGATCCTGCTGGTCGAGAACAAGTCGACGGCGCATCTCGGGGACACGGAGTCCGAGATCACCAGGTCCGTCGAGGAGCAGTTGGAAGAGTACGGCTAGTCGTCGTCAAAGTCGGCACCAGCTAGCAGTAGCTGTGGCAGGTGCCGATGCTGCGATAATCGCCCTACCATGCAAGATAGAGCTGCGATGACTCCCTTCTGCAGAATTTTGGCGGCACTAGTTCTCACTGCATTTCTCTTCGCACCAGCCAGCCGAGCACAGCCGCTCGACGAGGTCCTCGACCAGGTGCGCCTCGCCGAAATGTGGAGTCTCACCGAGGTCTTTTCGAAGCTCGACCGCACCTCCTCCACTGAGGGAGAGCGCAGTGCCGCCGACTACCTCGAACAGCGCCTCGAGGCGCTCGGTGTCTCCCATCGACGCTACGAGATCGACTCCTATCTGAGCGTCCCGATCGCGGCATCGCTTGGGGTGACGGCGCCGGAAGCGTTCGACGTTCCAGCTCTGGTACCGGCGTTCTCCACCTCGACGGCGCCGGGCGGGATCACAGGCGAGTTGGTCTACGTTGGCCCATCGGACCCGGAGATCGTCACCACCCGTGATGAGGACTTTGCCGAAGTCGATCTGGAGGGCCGGATCGCCCTACTGCGTGGCTATCCCAGCCCGGAGCTGATCTTCCAGGCCGAGCGCGCCGGCGCTGTTGGTGCGGTCTGCATCGCGCCGGCGCCCCGGCTCGTCAACATGATCGTCTCCTCGGTCTGGGGTCATCCGACGCCTGAGGATGCAAAGCGCCTACCGACGATTCCGATCGTCTCGATCACCGAGACCGACGGCAAGCGGCTGGAGTCCCTCAGTCGGCAAGGTGCGGTTGAGGTCGAGCTCGAGGCAGAGACCGACACTGGCTGGAAGAGGATCCCGCTGGTGATCGCCGAGGTTTCGGGCGCCGTAGAGCCCGAGAAATTCGTCCTGATCGCCAATCACATCGATTCCTGGCACGAGGGTGTCACGGACAGCGCAACGGGGAACGCATCGCTGTTGGAGCTGGCGCGGGTTCTGAACGAGAACCGTGCGGGTCTGCGCCGCAGTGTCCGCCTCGCTTGGTGGCCGGGTCACTCGACGGGTCGATACAGCGGCTCGACGTGGTATGCCGACAACTTCTACGAGGACCTGTATCAGAATGCCGTCGGCTACATGGCGATCGACTCACCGGGCGTGCGCAGTGCCACTGCTCTCGAGCCAGAAGGGATGTGGGAGCTCAAGGGATTTCTCCAGAGCGTAATGCGCCAACAGACCGAGTTCAGAGGCGAGATCAATCGCAGCTACCGCTACAACGACGAGGCCATGTGGGGTATCGGAGTGCCGTCGCTCACCGTCTATCCCGCCATCCCGCTCGACCATGCGGACCGCGCCAAGGACGCTGGCGGCTCGGCCTACGGCTACTGGTGGCACACTTCCGAGGACTCGCTGGATAAGGCCGACCGCGACCTCCTGGTCCGCGACACGAAGATCTTCTTGGCGATTCTGTGGCGGTTGGCGACGCAGAAAGTGCTGCCGTACGACTTCGACCCGGTTGCTGCGCAGATGGAGGTGCAGATACGCGAGCTGGCAGAGGCGGTGGGGCAGAGCTGGGACTTCGGTTCGCTACTGGAGAGCATTGAGAGATTCTCCGTGGCCGTCCAGCAGCTGAAGGCCCGGAGCTCGATTGCACAGGGCGACGCAATCGCGGCTGTCAACGAGGACGCGATGTCGATCTCGCGAGCGATCAACCCCGTTCTGTTTACCA
>JAUVRX010000192.1 GCA_030597375.1 Acidobacteriota bacterium
CCACCTTCAGTCTCGCGGTCCACCGGGCCGTCGAAGATGTCACCCGGAGCCGCGGAGGGTGCGAGGTCGATCGACTCGGGCAGCTCCTCTGCCCCCTGGTCTCCTTCGCCGGCCGCTCCCTGCAGGCCACGGGGAAGATTCTGGATACGACGCCGAATCATCTCGCGGATCCGTTCGGCGTCCTCATCCTCGGCTTCGCCGAAGGGCCCCTCCACATCCGACTCGACCCGCGGACTGCCACCGCGGAAGGTGATGTTGGCCTCGGTTCCGACCCAGATCGGCGCCAGGTCCTCCGCATCCAGATTCGGAGTTCGAATGATGTGCGGGGTCAGCGTCAAGATCAGATCGGTACGCTTGACCTCGGTCTTCTTGTGCGTGAAGAGCCGACCGATCAGCGGAATATCCATCAACCCAGGTATGCCTGTGTCGGTCACGGTCTCGTCGGTGCGGATCAGTCCGGCCAGAAAATTGGTCTCGCCATCCATGAGGCGGATCGTGGACTCGACCCGGCGGGTGCCGATGATCGGCTGCTGCTGCCCGCCAACACCGGTCACGAAACCGGAGATGTTGCTGACCTCGACTTTGAGATCGAGGGTGATCTCCTTGTTGTGGTGTATGCGGGGCTGGATGTCGAGTCGGATGCCGATGTCCTGGTACTGAAACGAGGTGATGGGCACGATGTTCCCACCGATGGTCCCCGAGGTGTTGAAGGTCGTCACCGGAATGGGCACCTGGTCGCCGATGTGGACAGTCGCCTTCTCACCATCGCTGATTCGCACCTGCGGGCTGGCCAACAGCTGCGCCTCGGTACTGGTCTTGACGAAGTCGTAGACGAAGCCCGGGATCGTCACCAGCCAGTCGCCCTGGTTGATGAACTCCAGATCCGACACCCGGAAGGCTCCGGTATCACCGACCTGCAGAGCCGGGTCCAGGAACTGGCTGATCGAATAGTCGGTCAGGAGAACCCCGAGCTCCTGCAGCTTGCTGGTATTGATCTGCAGCAGCTCGACATCCACCACGACTTCGCCACGAGCCTTGTCGTTGGTGCGGATGATGCTCTCGGCTACCTTCACCTTGTCGGCCGTATCGCGCAGCGCGATGGCGTTGAGCTGGTCGTTGGCAGCCACACTCTTCGCCCCGACCAGGCTGCGCAGCATGGTCATCACATCCTTGACCTCGGCATTGGAGAGGAAGAAGGTCTGGATGACCAGGTCTTCGTAGGCTCGCCGATTCTGGGGGCTGTCTTCGACGACGATGATCGTCTGCTCGTTCAAGACCTTGTAGAAGTGACCGGAAGCTCGCATGAGGATCTCGAGGGCTTCCTGCGCAGTGGCGTCCTCCAACTCGATGCTGATCTCCTGCTCCCTCATCTTGGGATCGAACAGGACATCGATTCCGTAGGCCTTGCCCAGGGCACGGTAGATGCTGGTCACACTGACCGGCTTCGGGAAGCTGAGTGAGATCGGCTCGTCGGAGCGGGGGTTCAACACCGGCGGCTGAGCACGGGTGCCGCGCATGCTCTCCTTGAGCTCGGCGAGAGACTGTGGCTGCGTCCCACTCGTCTGTGCTCTAGCCAGTTCGTAGACCGCTTTCTCCAGCTCGACCTGAGCGTATTGATTGCTCGGATCGAGCTGAACAGCCTGCCGATACTCCTCGATGGCCCGGTCCAGAACACCCGCGTCGTAGAGGTCCTTGCCACGTTCGAAGTGCATCTGAGAGGCCTTGATCTTGGCGCGCAGAAGGCCGGTCTTGTAGGAGACGTTGTCGGGGTTCGTATCCGCCAATTCGAGATACAGCAATACAGCCGTATCCCAGTCACCCTTCTGTTCAGCGATTTGAGCTTCCCGCGCGTCCCGATAGCCAGAGCAGGCCGACATCAGAAGCGCCAGGAGCAGAGCCGTGAGTCTTCGAGTGTGGTTGCTTGGCATCGTCACCGCCTTCAGCATACTACCCTCCCGCCGCCAGACGTATCGCGGGTTCGTCCGGATACTCGAGGTACCCCACGTCTACGGATTCGAAACCGATCTGCCGGATCACGAAGTGGTCCTTCAAGATGCCGCCCTCCAGGACGTTGAAAATCTCGGCGCCGTCGCTGAACACCGCCAAGCGCGTCTGCCGGGATCCGAAACTGCCCAGGAACTCCACATCGAGCTCCGGCAGGGCAGGCCGACTGGGCGCTGTGGCCTCCTGAAGCCTCCTCGCTTCCATGGCTCGCCGTAGAGCCTCCAGTGCATTCGCCTCCTGCTCGGCATCCCCGGTCTCGTCTCGAGGTGGCTCGATCGGCGTTGCCTCGGTCTCTCCGAAACGAAAGGGATCTCGCCCGGGCCTGAATTCACCCGCCACTTTCTCGAGATCCTCGAGGCGCAGCTCGACCACCTCGGGTGAGTCTGCCACCGAGCGGCCGGCATCGTCGGCGACGGCCTGGCCACGAAGGGCCGATTCGCCTGTCCCGGAGCCTCCCGAGATTCGCGGCCCGATTCGCCACCAGATGACGACGAGAACGACCACCAGGAGCACGCCCAACAGGACCCTCTGCCGCTGGTCTTTGCTCATCCGCTCGACTCTCCTGACGGCTCGCCCCCGACCTGACCCAACTCGTCTAGCACGAAGAGGGTCGAGACCGTCATCGATACCCGTACGGTCGGTCCCTCCTGCGTCCCCCCGCTCAGACGAATCGACTCGAGAATGAGGAACAGATCGGAGACCTCGAGCAGGTTGATGAAGCTCCGCAGCTCGAGATAGCTGCCCTCCACCGAGAAGACGAGCGAGCGCTTGATCAGCCCCTGCTCCTCCAGCAACTGGCCGGGATAGCTGAAGCTCGAGTACTCGACCCCGGCCATCTGGGCCAGTTCCTTGACCTCGGCGATCACGGTGGTCAGTCGTTGGCTCTCTGGGGTGAGCCACTCCTTGTAGAGCCTATCGACCCGCTCCCGATTGCGTGTGGCCCCGGTCACGGTCTCTTCGAGCCTGAGCCGCTCCGCCGCGAGCTCTTCGACTCGAGCCTGCCGTCGCTCGATCCTCCCGGCCTGGAGCTGGGCCTGGCCAGCGAGCAGGAAGCGGTAGGTGGAGAGAAACGCCAGGTTCAGCGCCACCAGGATCAGGGCCGGCAACCAGAGCCTGAGTCGCGCCCGCCAGGCACCGTGCGAGGAGATCATTCGCCGCCCTCCGTCGACTCCAGCATCTCCACGTCCGGGTTCAGGCTACCCTCTTCATCGACGTCCGGTCTCTCTTCTCGGGCTGCCGCAGGATCCGTGCCTACGGACTCTTGCAGGGGCTCTTCGCCGCCACCCTGGTTCGGAAGGTAGACCACGGAAAGGACAAAGTTGTCTGCCTGGCCTTCGGCGAAAGACTCCCTCGTCAGATCCGGATCGAAGAAGCTGGGATGGGCGAACAGGGCATCCACCAACTCGAGGACAGCTTCGGGGCTCCGACTCGTTCCCTGCAGGTCCACCTCCACAACCTCGTCGGCAGGGTCGGTCAGGCGGCTGCGATGGTCGGCCGAACCAGCCGTCATGATCTTCGGTGAGATTCCTCGCATCTGGATCGCCGCCGGCACGACCTCGGCCAACCGATCGAACAGAGCGCTCCAGGAGAAGATCCGCTGCGCGATCTGGGAGTTGAGAAACGACACTTGCTCATTCTGCCGCTGGAGATCCAATCGCTCCAGCTCCCCACGCAGGTGGTCGATCGCCACAGTTTCCTCGATCAGGCGCTCGTCGGCCTCCCGCAGCAGCTGCCGCTGCTCACCCTTGCCCTCGATATGCTTGTAGTACAAGGTGACATTCAGCGCCAGGAGAGCCAGGCCGAGAATCCACAGCAGTACCGAAGTGCGGATCACCGGCTGCTCGTTGACGAACGGCCTCGAGGCTAGATTCATTTCGATGGGCTTCATGAGATCCTCTGTGCCGCCGCACCGAAGACCGGCGCCAGTTCGTGCAAGGAAACACCGGACAAATCGCCAACAAGTGATAGGTGCTGGGCCTCCAAGAGCAGCGCCGGGAAGCCGAAGCTCGCCTCCAACCACTCCGACCAGAGCGCCAGTGTCTCAGCGGGTCCGATGAGGAGAATGCGCTCCATCGCGACTTCGCCCAGAAGATCCTCGAGAAACACCCGCGTCAGATTGAGGTCCCGAGTCACCAGTCCCTCGGGCAGCTCGGCAATCGATTGGCCGGCCAGTGACCGGTGGCGATGCAGCAGGGGCTCACCGCGGTAGGTGAACGACAGACTGTAGCCGTCGCCGGTGAGCAGGACGACGGCGCCAAGCACCACGTTACGCAGGCTGTGGCCCACCGCACCCAGCATACCGAGACTCTGGTTCACCAGGTTGCCGATGCGAATCCCCTGCTCGGCGAACAACTCCTCGAGCTGACTCAGGGGCTGGTCCAGCCCGAAACCGACCAGCACGCGTTTGACACCCTGCCTGTTCTGCAACGTTGCTAGCTCCACCTCGCGAAGCCGTAGTTCCTCTACCTTGAACGGGAGGATCTGCTGCAGCTTCCATCTCAGGATCTCTTCCCGCGCGTTACTCGCCCTGGGCAGTTTCTCGGTTTCGACCACCGCCAGGCGCAGCCAGGAATCGGGAAGCACCAGGGAGGCTTCGTCGACCTGGGATTCCAGAGTCCCGAGCAACTCGGTCAACGGCGCTCGAAACCATTCTGGATCACGAAGGCTACCTCCCAGAGGCCCCGGCATGAAGGTCTCCTCACCCAGCGCGACCTCCTCGTAGGCACTCATCTCCCAACTCTGCTCGCTCTCATGAAAGCAGCCATAGCGGAGCCGGCCACCATCGACAGCGAAGACGTGCGGCGGCATCGGCACCGGCTCGAGGCCCAGTAGACTCCTACTCCACGAAGGTAACCTTGTTGATCTCACGTAGCGTTGTCACTCCCTCGAAGACTCTCTCCAGAGCCGACTCTCTCAAGAAGCTCATACCCTCTTCTCTGGCTGCCCGCTTGATCTCCGAAGCGGGTCGCCGATCCAGGATCAACTCCCGGATGTGATCCGACAGATCCAGCAACTCGGAGATGGCGGTACGTCCCAGAAAACCGGTCCCACTGCACTCGATGCAGCCCCTACCCTCGTAGAAGCTCCGATCACTGCTGATCGCCGGGTCGAGGCCACTGTCCATGAGCAACTCTTCCGACGGCTGCATCTCGCTCCTGCAATGCCCACAGATCCTGCGCACCAGACGCTGTGCCAGCACACAGTTGAGGGCCGAAACGAAATTGTAGAGATCGACGTTCATGTTGAGGAATCGTCCCAGCACATCGACGACGTTGTTGGCATGCACGGTGGTAAAGACCAGATGCCCGGTCAGAGCCGACTGTACGGCGATCTGCGCCGTCTCCTCGTCCCGGATCTCACCTACCATGATCTTGTCGGGATCGTGGCGCAGGATGGAGCGCAACCCACGGGCGAAGGTCAGTCCCTTCTTCTCGTTCACCGGGATCTGGGTGACACCGGGAAGCTGGTACTCCACCGGGTCCTCGATGGTGACGATCTTGTCCTCCGAGGATTGGATCTCTGAGATGCAGGCGTACAGAGTAGTGGTCTTTCCCGATCCCGTGGG
>JAUVRX010000161.1 GCA_030597375.1 Acidobacteriota bacterium
TCTTGTGGTAGATGAAGCGCTCTCGAGAGGTGGGGCGAACTCGAACCAACTCTCCGATGGGCACCATACGACCCTCGGCGCCGTGTACTGAGATGCCGAGCAGTCCCTCGATGCTGGACCGCTGACTACGGTCGAGCCGTAGGATCAGGGGTACCGGTTCCCGTGCCGTCTCGTCTCGCAGCAGGCCGACTTCGGCACCCTCCAGGGCAACCCGCAAAGTCCGGACTACGGCCTCGGGAGTCGTCCCGGCCCTGACGGCTTTCTCCCGGTCGACCTCGAATTCCACCTGGGGTCCAGGGTTCTCGACCCACCAGTCCACATCCACGATGCCTGGCGTCGTCTCGAAGATGTCGCGAACCTGTTGGGCCAGCAGGAGTCGCTGGTCCAGATCGGGTCCGTAGATCTCCGCCACCATGGTGGAGAGCACCGGCGGTCCGGGCGGCACTTCGGTGACCTTGACATTGGCCTCCGTCCCCTCGACGACAGGAGCCAGCAGATCTCGCAGATCTTTGGCGAAGGGATGGCTGGCGCGATCTCGGTGATGCTTGGGCAACAGGTTGACCTGCAGGTCGGCCACCAGCGGTCCGCTGCGCAGGAAGTAGTGGCGAACCAGGCCGTTGAAGTTGAACGGTGCCGAGGTGCCGACATAGATCTGAACGTCGGTGACCTCCGGCAGGGTGCGGACCGTCTCGGCGAGACTGTGGGCGATTCCGGCGGTCTCCTCGAGGGTACTGCCTTCGGGCATGTCGATGATGACCTGGACTTCGCTCTTGTTGTCGAAGGGCAGCATCTTGACCTTCACGACCCGCGTTGCAACCAGTCCCATGGAGAGCAGCAGAGCTAGCGCCACGCTTCCCAGGAGAACCCAGCGACGCCACGCTTTGGCCAGTAGTGGCCGGAAGAGCCGTTCGTAGTACCTCAGGAATCGCGTCTCGGAAGCGGTCTCGGCATCGTGCTGGGCGGGTCCTTCAGCCAGCTTCTCGGCCGTCCGTCGGAAGAGCTTGAAGGTCAGCCATGGAGAGACCACGAAGGCGACGATCAGCGAGAACAGCATGGCTGCCGAGGCGTTGATCGGGATCGGTCTCATGTACGGTCCCATCAGTCCAGAGACGAAAGCCAGAGGTAGCAGAGCCCCGATGACCGTGAAGGTGGCCAGGATCGTCGGATTGCCGACCTCGTCGGTGGCGTAGATCGTGGCGTGGCGGGGATTGGTCCAGCCCAGCTTGTAGTGCCGATGGATGTTCTCGACGACGACGATGGCGTCATCCACCAGGATGCCGATGGCGAAGATGAGGGCGAAGAGGGTTACCCGATTCAGGGTGTAGCCGAACAGGTAGGAAGCGGCCAGGGTCAGGGCCAGTGTCGTCGGTACGGCCACGAGGACTACGATCGCTTCTCGGCGGCCCAGCGCCAGAGCCATCAGGATCACCACCGAGAGGGTGGCGATCCAGAGATGCTTCATGAGCTCGGAGGACTTCTCACCGGCCGTGAAGCCGTAGTCCCTGGTCTTGGTGACGTGCACGTTGGCCGGAATGATGGGGCCTGCGAAGGCCGCCATGCGTTCGTCGAGCTCCTTCACCAGGTCGACGGCGTTGGTGCCGGGCTTCTTGGCGACGGCCACCGTCACGGCCGGGGCGTCGAGGCCCGGAGGCAGGTTCTTCTCGCTGCCGGCCGCACCCGCCATCATCCAGACGTACTCGGAGGGCTCGTCCGGCCCGTCGATCACCGTGGCAACATCCCGCAGGTAGACAGGATTGCCACCATAGACACCGAGCACGGCATTCGCTACCTCCTCCGCCGAGCGAAAGAAGCTGCCGACCTCGACCACGGTTTCGGTGTCGGCACTGGCGAATGAGCCGGCTGGCAGGCGCCAGTTGAGGCCCTCCAGGGCCTGATAGGCCTGCAGCAGGGAGACGTGATGGGAAGCCAGTCGCTGGCGGTCGAATCGCACCTGGACCGCTCGCTTCTGACCTCCCAGGACCGTGACCTGGGCCACTCTCGGGTGGCGAGTCAGCTCGGTCTTGACCTCCTGAGCGACCTGTCGCAGCTCCATGGGTGTCGCTTCATTCGACCACAGGGTGAAGGCGGCGACCGGAACATCGTCGATACTGCGGGGTGCCACGATCGGCGGTACGGACCCTGCGGGCAGCGTTGCCGCGATCTCCGCCACTTTGGAGTGCACCCGTACCACCGCCTGGTCGGGGTCGGTTCCGACCAGGAAACGGACGATGATCATGCCGCCCGAGGGTTGTGTGATGGAGTAGATGTACTCGACGTTGTCGATCTCGTAGATGGCTTTTTCGAGGGGCGAGATGACCCGGCGCTCCACTTCTTGCGCAGTCGCGCCCGGCAGGCCGACGAAGACGTCGATCATCGGTACCTTGATCTGGGGCTCTTCTTCCCGCGGTGTGACCAGCACGGCGAAGGCACCCACCAGTAGCGAGGCCACCACCAGCAGGGGAGTCAGCTTCGACTCCAGGAAGGTCTTGGCGATTCGGCCCGAGATGCCGATCGGCCGTCGGGTCTGCTTGAGGCGGAGCGCTTCTCGACGCGCCTCGTCGCTGCCGTTCGGCTGGGTTGTCTTCTCTTCGGAGTCCATCATGAGACCTCCACGCGCGTGCCGGCCGAAGGCGGTGCGGTCAGGCCCATCAGGACGGTCTCGCCACCGGTCAGGCCAGAGAGAATCTCTACCTGTTCACCCGGCAGGTCTCGTCCCACAGTGACGACCCTGGTGCTGGCGAAGCCGTCGTCGGTGCGCACGACGACCATCTGAATTCCACCCCGTCGCAGTACGGCCCCTTCGGGTACGGCAATCAGCGTTCGCATGCCGGTGGGGATGGAGGCACGGCCGGTGGCACCACTGGGCAGGTCGGGTGCGTCGAGGGCCAGCTTGACCTGGAAGGAGTGACTGGCCGGGTCGGCCCCGGGGGGAATCTCCACCACGCTGCCGGTCAGGTCGGTCAGGTCGGGTCGCGAATCGATGCTGACCCGCAGATCGTCCCCGAACTGCAGCTTCGCCTGAGCCATCAGGCTCTCGGGGATCGACACCACGAGTCGTCGCCCTTCCTTGGATTCGATGACCAGCAGGGGCCGACCAGGAGCGGCGAGGTCGCCGACCTCCACCATCTTTCGACCGACCCTGCCGGAGAAGGGTGCCACGACCCGTGAGTCGCCGGCGACCGAAGAGGCCGAGGAGACGGCGCCCTGGGCCTGCTCGACGGCTGCCTTCGCCTGCTCGTACTGCATCCGAGCCATGTCCAGCTCGAGCTCGGAGGCCGCATTGGATTCAGCCAGCGCCTGAAAGCGCTCGTAGTTCCGCTCAGCCAGCGCCAGACCAGCTTCGGCCTGTCCGAGGCCTCCCCTGGCCTGGGAGAGCTGTCCCTCGGAGGCCTGCGGGTCGATCTCCAGGAGTAGCTGTCCCTTGCGGACCTCGTCCCCGGCCTTGACCCGGACGGCCGTTACCATGGCCATCACCCGGACCGAGATCGCAGCGGTCTTCTCGGCCTCGACCGTGCCGAAGACCTCGATCTCCTGCGCTGCTTCGAGGCGTTCGGCCTTGGCTACGGAAGCGTGGATAGTGGCTCCCTCGGTCTCGGTCTCGGTGGGGTGCGAGCCGCCGCAGGTGAGCGCAATCAAGGCTGTCGGGATCAGCAGCAGACTGGTTAGTTGAATGGAGTTCTTGGCTGTCATGATTCTGTCCTCGAAGAGGTTGACGGCGGAGGATTCGGGAGGGCGCTCTCGGGTTGCCGGCCAGAACGGACTGCCAGCTCGAAGGTCGCCAGATAGGCTTCAGCAGCTGCCACCAGTTGGCGGGTTTCGGCTTCCTGGCGAGCGGTGGAGGCGTCCAGAAGGTCGATCATCTTTACGACGCCCTTCTTGAATCGTTCCTCGGTGATGCGCTCGACTTCCTTGGCGGCCTGCTGTGCAGCCACCGCCGTGGCGTGTCTCTTCTGGGAGCTGATCGCTGTCTCGAAGGCCTCCTTGACCCCGAGGCGCACTCCGTCCTCGAAGAGCTCCAGCTGCTGTCGGCCGGCTTCGAGATCTGCCTGGGCGGCTGCCCTGGCGGCACGATGACGGTTGCCCGAGAAGATGTCGATACTGGCAACCGCGGCTATGGAGCCCGAATCGGCACCGGTACCGAAAAGATTCTGGTCGTAGAAATCGTACTTGGCTTGCAGGCCGATCTTGGGCAGCAGGGCGGATCGCTGGACCTTGACTTCGAGCTCGGCGGCAGACAGCAAGCGGCGGGCCGCTTCCAGGTCTGCCCGGGTCTCGGCGGTAGCCAACCAGGGCTCGATGCCGTCTTCGACCCGTTTCGATTCAGGCAGCGTCTGAAGCTCCCAGGTAGCTGAAAGGTCGGTCCCGAGGCGAAACGAGAGATTCGCTTGGGCCACTTTGGCATGACCCCTGGCCTGCTCCAGAAGGTCCTGGATACGAGACCGTTCCACCTCTGCCATCAGCAACTCGGACCGCACCAGCATGCCCTGGTCTACGTAGGCCCTGGCGATGTTCACGTGCGCCTCGACCGTCTCCAGAGAGCGCTCCAGCAGGGTCACGTTCTCGCGAACCTGAGCCAGGCGGATGTAGGCCTCGGCGGCGGCCAGGGCGGCACTGTCAGCTGTCCAGGTTGTCTTGATCTCGGCGGCTTCGGCAGCCAGCCTGGCCTGGTCGATGCGGCCCGAAAGGCCGCCGCCCATGTAGATGGGAAGCATGAGCTCGAACCGGCTGGTGGCGTTCTCGAACCAGTCCGGGTTGTTGGGGTCGCTCATGACGAAGTCGTCGAATGAGAACGTCCCCTGGTTGAGCTGTAATGCAAAGACTTCGGCCGGCGTGTTGGTGGTCATCCAGATCTCCTGGAAGCTCACCTGCGGCATTCGATAGCCCTTGGCCTGCTTGAGGCGAGCTGCCCCAGCCACGGCCTGTGCTTGCGCGGCAGTCACCTCTCGAGCCTGCTGGCGAGCGGTGGACATCGCATCGAGCAGACTCAGCTCGGTTGCCGCGGCTGGAATGGCGATCAGCGAGCCCAGCAACGCCATGCCTAGAACCAGGTTGCGCGTCATGGTCGGTTTCCTCCGTGGGTCGGGAAGAGAGCGGTGAACCCTCACACTGGAGTTGTGAGGTCCTCAACGAATTCCAGCTTAGTAGCCTAGCTCTCGAGAGTCGAGTCGATCCACTGTTTGAGGTTGGCCTTGGGTAGGGCGCCGACGACGCGATCCACCTCGGCTCCATCCTTGAAGAGCACCATGGTGGGAATGCCCTGGACTCCGAGGCGCTGGGCGGAGAGCGGGTTCTCATCGGTGTTGACCTTGGCGATCACGACCTTCTCTCCGTACTCTCCTGCCAGCTCTTCCAGCGTCGGCGCTATCATGCGGCAGGGGCCGCACCAGGGAGCCCAGAAATCGACCACAACGGGTACATCGGATTTCACGACGGTGTCGTCGAACTGCTCGTCGGTGATGTGTAGTGGGGTATAAGTCATGCGGCAATCTCCTTTGAGAAGTTTGAAGTCTGTCCGGCGGTCCTTGTCACTGCCCTTTGAGAGACACGGGGTTCGGAAAAGGTTCCCGCCGGGGTGGCCAATGCGAGCTAGAGGCTATTGATCTGCAGTGTGCTTGTGGTACTATGAGTGCTGCAAAGTTGGCTGGAAGCGGGGAGCCTGCGCTAGGATGAGGCAGGTCCGCTCTGGGCTTCGTCGCAATAAGCGAACATAGAGAGTTCTCTCAATAAGAGAATAAATCGAGAATCAAAACAGATTTGTGGAGGGAGGATCGTAATGTCGAAATTCAGGTCTTTCAAAGTCGCACTTGGGATCGGTCTGGCGCTGGTGGCCCTGCAAGCGCTTTCAGTCGTTCCGGCCGACGCTCAAGTGGACATCTATGTGCTGGGTCGACCAGGCTCGACCTTCTCACCCCATTCACCCAAGGATCTCGAGGAGCTCAAGGATCTTTTCGATCGCTTCGAAAAGGATCTGCGAGTCGTTCTCGAAAAAGGTGGTTGGGGCGGCAATGCCGACGACCTGTTTCTGACGATGCGGTCTGCCAAGGAGGGGGACGGGACGGTCACGCCTCGCACTATCGCTCCGGGAGAGACCCTCAAGTGGATGGCCAACCGCAAGGGCGGTGAGCCGTCGGTGATCATGAACCCGCGATGGGCAGCCAAAGAGCCCATGCCTGCGTGGCAAATCATCGTCGAGTCGAATGGCAGTGAGTACATCTTTGTCGTGCCGGTGAGCTGCATGAATCTGGCATACGACAGTTCGAAACCGCTGCCGAAGCCGACCTGCAACATCAAGGCCACCTATGACCAGGCCACCGACATGATCACCGTTACTGGGACCAGCGATGGTGAATTCAAGATCACTGCCGCCGGCCTTCCTGGCGGCAAGGGCAGCGTTGCCGATCTGAAAAGCACGGGCCCCTCGACCTGGACCTTCACTCCGGAGACCGACGGCACCTATACCTTCAACGGTGAGTCGACGAAGGACGGAGAGACAGTCACTTGCACGGCCAGCGTCCTGGTGGGCA
>JAUVRX010000301.1 GCA_030597375.1 Acidobacteriota bacterium
GGAAGCTCCTCTCGCCCCTCTCGTAGGCTCGGATCGAGCCACTGTTGGAGTCGGCCACCAGCACCACCGGGGAGAGTCCCACGGCATCGTTGACGACACCGGCCGAGAGCACCGCCGCCACAACGAAGGCCTTGGCGTGCTCTTCGAGACGAAGGGTGTAGACCTCCTCGTTGCGCTCCAGCCGACTGTCCTTCTTCCAGACGGGAAAGGAGACTCCGGATCGCTCCACGTCGGCAGCTCCCGGCTCGTACTCGAACGGATAGTAGAAAGCGAGCGGCTCGAGATCGAGCACGGTCGTTGTCGGGTGACGCCAACGCCATTCGCCCCAGGTGGTCAACGTCAGGGGAAGGACCTCGAGTCGGATGGGCTCTTGCGCCAGCCGACCGATGACCGCTTCGCCGGTCAGATTGCTCCACAGGGACTGTGTCCTGCGGTCGAACATGAGCTTGTTGCTGCGGTAGAGAAGGCCCGAGGTGCCAAAAACCAGGGTTTCACCGCCTGGAGCCCGCGTGCGAAACAGGATGCCCGAGCGGCAGAGCGTGCAGAAGGACAGCGCTACCGGCTCGCCGGCGATCTTGTCGTTGAGCAGCTCATGCCAATCCATGATTCGCAGAGGATAGGCGCGATACTCCCCGTTGACAGCGGCACCGAAGACGAGCTCGCCGTCGCCGAGATACCCGGCCTCGGCAGCCGGGATCGTGTCAGGGTTCATGAGCGTGGGAATCTCATCGACCCGCACTCCACCCCAGACGACCTCGGTCAGCCGGATTCGTGCCGGAGCACCGTCATAGAGGATCTCCGCAAACCGGGGGTCGATGCGTGAGAGCAGATCCGCCTTGAACCGCGCGTAGCCCGGATGGGGCTCGATCTCGGGGTGAGCCCCGACCCACTCCACCCAATCGAAATAGCGGCTCCCCAGGTCCGCCGCCGTGAGGGACTCGAGCACCGCCAGAGCCTCGGCACGCTGCTCCCTGGGGATGAAGAACAGGCTGTCCACGAGGCCGGGTACGAGCGAGCGATCCGCGGCTTCGATAAGCAGCTTCCGGGCCTTCTTGCGCTCTTTCCTCTTGTCAGATTGGAGCTCCTGGACCGTGCTGTAGTCCACCGTGGCCTCACCTTCAGCCACTGCGTCTACAGGGGTCAGCAGGAGAGTCGAAACCAGGACCATCGACAGAGTGTGGAGGCAGAGAAGTGACCCCAGTCGCATGGTGAATTGCAGCATCACCGACCTCAGAACCAGGCCCGGGCAGGCTCCTCGAGGATCTCCAGGAGCTCCACGTAGTCGATCTTCCAGTCGTCCCCCTGTTCTACCCAGTCGATCTGGAACCGGTAGGCCTCCCGGCCGGTGATGTCCCGCGCCTTGGTCACGAAGTCCGCTCTCAGGTAGCTGGTGGCCCGCCGATGCTCTGTGTCGACCGTCAACTCCTTGTCCCGCACATGCATGGCGATGGCCTGGCTGAGGGATCGGTACCGGTGGACCCCAGCCGCCAACCGCTGTCGATCGCGGGTGTGGAAGTCGAACCCATCGGCTCGAAACTCGAAGCTGTCGGCGAACATCTCGCTGATGCCCCGCGCCTTGCCCAACGCCACGAGATTGCTCTCTCCCGGAGCCTTGGAGACCAGTTTCTGAACCCGCTTGATATTGCGGTAGATCTGCCGCTCGGGGCTCACCCACCAGCGCACCACGAGCCAGCCACCGACCAGCAGCGCAACAAGAGCGACTGTCGCCTGCAGTCCTTTTCGGCTCAAGAGGACACCTTCTACTGCGCGGCCCTCACCGCGTCACACCAGATCCCGAATCAGCCAGCCACTCCCTGATTCTCGATGAAAGCCTCGATCTGATCCTCCAGCACGGTCAGGGGAACCGGACCGTTCATGAGGATGACCTCGTGGAACTCACGAATGTCGAAGTCCTCCCCGAGCGCCTCCTCGGCCCGTTGCCGAAGCTCGCGAATCTTGATCTCGCCCATCTTGTAGGCCAGCGCCTGCCCCGGCCACGAGATGTAGCGGTCGGTCTCGGTCGTGATCTCGTGCAACGACAGAGCCGTGTTCTCGGCCAGAAAGTCCAACCCCTGTTGTCGGCTCCAGCCGAGATAGTGCATGCCGGTATCGACCACCAGACGGCAAGCGCGCCACATCTCGTAGGTCAGGCGGCCGAAGTGCTCGTACGGGGTGTTGTACATCCCGGCCTCGATCCCAAGGTGCTCGGAATAGAGGCCCCACCCCTCGCCGTAGGCGTTGATCCCCGAGAAGCGGCGGAAATTGGGCAGGCCCTCCAGCTCTTGTCGCAGGGCGTTCTGCAAGTGGTGCCCGGGGACGGCTTCGTGGAGGGCGAGCGCCGGCAGAGCCCACAGAGGACGGCTCTCCAAGGCATAGGTGTTGACCCAGAACCAACCTGGCTGGGTGCTGCCGAGGGGCGCGCCGACGTATCGGCCAGCCGTGTACTTGGGTGCAATGTGATCCGGCACTGGCGCTACCCCATAGGGTAGCCGCGGTAGCGTCTTGAAGTAGGTTGGTAGCTTGCCATCCATCGTCTTGGCGATGAACGAGGCTTCCTTCAGGAGCTCCTCGGGTGTGTCCACGAAGAACTGGGGGTCGGTGCGCAAGAAGTCCAGAAACTCTGCGAAGGTCCCTTCGAACCCGACCTCTTCGATGATCGCTTCCATCTCGGTGCGGATGCGAGCAACTTCCGCCAAACCGATGTCGTGGACCTCCTGCGGCGTGATGTCCAGGGTCGTGTGGTGGCGAACCAGGAACTCGTAGTACTCGCGTCCGTCGGGCAGCTCGGAGGCGCCGATGGTCGAGCTGGCGCTGGGAATGTACTCGTCGAGGATGAACCGGTACCAGGATCTGTAAGCCGGAATCACCTCGTCGCGAATCGCCTCCAGTCCTGCCTGCCGTAGTCGCTCATGCTCAGCGGCAGGCACCGAAACAGGGAAGCTCTCGAACGGCTTCCAGAAGACGCTCGTAGAAACGTCGTCCACCAGGTGGGGCTCGATCGTGCTCTCGTAGCCTTCCATGACGACCCGCGGCAGCACGTAGCCATTCGCGATCCCCTCCCGCATGATCTCGATATGCTGCTCGGCGTAAAGCGGGAAGGCGCGTAGACGAGCGACATAGTTCTCGTAATCCTGGGTGGTTCGCAGGGGAACGCGCTCCGGCAGTCGGGCGAATCCTGTATGGAAGCCCGACTCCGCGGTGATGGGAATCAGATACTCCTTGAACTCGAAGCCCGTGACCCAATCACTCAACCGCCGCTCGAACATGTCGTAGCTGACCCGTTCGGCA
>JAUVRX010000213.1 GCA_030597375.1 Acidobacteriota bacterium
CGGTCTCCTACGATGGCGAGCCCAAGTTCGAACCGGTGGAGGAGACCACCCTGCAATACGCAGTCAACACGGAGTCCCAGGTGATCCGGGCCGGTACCCAGTACTACTGTGCAGAGGAGGGTGTCTGGTACGTGGCCAGCAATCCAAAAGGTCCCTGGGTTGTGGCCACTGAAGTACCCGAGGAGATCCGCTCCATTCCGCCGTCGAGTCCGGTCTACAACACGAAGTACGTCTACATCTACGACACCACGCCGGAAGTGGTCTACGTCGGCTACTACCCCGGCTACACTTCCAGCTACATCTACCACGGTGTTCCGGTCTATGGCACCGGCTGGCACTACCGACCGTGGTGGGGCCCTTATCACTACTACCCGAGATACAGCACGTGGGGATTCAACGTGCGCTACAACCCCTGGTACGGCTGGAGCTTCGGTCTGAGCTATTCGACAGGACGCTTCACGTTTTCCATCGGCCGCGGTGGCTGGTACGGGGGTGGTTGGTGGGGGGCGGGAGGCTATCGCGGCTACCGCCGTGGCTACCACCGGGGCTGGCACCACGGCTATCGGGCGGGTACTCGGGCCGGCTATCAGGCGGGTTACCGATCTGCCCAGCGGAACACGACGCGCAACATGTATCAGCGTCAGGGCAACGCCGGCAGGGTTGCTCATACCTCTGGAGCCAGGCCCGCAGCCGGCACGGCACGGGCCAGGACACCGAATGTGTCGAATCGGGCCAACAACGTCTATACCGACAAGAACGGCAACGTCTATCGGAAGCAACAGGACGGTAGCTGGCAGCAGCGTGACGGAGGGAGCTGGAAGGGGACCGAGATGGGCGGAGCCGGTGGATCGAGGGAAGCTGCTGGGAAACCCTCGACAGGCACCCGTCCTGCTGATCGGAGCAAGCCCTCGACCGGTACAGGGGCCGCGCAGAAGCCCTCGACAGGTGCCCGCCCGGCCGATCGGAGCTATCCCTCTACCGGCACCACGCAACAGAAGAAGTCGAAAGCAAGCAAGGGGCAGTACGGTGGTAGCAGCAAGCAGTACGGTGGCAGCAGCAGTCTGAATCGCGACTACAGTGCCCGACAGCGAGGCAACCAGCGAGCCCGCAGTGCTCCGCGTGGCGGCGGAAGTCGGGGGGGTGGAGGAAGGCGTCGCTAGGGAAGGGTCAGCGTCCAGCGATTGGTGTTTCCGGATTCCACGCCGTCGGCGAAGAGAACACCGGGGCCCTCGTAGGCGCCGATATCGAAGGCCGAGCCCAAAGGTCGGGGCGTGCCCACCAGGTCCGTCAGGACCGCAATCAGGGTTTCTCCGTTGTCGAGAGCAGGGCAGGCCAAGGCCTCGAGCGCTGAATTTGAGGTAGGTTCAGGCCACGAGGAGGAACAGCATGGAAAAACCAGAGAAGGGCATCCAGATTGCCAGCATTCTCGGTACCAGTCGCCCAGGCAATTACACCTCCAAGGCTCTCGAGCTCGTCAACGATGAGCTGAGCAAGGCCGGTGCCGCAGTTACAGCGATCGATCCGGCAACAATCGAATTGAGCTTCCCCGGGCAGCCGGAGACCGAGGGTGCGAGGGAGCTGCAGCATGCCGTAGAAAGCGCCACTGGCGTGGTCATCGCGACGCCCGAATACCACGGGTCGTTCGCCAGTGCATTGAAATTGATCATCGAAAATCTGGGGTTCCCGTCGAAGCTCTCTGGCAAGCCGATCGCCCTGCTTGGAGTTGCAAGTGGGCGGATCGGTGCCATCAAGTCCTTGGAACAACTACGCAGCGTCTGTTCGCACGTGGGAGGAATCGTGCTGCCGGGCCCGGTCTCAGTAGCCGGCGTCCATCACGTCTTCGACGAGCAGGGGAACTGCCTGGACGCAAGCGTGGAGAAGCAGATACGCGGGGTGGCGACCCACCTGCTTCACTACCTGGATCTGAACGTTTGTCCACGGATTGCCCTGGAAGCGATCGTGCGGGAAGGTGGCGAAGCCGACATCCCTGCACCGATTTCGAGCCGCGGCCGGTGAATCAGTGCAGTCGAGTCTGAGGGTGTCTTGTGGCCCTGTCTGCCCCTGAGAGCGGGCAGCGGACCTACGGGTCCTGGCTCGGCTGGAGCGTCAGCAGGACTGCCTCCGGTGGACAGCCGATCCGGAATGGGAACCCGGTGGCGCCGAGGCCCCGACTCACCACCAGTTGCGATCGACCTGCCTGGAAGCGCCCCTCGTCGAGGCTGTACCGGCTCATGCGGACCAGGACAGGTAGCCCGGGTAGCCGCCACTGGCCGCCGTGGGTGTGCCCGGCGAGGACGAGGGAGACGCCCCGGTCGACGGCTTCCGGGAAGACATCCGGGTTGTGGGAGAGAAGAAGGCTCGGGGTTCCGTCGGAGCGTCCTTTCAGGGCCTCGTCGAGCCGCGGATCACCACACAGTAGGTCGTCGACTCCGGCCAGGAAGAGGCGGCCATCCCCTCTTTCGATCGTCACCGAGCAATTCTGCAGCAGCTGGATACCGGCGGTCTCGAGCATCCGACAGAGGCTCGCGGGTTCGCCGGTGTAGTGGTCGTGATTCCCGAGAACTCCATACACACCGAGCGGAGCCACCAGACACCGGTAGGCCGCCAGGGTCGGTTCCACCTCCTGCAGACGGACGGTGGCGAAATCACCTGCCAACAGGATGAGGTCGGGCTCGAGGCTCATGAGTCTCTCGAAGGTGCGTTCCAGGGCTTCGGGGGAGAGAAACGGCCCGGCGTGGAAATCGGAGATCAGAAGCACTCGCAGACCGGCGAGGCCATCGTCCAGCCCCCTCAGGGCGATGGATGCTTCGGAGACGGTGAGGTCCCGTTCGAGGGCTCGGCTGTAGGGCCACCAGATTCCCGGGACACGTGGAAAGACGTGGTGGCTCAGGAACTTGTTGATCCAGCGCTCGGTTCGCCGGAACCAACCCTTGGCCGGGTTGAACAGGTGTCGCAGCCGAAAGCTGGTGTCTTCCGGTGGGCCGAGGCTCTCGTGAAGAACGGCAGAAGCGGCTGGCTGGTGTCTCGGGGGGGCGCTTTGGCTCTCCTGTCGGCTGATTGTCGATGGCGGCTTGGCGTTCTCCCGGTCAGGGCCCTCGGTGCCAGCCCGAGTCGTCGGAGGGCTCGCTTTCTGCAGCACGTCGCGAGGTGGTGGCAGGACCAGAAAGCGCATGGCTGCGAGACTATAACCGAGTTGGAGAGCTGTGAGGCAGAGACAGTTCCTCCGTCGAGCGTAGCTCCCCATCGACCGAACGGCCCAGACGCATCACAATCTCGGGAAGCGCCTCGATGTCCGAGAGTGACGTGCGGAAGTTGACGACGCAGATGCGCAGTGCGAATCGCTCCTGGATGACGGCGTTGGAGAGATAGACCTCGCCGGAGCTCTCGATTCGGGCGAGGAGGCTCTGGTTCAGCTTGTCGAGATAGGACCGTACGGATTCGGTCTCGGAATGGTCCAGCAGATCTCGTGGTACGTAGCGAAAGGTGGTGATGCTCAGGTTCTGCGTCAGGGGCTCGATCTCCGGGTAGTCGGCCAGCAGGTCGTACAGGGCCCTGGCCAGATGGATGTCGTCTCGAATCATCTGGACGTAGCCGGAGCGACCCACATGCTGCAGCGCGAGCCATACCTTGAGAGCGCGAAAACCCCGGGAATTCTGCAGCCCATACTCGAAGTAGTTGGTGGCCACCTCGCCAAAGTGGTAGTAGGGCGGGCTGTGCGCGAAGGTCCTGCGAAGCGCTTCCGGGTTCCGTACCAGGGCACAGCCGGCCTCTAGCGGAGCGTACAACCATTTGTGTGGATCCACCGCCAGCGAGTCGGCCTCCGGCATGCCCTCGAGAAGCTCGGCGACCTCGGGGACCGCGGCGGCCAGGGCGCCATAGGCGCCGTCGACGTGGAACCATAGGTGCTGCTCTCGGCAGAGGGCCGCGATCTCCGAAAGGGGATCGATGGCTCCGGTGCTGACTGTGCTGGCCGTGCCGACGACCAGAAAGGGCTGATCTCCATCCGACAGATCCCGGTCGATCTGGTCTCGGAGAGCCGCGAGGTCTATTCGTGAATCCTCATCCACCGGGATCCAACGAAGCGAATCCGTTCCGAGGCCCGAGATATCCATCGCCTTGTTGATCCAGGTGTGGACCTCGGTCGAAGCGTAGACGCGAAGCCGGCCTCCGGGATTGCCATCGAGGCCGCTACCTTGGAGGTCCCAGGTGGCTCTCGACGAGCGGGCGGCGAGGAAGCAGACGATGTTCGCCAGGTTCCCGCCACTGACCAGGAGGCCGCCAGAGCCTTTTGGGTAGCCGATCAAATCGGCGATCCAGCGAACCGTCTGGGCCTCGATCTCGGTAGCCATGGGGGCGATGGGCCAGGCACCGACGTTGGGATTGACCGCAGCCGCCAGCAGGTCTCCCAGCATGCCGATGGGGGCAGGAGCGGAAGTGATGTATCCGAGGAAACGGGGGTGGCCATTGAAGAGAGAGTGATCGAAGAGCAGTTTCGTTGTCGCCTCGAGCAGTGGCCCCACCTCGGTGCCGTGCTCTGGAAGCCCTCTGGAGGCGTTCAGCACTTCGCGTATCGTGTTGGGTGTCTCGGCTGGTGTGACCGGTCGATCGGGCAACGATTCCAGCAGCTCGGCGATCCGATCCACGACCTGATGACCGACTCTGCGGAATTCCCCTGGACTCATGTCCAGGGGTGCCGAACGGTTCCTCAGTCGATCGAGTCGATCGTCACTGTCCATGTCGCGATCTCCTTGCCCGGTTCGTGTCGAGCTCGAATATACCCGATCCCTGGAGGGATGGAGTCGATCGCCGAACCAGTCGTAGGGGTTTTCCTCCAGTAGAATTCTGCGTCATGCGCCGCCTGCCCGGAATCGCTCTAGTCGGCCTGGTACTGCTTGCCTCTGGGTGTGGTTCCGGTGATGGACCCACGGAGGCAGATGCCTATTACGACCTGGCGAGGAAGCTCGGCTCGGCGGCACTCGAAGGAGGAGATTCATCGACGGGTCCTGTTGCACAGCCTGAATGGGGCCTGC
>JAUVRX010000133.1 GCA_030597375.1 Acidobacteriota bacterium
GACCAGGAACGGGCGGTGCAGATCTACAACCAGGTCCTCGAGGAAGGACAACCCTCCTCGTTCGGATTCATCGCTGCCGAGGCTGAGATGGCACGCCTGCCGACCCCGGTCCCCAACTCCTGAAGCGGGCGCCACCACCCACCCCGGCCCCCGCACACAAAAAAGGCTGGCACCTCTGCCAGACAGGCGACGTGTCCTCGGCGCTACTTCTACTAACTTATTGATATATATGCATTTAGCGAGATTAACGTTGGTGGAGCCAGGCTCCTGGTGTATGGTTCAGAACAGGTGCTGAACGATCCGGAATGAGAGGGTCCGGAGGAACAGTTGGAGGGCTGTCAAGGTCTGTTTGACAGTCGATCGCGGGCGAAGGAAGGCCGCATCCAACTCCACTGGGAGAAGAGTAACGCAAGGTGGAATCCGTGTTACACGACGGCATTTCCTGGGGAGCTCCCTGCGCTCTCCGAGGCTGTCGCACCGTGAGACGGGTCGTCCGATGACGCTGATCTCGAAGCCACGCATTCTCATTGTCGACGACGATCCCCAGGATCGTGGTCTGGCGAGCGTCGTCTTGTCTCGGCGGCTTCCCGAAGCCCAGATCCAGGAGATCGACGGAGCTCAGGCCTTCGCCAGAGAGCTGCGCCGGGCTGCCTTCGACCTTGTCATCACTGAAATGCAGTTCGGCTGGTCGGACGGCTTCGAGGTCATCGAGTCCATTCTGGAGACCAAAGCGCGGCCTGCCGTGGTGGCCTTTACCGATCTCCGGGACGAGGAGGTGGTGGTCGAGGCCATGAAGGCAGGTCTCGCTGATTTCATCTTCAAGTCGTCCAAGGGCTTTCTGCGTCTGCCGGAAGCCGCGGTGGAGGCATTGGAACTGGCGGAGCAGAGACTGCTGGTGGCTCGCAGCGAGCCCTGGCTGGGGACGTTGCTGGATCGAGCCAACGTGGGAGCCTTCCGGACGACCCTGGACCAGCGATTGGTCGAGTCGACTCCCGCAGTGCTGCGATTGCTCGGCGTCAGAAACGTGCAGGACGCTCTTCGCATGCAACTTCCGCAGCCCTTCTTCACGTCGAAGAACGGCGAAGATCTTCGAGAGTGCCTCGGCAATGGGCAGGCGCTCCAATCGCGAGAGGTCCAAGTGCAGCGCCCGGACGGAGACAGCGTCTGGCTGAGTCTGACGGAGCTCCTGCTCCTGGATGTGGACAACGAGATGGTCATCGACACGCTGGTACGGGATGTCAGCCACCTCAAGAAGCGTGAGGACGCCTTTCGGAATCGGGCCGAGGCTCTGGAGCGCTCCAATGCCGACCTGACCGAGTTTGCCTACATCGCCTCCCACGAGCTCCAGGAGCCGTTGCGAATGGTGGAGAAGTTCGGCTCCATTCTGGCCGAGGACTTCGGGGAAAATCTAGGAACGGAGGGTGGCGAGCTGCTCGAGTTCGTGGTGGATGGCGCCCGCCGGATGCAGCACCTGATCGATGATCTCCTGGCCCTGTCTCGCATCAATAGTGAAGGGCAGGCATTCGAAGAGTGCGATTGCGAGGAGCTGGTAGAGCAGGCCATGGTCAACCTGGCGGACCGGTTGGAGGAAAGTGGGGCCGAGGTCGAAGTCGAGCCCCTGCCGACTATCGAGGCCGATGTGTCGCAGCTGGTCCAACTGTGGCAGAATCTCATCTCGAATGCGATCAAGTTCCGGAGCGAGGAGACCCCTCACATCAGGATCTCTGCCGACAAGGCCGACAAGGAGTGGATCTTCTCGGTAGAAGATAATGGTGTCGGTATCGAGCCCGAGGAGACTGAGAGTGTCTTCGCCATTTTCCGGCGATTGCATCCCGACCTGCCAGGGACAGGAATTGGATTGACCATCTGCAAGCGAATCGTGGGTCGGCACGGTGGCCGAATCTGGGTCGAGTCGAAGCCCTCGGGTGGCTCGAGCTTCCGGTTCACGATTCCGACTCGGGATCCCGAGAATCCCCTGGAGCTGGCCGAGGTCGTCGATGTCGATGAGCCCGAGGAGGCGGAGAATTGAATCAGCCTCCCATCCACGTCTTGCTGGTCGAAGACAGCCCTGGGGATGCCCAGCTGGTCGATCGATACCTGAAAAAGGCCGAGCACGCCAGCTTCGAACTGGAGCACGTCGATCGATTGAGCAAGGGGTTGGGCCGCCTGCGGAAAGGCGGCATCGATGTGCTGCTACTCGATCTGACGCTGCCCGACAGCAAGGGCATCGAGACTTTCGACAAGGCCTTTTCCGCAGCACCCGAGGTCCCCATCGTCGTCATGACGGGGATCGACGACACTCGACTCGCCTTGCGGGCGGTGCGGGATGGAGCGCAGGACTACCTGGTGAAGCGTCAGGTCGACACGGCTCTGTTGGTGCGGTCGATCCGCTACGCCATCGAGCGCAAGCACGCCGAGGAGAAGTTCCGGCAGAGCGAGGAGCGCTATGCGCTCGCCGTAGACGGTGCCAATGACGGTGTCTGGGATTGGGATCTGAAAGCGGACGAGATCTTCTACTCCCACCGCTGGAAGAGCATGCTCGGATATCGGGACAAGGACATCCAGGCATCCCCAGATGAGTGGTTCAGCAGAGTTCATCCGGACGACGTCGAGCGCCTTCGCAAGGAGATCGAGTCGCATTTTTCCGGCAGGGCGGAGCACCTCCAGAGCGAGTTTCGGATGCGACTCCGGGACGGTACCTATCGATGGATGTTGAGTCGAGGTATCGCCCTCAGTGACGAGGCCGGCGAACCGTACCGCATCGCTGGCTCGCTCACCGACATCCACGCGCGCAAGATGACGGAGCAGCAACTGCTGCATGACGCGATGCACGATGCTCTCACCGGGCTGCCCAACTGGGCCCTGTTCATGGACAGGTTGGGCATCGCCATTGCGCAGTCGAAGCGCCGCAAGGAGCATCGATTCGCGGTTCTCTTCCTGGATCTCGACCGCTTCAAGAACGTCAACGACGGTCTCGGGCACACCGTTGGTGACAGGCTTCTGGTGGCGATCTCGCGGCGCTTGCGCACGTTCCTGCGGCCTGGTGACACGGTGGCACGCCTCGGTGGCGACGAGTTCGCGATCCTGGCGAATCCGATCGACGGCCTGGCCGACGCCACCAGGATCGCCGAGCGCATTCACCAGGAGTTGGGCAGAGCCTTCGATCTGGACGGTCACGAGGTGTTTACCAGCACCAGTATCGGAATTGCCCTGAGCTTCGGGGAGTACGACCGTCCCGAGGATGTCCTTCGAGACGCGGATACCGCCATGTACAGGGCCAAGAGTCTCGGCAAGGCCCGCCACGCCATCTTCGATCAGGAGATGCATCGGCGAGCCGTGGAGTTGCTGCGTCTCGAGACCGACCTGCGTCGGGGTGTCGAGCGGCAGGAGTTTCGGACCCACTACCAGCCCATCGTGTCGCTGATGAGTGGCGAGATCGAAGGGTTCGAGGCTCTGGTGCGATGGCAGCATCCGGAGCGCGGCCTGCTGCTTCCAATCGATTTCCTGAGCGTTGCGGAAGAGACCGGTTTGATTGTGCCGATTGGCTGGGGTGTCCTCAGGGATGCTTGCCGACAGATGGCGGAATGGAACCGAAAGTACGCCCTGACACAGCCCCTGGCTGTCAACGTAAATTTGTCCGGGCGGCAGTTCCTGCAGCCCGATCTCATCGATCAGATCCAGGACATCCTGGCGGCAGAGGGCCTGGAGGCAGACAGGCTGCGTCTGGAGATCACCGAAGGCATCATCATGGAGGATGCCGACTCCGCGGTCGCGAGGCTGGAGCAGCTGAGGGAGCTCGGTGTTCAGCTGCACCTCGACGACTTCGGCACCGGCTACTCTTCCTTGAGTCATCTGCACAGACTTCCCACGCACACCATCAAGATCGATCGCTCTTTCGTCAGTCGGATGAACGCCAGCGACGGGGACACCGAGATCGTGGCCACGATAGTCTCGCTCGCACGCAGCCTGGGGATGCAAGCTGCGGCGGAGGGTTTGGAAACCGCCGGTCAGTTGGCGACACTGCGCGGTCTCGACTGCGACTACGGCCAGGGTTTCTTCTTTTCGAAACCCGTAGATCCGCAGGCTGCGGGCCAGCTGATCGCCCGCGAGCTACGCTGGTAGACGGACAAAACGAAGAGGGACAAAACGAGGTGGAACCATGACGAAGCTGACCCTTGGGCTGTTTCTGTGTGCAGTCGTGCTCGGCGGTGGAGCCCTGCCCGCTGCGGAGCCCTTCGATTCACAGTTCACCGGTTCGACCATGCGCCTGGATTTCTTTCACACCGGCACGGCCGAGATGGAGGAGATCAGTCTCGACCGGGTGAGGGTCGAAGGGCCCTGGCCGGGGAGTCGCACGCAGCTGCTGGATTGGACCAACCTCGGCAAGTACCAATTCGAGATCGTCGATTTGGCGAGCCAGCAGATTCTCTACTCTCGTGGCTTCGCCAGCATCTACGGAGAGTGGGAGACCACCTCCGAGGCTTTGAACGGTGTGGTGCGGACCCTCCCAGAAGCGCTCCGCTTCCCGGAGCCCAGACGGCCGTTCCAGGTTCGACTGAGAAAACGGTCCGCCGACCAGGCCTTCGTGGAGATCTGGACGACCACGGTCGATCCGGCGTCGCGCTTCGTCCATCGGGCCGCCGTTTCCCAGCAGGATGTGCTCAGCGTCCTGCGGAACGGCGAGCCGGCGGAGAAGGTAGATCTCCTGTTGCTGGGAGATGGTTACTCGGCAACCGAGATGAAGAAATTCGAGGCCGACACGCAACGCTCCGTGGAGGCTCTCTTTGCGTTGGAGCCCTTCGCCTCTCGCAAGGAGGACTTCAACGTCTGGGCGATCGCTCCACCGGCGGCGGAATCGGGGATCTCTCGGCCGCGCTCGGGCCTATTCCGGAATTCGCCTCTCGGCACCAGCTACAACGCGCTCGACTCGGAGCGCTACGTGCTGACTCTTCGGGACAGAGCCTGGCGCGATGTCGCAGCGGCAGCTCCATACGACTTCGTGATGATCCTGGTGAACAGTGAAAAGTACGGCGGCGGGGGTATCTACAACCTGTACTCGACCGCGGCGGCGGGCTCGGACTTCTTTCCCTACCTGCTGGTGCACGAGTTCGGCCACCACTTCGCCGGCCTGGGTGACGAGTACTACACCTCGGATGTGGCCTACGAGGACTTCCAGGGTCAGATGACGGAGCCGTGGGAACCGAACATCACCGCTCTGCTCGATCCAGAGGGCTTCAAGTGGGCCGACCTGGTGACATCTGGAGCTCCTCTCCCGACTCCGTGGAAGAAGGAGGAGTTCGAGGAGTTGTCGCACTCGATCCAGGCGCGACGGCGCGAGCTGCGGACGTCTGGAGCACCGGAATCAGATCTGGAGCGGCTGTTCCGCGATGAAAGGCAGCAGATGACGGCGCTGCTGGCTTCCGAGGCCTTTGCGGGGGAGGTGGGGGCCTTCGAGGGTGCCAGCTACCAGCCGCAGGGGCTCTATCGGCCCGAAGCCGACTGCATCATGTTCACTCGGGACGAGGTCGGATTCTGCTCCGTTTGCGCACGGGCGATCGACAGGATCATCGATCTGTACACCCGATAGGCTTGCTCCGACTGCAGAGGAAAAAAAGAAGGGCCCCGAACTTCGGGGCCCTCGTTCCGAGACTCGCTCGGGCGATCTCAATGGATTTCGATCTTGCGGGGTTTCGCCTGCTCCGCCTTGGCGATCTCGACCTTCAGAAGGCCGTCCTTGACCGTAGCGTCGACCTTGGACGCATCGACCTGGCTCGGGAGACTGAACGATCGGGAGAAACTGCCGTAGGCGCGCTCGACCCTGTGGAAGTTCTCTCGCTCTTCCTTCTCCTGGAAGGTCCTCTCACCGCTCAGGGTGAGGAGATTCTCCTCCAGAGTGATGCTGACATCGTCCTTGCTCAGACCGGGAAGCTCGGCTGTGAGGATGTAGGCATCCTCGGTCTCCTGCACGTCGACGGGAGGTACCCAGGTGTTCTTCAGGTCCTCAGCCTGCCACTGGCCGATGAGGCTGGCAGGAAGGAACTGGCCCGGGTTGAAGCACCGGTCGATTTCGCCGAAGAAGGGGGCCCGGGTGATCTGGGCACGGCGGGGTTGGCGACGCACTAGAGTTGCTCTTGTCATGATTTTCTTCCTCCTCATGATGCAGTTGATTGACGGTTCTACTCTGCAGTTCTGGGCCCCAAGGGCTCCCTTGGACGCCGAAATCTGTTGTTCATGAGTAGATAACACTAAGATGTCAAGGGTTATTCCGAGATGGCATCGGAATCTTAGTTGTGAAAACTAATATACGAACATCTCCTGGCAGGCAGCCCTCAGCGAAAGGTCACCCATTGGGCACCTTCCCTGATGGCTCCATCTGGCAGGACTGGGGTGTCAATTCCTGACCTGGAACTTCGACTCTTCGGCCAGCTTTTCGAAGAGGTCCTTCTCGTCCGGGGTCAACTGCTTGGGAACCAGGATCCGGATCTCGGCATACAGATCGCCAGCCGGCCCCTTGATGGCGGGGAATCCCTTTTCCTTGAGGCGAATCTTCCTGCCGGAGGAGGAGCTTGGGGGGATCTTGACGGTAACGTCACCTTCGAGAGTCGAGACCTTGGCCTGGCCGCCGAGCGCCGCCTCCCAGGGCGTGACTGGCAGGGTGGTATAGAGGTCGTTTCCCTCCAGTCGAAAGCGGCTGTCGGGCAGGATATCGACGTTGAGGAAGAGATGGCCACGCGGGCTGGCGCCCCGTCCGCTTCCACCCTGGCCCGGAAGTCGGATCTTCTGGCCCGACCGAATGCCCTTTGGGATCTTGACGCGCAAGGTCTTGTGCCGTCCCGTGGCCGGGTCGGTGAGGGTGAGCTCTCTTTCGCCCCCGCTGGCAGCCTCTGCGAGGGTCAACGAGATACTGGCTTCGTGATCGACGCCGGCCTGCTGGGTGGGTCGAGTCGGCCCGGTGGACCAGGTGGCTCGAGGACCGCCCTGGCCGTGCCCGGAGCCGAAGAGCATGTCGAAGAAGGAGCTGAATCCCTCACCGCCGAAGTCGAAGCCGGCTCGGTTGTCGGCCCCAGAGGTGAAGACGGTGAAGATGTCCTCATAGCCAGGAGGTGGAGCTCCGGTCTGCTGGCTCTGCTGCCAGGCCGAGCCGAACTGGTCGTACTTGGCCCGCTTCTCCTCGTTCTTGAGAACTTCGTGCGCTTCGTTGATCTCCTTGAACTTGGTCTCTGCTTCCGGCTTCTTGTTGACGTCCGGATGGAACTTGCGGGCAAGTTTGCGATACGCCTTCTGGATCTCGGCCGAAGAGGCATCTTTGGCCACCCCCAGAACGGCGTAGTAGTCCTTGTAGTCCAAAGGTTCTCCTCGAGCGTCTTCAAGCGGGAAAAACGCTGATCTTTACGACTCTGACAGTAGACTTTTCCATCTTCTGCGGGTAAGCGCAGAGATATCTTAGTCGCTAGTCCTCATATCTACTTAACCACGGGGACTACAGTTTCATTCCGAGATTTCAAAAGTGGGTGGCACCTTGGAAAAACGGGTGGCACCTTTCGGCGTTGGGGGAGACGGAAAAGGGGACATGCCCGGCACGTCCCCTCTTCGAGTCATCGATGTCGGGCAGTC
>JAUVRX010000227.1 GCA_030597375.1 Acidobacteriota bacterium
CCACGAGCAGATTGTGGAAAGCGTCTGTCAGATCTGGTCACCCACAGCGAGGAGCACCGGAGGCAACCTTGCGGGTTGTTGAGGAGCGACGAGCGAGGACGGCCTGAGATGGCGGGTGATCTCCACCAGATGCCGTGGGGCTCATGAATAATGCGGGTTAGGATGGGTCCATGAATAGGCCCAGCCTGAGATTTTCTATTGCCCTCGCAATTTTCGTCATCAGCGGTACGTCCGCAGCAGCGCCTGCCGAGAAAGTCCAGCGCCTCGACATCGTAGATCGGGCCATCGAGCTCCATGGCGGCGAGCTCTACGAGCATTCGACGACAACTCTCACCATCTGTTCGAAGTCCGGCTGCTTCGACTTGCAGGTGAGAATAGACGGGGAGCGCTTCGAGTACGTCGTCGAAACCGCAGTGAAAGGGTCCAATCGAAAAGTCCGAGTGACCAACGAAACCACCGAACGGTGGAACAACGGTTCGTCGATCCTCCTGGAGGGAGACGATATCCAGCGGGCCCGGGACTTCGCCAACGCCAGGGTCTACTTTCCCTTCCTGCCCTATCGTCTCAACGACCCTTCGGTCTTCAAGCAGGACCTGGGCCTGGAGCGCTGGGGCGACCGCGACCTCGCCAAGGTCAAGGTGACCTTCCAGGCAGGATCGTCCACCGACGCCTCCGACGAGTACCTGTATTGGTTCGACCCGGAGACGGCGCGACTCGAGCAGTTCGCCTACAGTTTTGGCAGCGGTGAGAAAGCCGGCGTACGATTCCGCCGTTTGTTCAACTACCGCAGGGTGGGAGGGATCCTCTTCACCGACCAGGAGAATCTGGGGGCGGAAGCGCCGGGGATCCAGGTAGATGCAGTGACGCCAGAGTTCGTCGAAGAGGGCATGCGTCAGGTCTCCACCGTCGAGCTGTCCGATATCCGGGTCGAGCCGCTGAACTGATTCAGGTGCGACCGCCATCGAGGAATTCGCTGCCTGGTCAAGGGATAATGGGTTGCCTGGAGTGCATCTGAGATGCACTGGCAAGCCCATGGCTGATCGTCGAATCGAGCAGGCGCGCTCGCTGCTCAGGAGTCCTGTTGCCCTCAAAGCGCAGCTCCTTGCAAGAGTCCTTCTGGTGCTGGGACCGACCCTGTCTTGGATCGGCGCCATCTATCGCAGAGCCTGGATCCCGAAGTGCCGAATCATCGTGGTCGTGGGTAGCCATGGGAAGACCACGACAGCGAACGTCGTGGCTGCAGCGCTGGATTGTGTTTCTGACAGTGGGCTCAGCGGCAACATTCAAGCGCTGGTGGCTTTGGATCTGTTCCGATTGAGGCGCCGAACACCGAGGGCCGTGTTCGAGGTCGGAATCGGCATCAAGGGGCAGATGAAGGCCTTCGCTCGAATGCTGCGCCCGGACGTAGTGATCGTCACATCCATCGGCAGCGAGCACCAGCAGAACCTGGGGTCTCTGGAAGACATCCGGGCGGAGAAAGCCATCATGGTCGAAGCTCTTCTCCCCGAGGGGCTGGCCGTACTCAATGGTGACGATTCGAACGTCCTGTGGATGAGGTCGAGAACGAAGGCGCGGGTCATCCAATGCGGCTTCGCCGACGACAACGACGTCAGAGCAACGAAGATGTCGCTGACCTATCCTCCGGGAATGGACGTCAGCCTTGCCTACGGCAACACGGAGCTCGAGTTGACGACATCCTTGGCTGGACAGACGATGGTGTTCCCCATTCTGGCCGCTGTGGCCATCGGCCAGGAAGAGGGCATCACCGAGCCAGATCTACTGCGGCGCCTGGAAGCGGTACAGCCCGTTGAAAGGCGCATGGCAAGAGTCGCACTCCCGAACGGCGCCTGGGCAATCGTGGATGACCGCAAATCGCTGCCCGAGACTGTCTCCGCCGCCCTGGAGACCCTTGCGGAGCTGCCGGCCCTGCGAAAGTGGGTGGTCCTGGGTGAGCTCGGAATGCCTCCCGATCGCCCCATCGAAATGCTGTATCGATCAACCGGCGCTGATTTGGGACGGGTGTGTGACCGGTTGGTCCTGACGACTCCAGATCCGAGGAAGCGCAAGCTGCTGGTCACCGGCGCCATGAGTGCGGGACTAGCCGCAGAGCGCATAACAAGCGTTGACGGAAGTCTTCAGTCCGCGGCCGAGCATCTGAAACGCCACCTGAAACCTGGAGATGTCGTTCTATTCAAGGGGCGCTTCCCGGAGAGACTGGTACGCATCGCCCTCGCTCTCGAGGGTATCGAGGTGAGCTGCTGGGTACCTCGGTGCGAGGCCCGAATGCTGGAGTGCCGAACCTGCCCGGCCCTGACCGCACAATAGGGCCGAGCTTCCGCGGTCAATCGAAATCGAATTCGAGGCCTGAACCCGCCAGCCTACGAGCACACAACTCGTCGAAGGCCTCGCTCTGCTCCTTAGTGAATTGCTCCTTCCAGGAACCTATCCGTCCTTCCCGGAAGAACCCGGTGAATTCCTGGATCTCGTGCATGTTGCTGAACTCTGTGCTGCTCATGGCCCCGAATGACGTTCTCTCCCTGATCTTCTCCAAAGTGCCCTGCGAGATCGAGTAATCCAGGAAACTCGCCAGCTTGCCTACCTCGCCCAGGAAATCGCGACAGAGATCCTCGTATTTCAGAAACAGGACATTCTCCAGGCTCCGGGAATGCCACCAGCCGAGGACGTGGTCGAACCAATCGCCCCGTTGCACTCGGCCCTCGGTGAAGAGCTTCAACCAGTGTTCCCAAGGTCCAGAGTAGTTGCCCGACCACGACTTCTCTCGCTCGAAGAAGTAGTAGGAAACGGCAACATCCTTTGGATTCCGGGCGATGTAGACATACCTGCAGGGCGACCGCGAGGGATCTCCGCCCAGCGCCATCGCATAGGGCATGTGAGACTTGAATATGCGTGGCGAAGGTAGGCCCCTCAACTCCTGCTCGCTGCGGGGATAGGTCCATGAGCTGGCAACCCAATGGAGGCAATCCCTCAAAGTGGTGTCTTCGGGAGTCTCCCCGTCATTGACGATCAGGACGAGAATGTAGGCGAGCCAGGTGGAGCCGGACTTCGGATAGGACGTGTAACAGATGTCACCCGTCCTCGTTTCCAGTGTGCGAGAAAGCCCGTACCGCTTCGTCGTGATGTAGGGCGGCATCATCACGCCTTCCCGCAGGCGCTACTTGTAGCCGTATTCACCGCGCCGGAGGTCGTCGAGCGACTCCGCATGGAGGTCGTCCCTGTACTCGCCAATCTCGAAGTCTTCCGCGGATGCCATTTTGGTCCTGTTCTGATGCGTCCGTGAATTCACCAGGCCGAGGCCTGCTCGCCGGTCGTCATCGGTTCTTCAGATACGAGCAGTCGTCTCGCATCTCACCGTACGTTTCATAGCCGAGCACTGGCGTGATCCGACGCGTCCACTCGGTCTCCAACTCCGCCAGAATCTCGTCTGGCAGGCTCTGCTTGCCATCCCCGGCCTTGCCTCGACGCATCTTGCCAAATTCGAGCTTGTGAGCGTACCTCTGGGTGTCCGGTCCGAAGCCCAGAACCAGCTCGCCGACATAGTTCATCGGAGAGGGGTTCAACTTGGACGAGATGCGACGCATGGAGCCGATAGTGGAGCTCTCGAGGATGAGTCCGAGCAACTCGTCATCCAGATCCACTCCCATGAAGGCTGACATTCCGGCCAGGCAGCGTGGAAGATCTTCCAGCAAATCCTCGTAGTGGAGCCAGAGCACCTGGGGTTGGTCCCTGAACCGATGCCAATCCAAGAAGTGACCCCAGACATTCCCGATGTCATGGCCGGTCCCGAACCGATCGACATAGTAGCTCCTATAGAACTCGCCGATTGGAACCCGTTCGCTCAGATCGAACAGGTCATGAATGAAATGGTACAGAGAAATGAACGAGTCCTTTGGATCGCGCGCCAGGTAGATGAACTTACCGCCCTTCGGACACAGCGTGCTGCTGCCGTGGGTCTTGTAGGTGCGGGGCTGAAATGCCTGCTCCTCGAGAAACGGGTTTCGAGTGGGGTCCCAGTGGCCAGGCGTGATATCGACCACCACATTCTTGATGTCGTTGAACTGATGGTCGCCCCGGGAACAAAGCAGATGCAGCAAATAGGAGGTCCAGGTGCTGCCCGATTTCGGGAACGAAACGAGGATCACGTCCGAGCTGCGCGGCCCAGGCGAGAACTGCGCATAACCCAATCGCGCTTGCCCGGCCACATAGGCCTCCATCACCTCCAGCGATGTACTCATCCGGGCCATTGAAAGCCAAACGCCCCGACCCTGTCAAGCTATCCTGGACCGGGCCCGATCCAGAATCGGATGGCACCTGCTCAGCCCTCGCGTCCTGCGCTTCTAGTCCGGCTCCGACGACTCGAAAGAGGCGATCTGGGGAGAGTCGAGAATCTCGCACCCGGGCTGTTCTGCCTTGGCCGACTCGACCATGGCGCGGGCGACGATCTCGGCTTGCACCCCTCGGAACCTCTTCGGCGCTGCCCTGAGCAGGACCTCGTAGAACTGCGCGGCCAATCGAGGCTCCTGTCGTTCGCCCAGGAGCAAGGAGGGGCGGAGAAAGGTGACGCCCCGATAGCCGAGCTCCGAGATCGCTACCTCCAGCTCGCCTTTGACCTTCAGATAGAAGACCCGCCCCTCGGGATCGGCTCCCAGGGAGCTCACGAGCACGAGGTGCCTGGCACCGGAGTCGAGAGCAGCTCGCGCGATGGCGAGGGGGTAGTCGAAATCCACCCGGCGAAACTTCTCCTGGCTCCCGGCCTTGGCGATGGTCGTGCCCAGGGCGCAGAAGACGTGATCGACCTCGAGCCCGCCCAGGAACTGATCCAGC
>JAUVRX010000100.1 GCA_030597375.1 Acidobacteriota bacterium
CCTGGAGATCGTGCGGATCTGATTGGCCACGAGACGAGAGGGCCTGGCGAGCCCGCTTTCCGGTGACTCCACTCGAGCCTCATAGGGTCGGAGCTGGCGCTTGGGAAGACCTGTGACCGGTACTACCTGGAGAACCGCGTCGAAGCGGCATGCGGCATTGTTGGAAACCACGACCGCAGGGCGGGTCTTGCGAATCTCTCTGCCTACAACTGGATCGAAGCGGACGCTGACCACTGCACCCCGTTCGAGCCGGCGGCTCATTCGGCGACCTCGGTGTCGACTCCCTCCCATTCGCCGTTCAGCTCCTCGGACTCCGCAGCGTCTTCCCTGTAGGCCTCTTCCAAGCGGTGCTCCAGCTCGCGCGCCCGATACTCCGCCACGGCCTCAGCTACGACACTACTGGCGTTGGGCATCGAGCGCAGGTATTGCGCCAGCTCCTCACTCAGCGAGACCGTCAGCTTGGTCTTGGTCATGGGTCTTCCAATTTGCCTTAATCTTTATACTACCTTATTGTCATACTTTCACCCAACCTGAAGTCTCCCTAGCCCGCAGGCTCGCCCCACCCTACACTGCTGGTACTCGGTCGCCGTGACTCGGGCTTCGATCCTCAACCACGTCACAGTCTCCGTGAATGGGGTTGAGGATGGGGGCGGTGTCGATCGATGGCTGGGTCCCTTGACCGGCCCTCCGTGGATCGGGGTCGGTAACAATTCGCGTGACGTCCACTTCAACCGTCTCTGGTTTCCTCGCGACATCGACGAATTGCGTTTCTATGAAAGAGTCCTGAGCCCTTTCGGATTCGAGCGCTGAGCCTGGACTTCATCTTCTTCGATGACTACGAGTCCGGCGACACCTCGGCCTGGTCGAGTACTATGCAATAGTTAGTTTCCTGCATTATTTTGTGTCGCGGAGGAAGGTTGATATCGGACAGAGTTGCGAAGGGGTTGCTGCCGATCGCGGTCGTCATGTTGACGTTCTCTGCCTGTACAACGGCAGAGCCCGAAGCTCCGGCGCTCGCGGCTGGTGCCCCAGATTGGTGGTGTGATCAATTGCCCCGCGAGGCCAATATCGAGTTCGAGCGCGTTGACGTGGAGACGGACTGGTTTCAGGTTCATCGGTTGGGGGACGGCGTTTTTTCGCTGAACGAACCGAATCAGTTCCAGGAGGTCATCTCCTACCTGGTGGTCGGGGAAGAACGTGCGTTGTTGTTCGACACGGGGTTGGGCATGAGCCCCATCCGCACGGTCGTTGAACAACTCACCAGCCTGCCGATCGTGGTATTGAACTCGCACACCCACTTCGACCACATCGGTGGCAACGCCGAGTTCGACCACATTCTCGCCTTCGACTCAGCGTACACACGCGCCAACCAACGTGGTTTCCCTCACCAGGAGCTCGCCGGAGAGGTCGCTCCTGAGGCGTTTTGCAACGGTGCTCCCGACGGACTCGACACGGGCTCCTTCCACACGCGTCCCTGGTCCCCTTCGGGTACGGTCCGTGACGGAGACACCTTGGATCTCGGCGGGCGCGTGCTGAAGGTGCTTCACGTGCCGGGTCATACCCCCGACTCCCTGGCCCTGATCGATCGCCAAAACAGGCTGCTTTGGACCGGCGACACCTATTACGACGCGACCATATGGATCTATGTCCCGGAAACCGATCTCGACGCATACGAACGTTCACTGGACCGGCTGGCGGCATTGGCTCCATCCGTCAAGCGCCTGCTGCCTGCTCACAATACGGTCTCTGCCGACCCGGCGAATCTGGTCGAAGCCTCTCGAGCGATCCGACAGGTGCGGTCCGGTGAAGTTTCAGGGGAGGAACAATCGAATCATCGCGTCGTGTTTCGATTTCAGAACTTCTCGTTCCTCACCTCCAGGCCACTTCTCGAGGGCAAGAAGGGAGACCCGTCCGCCGGCGGTTCCGGCCTGACGACGTGGCCCTGATCGCGGGAGAGCTCGACGCTGCCCTCGATCCAATCGAGATTCTGCTGACAATTCCTGGCTCGTGGACTGCCAGCGCATCCCTTCTGAGGCTCGACCCAGTCTGGAATCCCCTCCGCGACGACCCCCGCTACCAGGCTCTCCTAGAGAAGTACGGGCAGGAGGCGGAGTAGCCCCCCGACCTCTTGCTTCTCCCGGCCGGGCCTCGCGCCGGGTCCTCTTCCTGACCTCACCCTTGAAATCTCTATCAGGCAGGAGTAGCGTCCTAGCTACCACGACAAGGGTACGCCAGCCGAAAGGCTGAGCACACAAAGCCACGGGTCCTCCTCCAAGCAGAAGACCGCCGGGCTGCCGAAGGGCGCGGCATCGAGCAGCGCGACTACCGTGCTTGCAGAGTTGGAACGAAAGCGGCATGCCGAAGCTCGAGCACGAGAATCGGCGAACGAAGATGATCAGGCCAGATGTCCTGAGGCAAGACAGGATCTAATGGAAAGGAGTCGATCCATGGGCATGGCAGTCGAAAAGATCATGGTGAAGTCGGTTGTCGAGCTCGATGAGACCGAGAGTGTGGGTGCTGCCCGGCAGTTGATGGAGAACCACGACATCAGCGCGTTGCCCGTAGTCAACGCCGAGGGCACGCTCGTCGGTATCGTCACCGCGAGTGATCTGGTGATCGACTATGACGATATTCTGCCGGTCTCGCGCATCATGACGAGCCCGCTCCACACTCTCGAGCCCGGCGCGGACGTATCAGATGCAGCCCACCTGATGCGGAAGCATGGGCATCATCATGTGGTAGTCCTCGACGAAGGGCGAATCGTTGGCATCCTCAGCTCACTCGACCTTTTGCGAGTGATCGAGCTCGAAGCTGTCGTCGAGTAAAGGGCAAACACACCTATAGCTTTCGAGATGATCAGAGTAGCTGCAGGTCTGTGTCGAGCCCTTGAGATTCCGGCTTGCCCTGCATCTCCAGTTCGGCAGGAGTAGCGTCTTAGATACCACGACAAAGGTAAACCTGGTCAAAGCCAGGGACACAAAGCTACGGGTCCTCATCTCCGCTCAGGACGTCAAGACCGCCGGGCTGCCGAAGGGTTGAATCAGAGCTGCAGACTCAGCAGCTCCCAACAAAACGGAGGAAGCCATGAATCCCATCACCACAGCTCCACCTGAAGTTGCAACAGTCCTCTCACCCATCGATCAGACTGCGATCTCCACCTATCTGCTCCGAATGGAGCAGCTCGAGAAAGCCAACGACTGGCGCAATCTCCAGAAGCTGATGACCCCAGGATGCATCACGATGCCGCCGAGACACTCCACCAAGGAAGGTCGTCGCGCCTGGCTGCAATGGATCGAGGAGATGGATTTTCGAGTCCATGACCTCAGTCTCATCCCGCAGGAGTTCGACGGCTGCGGCGATCTGGCCTTCGTGCGCTGCAACTATCGATGGACCTACACAACCAAAGAGAGTGAAAAACCTATCGAAGACTCCGGGAAATTCCTTGGCGTTCTGCGCAAGCAGTCCGATGACCAGTGGCTAGCGACCCACTGGATGTGGAATAGCGACGTCAAGAGGACATAGCCCTCCGTTTCTGTACCGCGCCCGGGCCTCGCGCCCGACCTTTACTCTTCTACCGAGCCTTCCCCTGGTCCCTCCCCCTGTGCCGAGGGTTCCTGGTCCCTGCTAGATCGAGGAAACCTACATTTCCCCCCTCGCCCTTCAAACACGAGCTCCGGCACGGGGGTTCTGAGGGGCTGAATCAGCCAGACAAGGGCATAGTCCTCCGTCAACACGAACTCGTCTTGACCAGTCTGTGACAGCGCATGTCCACCGGCCTCGTTCCGAGGAGCCATCTCGATGGCTCAAGGGTGCTAGGCTGGCAATCAAGCCGGACTGTAATCGGATGGAGGTGTCCAAATGAAACCTGCTGCTCTCGTAGCGACAGTATTCTTGGCACTCGTTGCAGTGCTCCATGTGCTGCGAATCCTTTTCCAGATGCCAGTCACGGCAGGCAGCATCGAGATCCCCATGTGGGCCAGCGTGCTCGCCGTCATTGGACCGGGCTTGCTCGCAGTGTGGCTTTGGCGAGAACAGCTCAGGTAGCCGACTGATTGCGATGTGATTCTGAGCCGGGCCTCGCGCCCGGCCTTCTTGATATCAGTGGTCGATTTGTTCGCGTGATCGCCGGCCAGGGCGGGTCAACTGATCACCTCCTCAGCCCGCTGTACCCATGTCCTCCGCACCCGATCACGAATCGGCGATTCCTCTCCTCCTCGAGGCACCTGTTGCACGACCGGCCACGGAGGGCGTCCAGGGTCTGAGGCAGGTGAGCTCGAAGCAACTCAGCGAGATCAGGGAGTGGTGGCTCTGGTGCCCTTCTCGAGCAACTGGCAGCCCCGCCCCTGCGGGTAGTGCTGTCGTTCAGACAAAGGCGTAGGATAGACACAAGCTAGAACTAGGATGGCCTCCATGATCGGCCAGACCCTGGGTCACTACAAGATCCTCGACAAGCTCGGGGCGGGTGGAATGGGAGAGGTCTACCGTGCCCGCGACGAGCGGCTCGACCGCGATGTCGCGATCAAGGTCTTGCCCGAGGAAGTGGCGCAAGACGATGATCGCCTGGCCCGCTTCGAGCGCGAGGCGAAGGCAATTGCAAGGCTCTCCCACCCCAACATCCTCGACATCTACGAACTCGGCGACCACGATGGCCGACCGTTCATGGTCACCGAGCTGCTCGTGGGCGAAACGCTGAGCGAGCTCCTCGAGCACTGCTCGCTCGGCTGGCGCAAGGCAACCGAGATCGGCGCTGCCATCGCCGACGGCCTTGCTGCGGCCCATATCTCCGGAGTCGTGCACCGCGACCTCAAGCCCTCCAACATCTTCGTCATCTCCGACGGCTGCGTGAAGGTCATCGATTTCGGCCTGGCGCGTTACGAGCCGGCCGGGGCCGGTCAGGACGAGACCGCTGTCCAGACCATGACCGTCCGCACAGAGCCGGGCACCGTCCTGGGCACCGCACCTTACATGTCGCCCGAGCAGGTCCGAGGCGAGCCCGTGGACCCTCGATCGGACATCTTTTCCCTCGGTTGCGTGCTCTACGAGATGGCGTGTGGCAGGCGGGCTTTCTCGAGAGGTACAGCAGTGGAAACCATGAATGCGATTCTCAAGGAGCCCGCGTCCGAAGTAGGAGCCTCGAGGCCAGAGGTCCCGCCCGAATTCGATCGCATCACGGCTCACTGCCTCGAGAAGAACTCCCGCCAGCGCTTTCAGTCCGCAAGCGATCTGTCCTTCGCCCTTCGGTCGCTCCTGACGGCGACTGATCGGATTCCCTCCGGCGAGCACGGAACGCGCCCAACCACCCGGGACACCAAACCGTCCATCGCCGTACTGCCGTTCAAGAACCTCTCCGCCGATCCCGAGCAGGAGTTCTTCTGCGATGGCATGGCGGAGGAGATCACAAACGCCCTGGTGCACGTGCAGGGCCTGCGGGTAGTGGCACGGACCTCGGCCTTCGCCTTCAAGGGCAAGCATGAGGACGTGCGTGAAATCGGCGGCAAGTTGGACGTTGGCGCTATCGTCGAAGGCAGCGTGCGCAAGGCCGGCGACCGGCTGCGCATCACCGCCCAGCTCATCGATGTACGAGATGGCTCGCACATGTGGTCCGAGAGGTTCGATCGACGTCTGGAGGACGTCTTCGAGATCCAGGACGAGATCTCCCTGGCCATCGTCGACAGCCTGAAGGTGAGGCTGCTGGCGAGGGAGAAGGCGTCCCTGGTGCGCCGCCACACCGACAACCTCGAGGCGCACAAAGCCTATCTCGAGGGACTCTTCGAGTGGAACAAGATGTCTCCTGAGGGGTTCGTGCGCTGCCAGGAGCTGTTCCGGGAGGCGATCCAGCTCGACCCGGACTTCGCGCCTGCATACGCGCAGCTAGCCGACTCCAACACCTCGGTGACCTGGTGGGCGGATCTACCCCCGATTGAGGCACTGGCTCACGCCGTTCCGCTAGTTGAAAAGGCACTCGCCCTCGACCCGACCCTCGCTCACGCCCACAGCGTAATGGGCCAATACAGCTCGTTCTTCGAGCGTGACTTGATAGCTGGTGATCGTAGTCTCCGGCGGGCTGTCGAGATCGCGCCGAACGACGCTCTTGCCCAGACCTACCTGGCCCTGGTCCTGGTCATGGCAGGCCACGGTACCGAGGCGTCAGAGAGGGCCCGCGCAGCGTTGCGACTGGACCCGCTTTCACCTACCAACAGCGTCTGGGCCGGCGTGGTTCTCCTCCTGGCGGGACACACCGACGAGGGACGATCGGTAATTGAGAGGCAGGTCGAGATGACGCCGCACCTCTGGATGCCACAGTATTGGCTCAGCTTCGCCTTGGCGATGCACGGACGCCTAGTGGAGGCGAGGTTACCGGCCGAGAAGGCACTCGAGCTATCCGGTGGCAGCTCTCTCACGCTCTTCCACCTGGCGAGCCTCTGCTACCGACTCGGTGAGAAGGCGTCGGGCGACACGCTTTTCATTCGTCTCCAGCAGCGAGCACAGACCGGCTACGTGGCGCCGATGTTCCTTACTTGGGTTCACCTTGCACGCGGCGAGCCGGAAGCAGCACTGCACTGCGCCGGAGAGGCCCTCACCGCCAAGGACCCCTGGGTCATTCCACACCGCGTGATGTGCCCGGCCATCGTACCCGCCACCCCGCTCGTTGACGACCTTGTCGCCGGCGATCTCCCGTAACGCTGGAGCACGACGAGTGCAGCGTGGCAACGCTCCACCGGATCGCCTCGTGGCGCCTTCAACCAGCGCGTAACCCATTCCCTGAGTTCAAGTTACACCGCGATCCTGCTTCCCGATAGGACGGTGGAAGTCATGGAGCCGGCACCCGGATTCGAACCGAGGACCTGCTGTTTACAAGACAGCTGCTCTACCCCTGAGCTATGCCGGCGATACGCCGCGAGTCCGAGTCCACCAACAGGGCCCGCGGTCCCCGATTGCCACATGCGTCGTCGTGCCGCGGTCGGGCCCCAGAAGTGTAGCCGTAGCCCGACTGGCGGACAAGAACCCGACCTGACACGAGCTCATTGAGCTCCTCGAGCGTGCTCGCTCCCACCCTTCTTCCCCGTGGTGCGCTGCCTGACCGCTTCGAAAAGGATGGCTGCCGCCGCGGCTGAGACATTCAGCGATTCGATGCGGCCTCGCATGGGCAGCGCCACCAGTTCGTCGCAGAGTTGGCGAGTCCGAGATCGCAAGCCGTTCGCTTCGCCTCCGAAGCAGAGCACGACTTTGCCCGTCAGATCGATCTCCCAGGCCGGGCGCCCCCCGACGTCGGCTCCGTAGACCCAGTAGCCTTCCTTCTGGAGGCGATCGATCTCGGCTCCCGAGTTGGTGACGCGCTCCACATCCAGCCACTCGCTGGCCCCTGCCGAAGCCCTCACGACGGTGGCCGACAGGGGCGCAGAGCCCCGGTCTCGCACCAGGACCTGGCCAACCCCGGCCCCCTCACAGACTCGAAGGATGGCACCCAGGTTGCGAGGATCCTGAACGTCCTCGAGCAGCACGACGAGATCGCCATCGCGAACCGTCTCGAGCTGGTCATCACCGGTCGCGAGAAGCTCGGCAGCGAAACCGTTGTGAATCCCGGGCACGATGCGGGAGAGCTCCCTCTCCGCCACCTGTTCGACTCTCACCGAGTGTAGCCGGCAGAGCTCTTCCAGGTCGCGACGACGGCGGTTCGAGGGGCTCTTGCTGACGAGCACCTTCTGGACCCGATGGGGACTGTGGCGCAGGGCCTCCCTGACGGGGTGGTAACCATAGATCAACATTTCTGCCTCCGCCACCCTGCTACTTCCTCTTCAGCAGCACCACAGCGGTAGCTGCCATCCCCTCGCCGCGGCCGATCCACCCCAGCTTCTCATTGGTCGTCGCCTTGAGTCCCACAGCGTCGACCTCGATCTCCAGGAGATCTGCCAGGCGACGGCGGATCGAGCTCGAGTAGGGGGCGAGCTTGGGAGCCTCCGCAATGAGCGTCAGATCGCAGTTTACGACCCGGAAGCCCTCGTCCCTCACCTTCAAGAAGATCTCGCGTAGCAGATCACAGCTATCTGCGTTCTCCCACCTGGGATCGCCGGGAGGAAAATGGCTGCCGAGATCACCCAGGCCGGCGGCTCCCAGAAGGGCGTCTCCGGGAGCATGCAGAAGGACGTCGGCGTCGCTGTATCCATCCAGGCCCCGATCGAAGGGGATCACCTCGCCGCCCAGCACCAGACGACGACCTTCGATCAGTCGATGAACGTCGTAGCCCTGGCCAATTCGAAAACTCATTCAGCCCCCCACTCTAGCAATCCAGATCGCCTGTCGCCGATCTCGCGTCCGAGACCGAAGAGCGGGACAGGAGAGTCTCGATCAGAGCCAGGTCCGCGGGTACGGTGAGCTTGGGATTGGGACCGGTGGCCTCCACCGCCCGCACCCTCGCCGCTGGCAGCCGCTCCACTATCGAGGCCTCGTCGGTGCCCTCGATTCCCTCTTCTCGACTCTGCCTCAAAGCCTGAGAGAGGATCCGCCGTCGAAACACCTGGGGTGTCTCGGCCCGGAAGAGGCGGGAGCGGGGGACGGTTCGCAAGATCTCACCCCCTTCGACTTCCTTGAGTGTGTCGCTGACCATGCGCCCCAGAACCGCGCCATCTGCCTGTGCAGCGGCTTCCACCACTCTTCGGAGGTCCTCCGGTGTCACCAGGGGGCGAGCTCCGTCATGGACGATTACAAGATCTTCGTCGCCTCCCGGAGTCGCGGCCAGGCAGGCCTCCACCGACTCCTGACGCGAGTCTCCCCCGACGACCCATCTGACACGAGGATCGTCCAGGATCCTGGCCGGAGCCGCCGCCAGCAGATCGTCGGGCACTGCAACCGTGATCGAGGTCAGGCCAGAATCCAGGAACCGGCGTACGGTCCAACGTAGTACTGGCTGACCACAAACTGGAGTGAATTGCTTCGGCAGCGAACCACCGAATCGCTCACCCCGCCCGGCGGCGGGGATCAGGACGCTAACTGTGCTCAGGGGCAAGAGATACCGCCGGTCGCCTCTGC
>JAUVRX010000154.1 GCA_030597375.1 Acidobacteriota bacterium
GAGCGAATCACCACGAACCGATCGGAATGTCTGTGGGCCAGGCCGAGGCAGCCTTGGCGGACCCTTTCCTAGAACTCGAGTGCTTCTGCATCGAGGCGGGTGACTCCTTCTGCACTCTCGCGCCGAGCCTCGGAGTGACCCCGCTGTCGAGCCATCTCGGCAGGCAGATCGAACAACAGGGTCCGGTCAGGCACCCGACCACCGGTGGCCAATCGGTCCACCTCTTGAAGGATTGAGAGCGGCACCCCTCGGCCAGAGCCCTGGTAGGCGAACGTCGAATCTGTGAATCGGTCGCACATCACGTGCCGCCCTTCGGCCAGGGCCGGTTCGATGACCTCCAGAAGGTGCTGGCGACGACTCGCGAAGACCATCAGCGCCTCGACCGTGCCGTCGATCTCTCCCCAGCGGGGATCGAGAAAGACCTCGCGTATCGACTCGCCCAACGGCGTGCCACCAGGCTCCTGTGTCATCTGGCAAGCAACACCGTTTTCCTCCAACCAGCTGCAAGCCTGTCGGAGATGGGTTGATTTGCCGCTGCCGTCGAGCCCCTCGAAGGTGATGAACAGAGCCCTCATGCAGCCGAAACTACCATGCGCTTCGGGCAATCATGGATCGAATCGCTGGCGCTGCTCCGGCTGCACGACCGGGCAGTCCCGAGTCGGACTCGAAAAGAGGCGAGCACGCCAAGCCGCGATCGTGTCGTAGAGCGAATCCGCGAAGGACCGCGGCAGCCAGCCGGCCGCCTTGCCAAGGGTCCTCCAGAACCCACCGAGATTCTCCAGGACATGGAGAACGCCAGCCGAGCGCACCAGGTACCGACCGTCGCCCGGGGCGACCACCAGGGTGTCCGGCAGCCGGTTCCGAACGACTTCTGGAACCTGACTGAGGAAGGTCTCCCCGCCAAGAGGAGCGAAGCGAAAACGCCCCTCCCGATCCTGGTGGAGTACGAAGCGCACCGCCCGATGACACAGACCGCACTCGCCATCGAAGAAGATCACCTCGGCATTGGGTGGCATGTCACTGAAGGATAACTCGACACATGGGGCATCCAATTCCCAGCCTCGTCCCAGAGCCGTCGATCCTGCCTCGACCGACCCCTTGCTTTTCGCCCCTCGACCCTTGACATGTGTCTGCGGTTGAAAGAGGATTTCCACTGGCGGCGAGTGCCTCATCTTCCACCCCGGTCGAACGACCGACTACCCCCTGGAAAAATGGTGAAAATTCTAATTCCAAAAGAGAGACGCGCGGGTGAACCCCGTGTGGCAGCAACACCAGAAACAGTCAAACGACTCACCAAGGACGGTTTCGAGGTCTGGATCGAGGCCGGCGCCGGAGAAGCATCCTTCCTGCCGGACCAGGCCTATACGGACGCCGGCGGCAAGATCGTCTCGGTCAACGCATCCACCTGGAGCGAGGCCGATGTCGTACTCAAGGTCGGACCCCTGGCGGTCAACGAGTCGCTCGGCAAGCACGAGGCCGACGCTCTGAAGCCGGAAGCCATCGTCATAGGGCTCCTCGAGCCCTATCGCGAGGCCGAGATGGTCCGCAAGTTGGCTGCCGGCCGCATCACATCCCTGGCCATGGAGCTGGTGCCGCGGATCACCCGCGCTCAGACCATGGACGCCCTTTCGTCACAGGCCAACATCGCCGGCTACAAGGCCGTCGTCCTGGCCGCCAGCCGGCTGACCCGTTACTTCCCACTGCTGATGACAGCCGCGGGTACCATCCCCCCGGCCAGGGTAGTCATCATGGGAGCAGGCGTGGCCGGCCTCCAGGCCGTGGCAACCGCCAAACGGCTGGGCGCCATCGTCGAGGTCTCGGACATCCGCCCGGTAGTCAAGGAGCAGGTCGAGTCGTTGGGCGGCCGCTTCATCGATCTGCCTTTCGAAGAGACCGGAGAAGGCGCCGGGGGCTACGCCAAGGAAATGGGCGAGGACTTCCTGCGTCGACAAAGAGAGATCCTCACCGAGCACGTCGGCTCGGCGGACGTGGTCATCACGACGGCACAAGTGCCCGGCAAGAAGGCTCCACGCCTGCTGACCCTCGACATGGTGAATGCCATGCGCCCCGGCTCCGTCGTCGTCGACCTGGCAGCCGAGCAGGGTGGCAACTGCGAGCTCACCCGGGCCGGGGAGGAGGTCGTCCACAACGGCGTACTGATTCTCGGGCCTGTGAATCTCGCCGCCAGCATGTCTCACGACGCCAGCATGGTCTACGCTCGCAATGTTCTGGCTCTTCTGCAGAGCATGATGAAGGATGAAACCATCCAGATCGATCTGGAGGACGAGGTCGTGGCTGGCAGTCTGCTGACCCATGCAGGCGAGATCACCCACGCGCCTACGGCTGAAATTGTGCAAGGAGAACAGCCATGATGGGGCCCCTTCTGGTAGGCATCTATGTCTTTGTTCTGTCGATATTCGTCGGTATCGAGATCATCACGAAGATCCCTCCGACCCTTCACACACCCTTGATGTCTGGAGCCAACGCCATTTCCGGCATCACGTTGGTGGGCTCCATAGGCGCTGCGAGTAGCGGCGAAGTGATCGCGAGCAGCATCCTCGCTTTCGTGGCGATCGTCTTCGCCACCATCAACGTGGTGGGCGGCTTCCTGGTCACCGATCGAATGCTGGGCATGTTCGGCAAGAGGAAGGCGAAGTCATGAACAACACCCTGACCACTTTTGTCGTTCCCGTTCTGTACCTGTTGTCGGCGGTTCTCTTCATCTTCGGACTGAAGGGCTTGACACGGGTGCGCTCGGCTCGCCGAGGCAACGCCCTCGCATCCCTGGCGATGCTCATCGCCATCGTCACGACCCTGCTGGACCTGGGTTTCGTGGACTACCAATGGATCATCGCCGGGTTGGTCATCGGCGGTCTCGTCGGCGCTGTCGCCGCACTCAAGGTCGAGATGACCGCCATGCCGGAGATGGTGGCATTGTTCAATGGCTTTGGTGGTGGCGCCTCGGCTCTGGTGGCCCTCTCGATCCTCTGGAAGGAGGTCATCGAGCCTTCCTACACCGAATCGGCGGCCGCCGTGCTGGGTGGGGCTTCGGCGATCACTGCCTTCCTGTCGATTCTCATCGGTGCGATCACCCTGTCCGGCAGCTTGATCGCCTTTCTCAAGCTGAGCGGCAAGATCGGTGGACAACCGACGCTGTTACCGGCTCGGCACGTCATCAACAGCGTGATATTCCTGGGCTGCCTGGCAGCGGGAATCTACATTGGGTTCTTCAGCCATGCACCCTCGGCCATGGTCATGGCCGCTCTGGTGGCCACGATCCTCAGCCTGATTCTCGGCGTCCTCATGGTCATCCCGATCGGCGGCGCCGACATGCCGGTGATCATCTCCTTCCTGAATTCGCTCTCCGGTGTCGCCGCCGCCATGACCGGCTTCGTGTTGGGCAACAACGTGCTCATTATCGCCGGTGCGCTTGTCGGGGCTTCGGGCCTGATCTTGACGCAGATCATGTGCGTGGCCATGAACAGGACGCTCGGCAATGTCCTGTTCTCCGGCTTCGGGCAGGAGGGCGGTTCGGCCGATTCGGGCGAGTACACCAATGTGCGCTCCTATAGCCCCGAAGAGGCCGCCATGATTCTGGAAACGGCCGAGTCGGTGGTCATCGTGCCCGGCTACGGTCTGGCGGTGGCCCAGGCACAGCACGCCGTCAAGGAGTTGGCCGATCTCCTACAGAAGCGAGGTGTCAAGGTCTCCTATGCGATTCATCCGGTTGCGGGTCGAATGCCAGGCCACATGAATGTGCTGCTGGCCGAAGCCGACGTCCCCTACGAGCAGTTGATCGAGATGGAGAGGATCAATCCGGAGTTCAAGACGACCGACGCCGTTCTCGTCGTCGGCGCCAATGATGTGGTGAACCCCGCCGCCGAGAAGGACCCGAAGAGTCCGATCGCCGGCATGCCTGTCCTGCAGGTCTGGGAGGCGCAAACGGTCATGATGATCAAGCGCAGCCTCAGTCCTGGTTTCGCCGGCATCAAGAACGAGCTCTTCGAGTACGACAACAACATGATGGTCTTCGGCGATGCCAAGAAGGTCCTGCAGGAGATCGTCAGCGAGGTCAAGAGCCTGAACGCCGCAGCCTGACCCTGACTCTCGACCAGATCCGCCTGACCGAAGCGCTTACGGGGCACCGCCGCATTTGCTGGTGGTGCCCCGTCGGCGTAGAATCCACTGGCGGTCGATCAGTCCAGGTTCCAACCACCAGCGCAGCCCAGGAGCTGGAAGGAACCTTCCCTTTGTGCCTGCGCCGGGGCAGGCAGGGTCCCAATCCCGATGGGCGAGCAACAGGTCAAGGATCAATTCGACGCCGAGCAGCTCAGGCTGTTCAGTCGCAAGCTCCTGACAGATCTCAGGGCGCTCGAAACCATGCTGGACAGCGGTCTGTTCGAGACCGAGGTCCGGCGCATCGGAGCCGAGCAGGAGATGTTCCTGGTCGATCGCGATTGGCGCCCGGCCCCGGTCGCCACAGAGCTCCTGAAACGCCTCGACGACCCCCATTTCACAACGGAGCTGGGTCGCTTCAACCTCGAATGCAACCTCGACCCCATCACCCTGGGAGGCACCTCCCTGAGGGAGATGGAGCGCCAACTCAACGTCCTGCTGCACAAGGCGCGTCTGGCGGCAGAGGAGCTGGAGGTCGAGGTCGTGCTGTGCGGGATTCTTCCGACACTGGACAAGTCGGATCTCAGCCTCGAGAACATGACGCCTCGACCTCGATACTTCGCCCTCAACGAAGCGATCAATCGTCTGCGGGGCGAGCGCTATCACCTGCACGTCAAGGGCCGGGACGAGATCAACGTCACCCATGACAACGTCATGCTGGAGTCCTGTAACACCAGCTTCCAGGTGCACTTCCAGGTGAAGCCGGAGAATTTCGCCCGCCTCTACAATACCGCCCAGGCGGTGGCCGCTCCGGTCCTGGCCGCGGCGACCAACTCTCCCATGCTGTTCGGAAGACAGCTCTGGCGGGAGACCCGCATCGCCCTGTTTCAGCAATCCATCGACACCCGTGCCCCGGCCAGCCACCTGAGGAAGCAGAGCCCACGGGTGAGCTTCGGCCGACGCTGGGTCGACGAGTCGGTGGTCGAGATCTACAGGGAGGACATCTCCCGCTTCCGGGTGCTCATGAGCACCGAGGTGGACGAGGACCCCTTCGAGCTCATGGATCGCGGCATCGCACCTCGGCTGCAAGCTCTTCGCCTGCACAACGGCACGATCTACCGGTGGAATCGGCCCTGCTACGGAATCTCGGACGGCAAGGCCCACCTGCGCATCGAGAACCGGATCCTGCCTGCGGGTCCAACACCACTCGACGAGGTCGCCAATGCCGCACTCTGGTTCGGCCTGCTGAACGGGGTATCCAGCCTTTTCCCGGATGTGACCGAGGTGATGGAGTTCGATGTCGCTCGAGAGAACTTCGTAGCCGCTGCGCGCCTCGGTCTCGGTGCCCACTTGACCTGGCCCAGGAGAGGCAATATCCCGGCCCAGCAGCTACTGTTGGTGGAGCTGCTACCCCTGGCTCGCGAAGGCCTGCAGGAGCTCGACACCGACTCGTCCGACATCGATCGATTCCTGGGGGTCATCGAGGAGCGCATCCGCTGCCTGCGCACCGGATCGCAATGGCAGGTGGACTCCTACGACAGCATGAAATGCGATGGGTCAGAGGCGGAGTGTCTGACAGCCATCGTGGCGGCCACCGTCAGCAGACAACGCACCGGACAACCTGTCCACACCTGGGAGCTCGCTTCGCTGCAAGAGGCGGGAGACGGCAAGAAGCACCGCCTCCGGGTCGATCAATTGATGACCACCGACCTGTTCACTGTCAACAAGGACGAACTGGTGGACATCGTCGCCTGCGTCATGAACTGGCATCACATCCGGCACGTGCCGGTCGAGGACAATCTTCACCGACTCGTGGGCCTCGTCACCCACCGCTCCCTGCTGCGGTTGCTGGCGGACAACGCCACTGGCGACGAGCACCGCCCGGTTCCGGTCAGTGAGATCATGACTACCGACCTGGTGACCGCTCACCCGGAGATGTCTACGCTCGAGGCCATCCGATTGATGCGAGACAAGAGGGTCAGCTGCCTGCCAGTTGTCGACAAGAGAAAACGGCTGGTGGGAATTGTCACCGAAAGGGACTTCATGTCCATCGCCGGGCAGCTGCTGGAGGCATACCTGAGTTGACCGTGCCCACCTCGACGTCGTAACAGGGCCGTTGCCGACCTCGCAATTTTCCCGAAGAATCGCCGCACAGGACGCCGACACCGGGATCGAAAGGATGCCACCATGATCCGACACCCAAGACTTTCTCCAATCGTGGTTCTCTTCGGAATGAGCCTTGTGGGCACGGCATGTCAGGCTCCCCCATCGACTCCCGCCGGCCCCCAGCGTGTCGAGAATTCCGAGCTCGGCCTCGCCATTGCCGCTCTGCCGGAGGCCTTCGAAGTCCTATCCAACCAGGGATCCGACCTCCGCTTGACGGCACCGGGCCCAAATGGCGCCGGCAGCGTCGAGATCGGAGTCGGCCCCACCGGATCGACGGCCATCAACCTGCCAGCGGAAGCCAAAGCCACCCGGCAGTATTTCGAGGCACTTCCAGAGGGTAGGTACTTTGGCAACCTCGAGCTGGTGGCACCCATCGGCTCCGCTTTCACTGCGCGCGGGGCCTATGACCGAGACGGCGGCCGAGTCGAAGAGATCCGGGTTTTCGCCCTTCATCCCAGGCAGAGTCGTCTCCTCACTCTGACCTTCCGCTATCCGGAAGGAGAAGGTAAGGAACGGATGCAGCAACTCGCCACTCTGTTGGGAGAGATCGAGGGCCTGGACTCGCCGGAGTCTTCCGAAGCCTCCGAAGTGCCCGGCGACTAGTAGTGGACTGTAACGCTCAAACGGATAGTGGATGTGCGAGTCATCGGGTTCGAGCTCAAGGCGCGGCGACGCAGGCATAGCGGGACTATGTCGAGGAGGCGCAACGCCGAGATCGAGCCCGAGGGCC
>JAUVRX010000283.1 GCA_030597375.1 Acidobacteriota bacterium
AGTCATCGGGTTCGAGCTCAAGGCGCGGCGACGCAGGCATAGCGGGACTATGTCGAGGAGGCGCAACGCCGAGATCGAGCCCGAGGGCCGCTCAGGCGCTAACCGTTTGAGCGTTACAGTCCACTAGAGTGCCCGGCGACCCTGTGTGGGCAGTGCCAAAAGCCATAGACCGAAGGCGGCCCTGTGGCTACAATCGTCGGTGCAACAGCCCGGGTGTCCACGGCGACCCGATCTGTGACGTTTACCACAGATACGGTCGAAGCGTGATGATATAAACTGGCGCAACGTGTTCTGCCTACATAGCTTAGGGGAGCTTCGATGCCACCGACCTTGAACTCGATGCTGAAGACCATGGTGGATCAGGGAGCTTCCGACCTCCATCTGACGACCAATTCACCACCGCAGATTCGCGTCGATGGTGCGCTCCGGCCGCTGAACTCTCCGCCCCTCAATGCCTCGGAAACCAAACAGATCGCCTACTCCATCCTGACCGACAAGCAGAAGCAGATACTCGAGGAGAATCTCGAGCTCGACTTCTCGTTCGGCATCAAGGGGCTGGCCAGATTTCGTGCCAATGTTTTTCATCAGCGCGGCGCCATCGCCGCTGCTTTCCGCCAGATTCCCTTCGAGATCCGCGGCTTTCGAGAGTTGGGCCTACCGCAGGTGGTGGAGGCACTGTGCAAGAAGCCCCGAGGGCTGGTGCTGTGCACAGGCCCCACAGGCTCTGGCAAGTCGACGACGTTGGCCGCCATGCTCGACCGAGTCAATACCGACCGTCACGAGCACATCGTCACCATCGAAGACCCGGTCGAGTATCTCCATAGCCACAAGGGCTGCATCGTCAATCAGCGGGAGCTACATGCCGACACCCACAGTTTCGAGAATGCTCTGAAATCGGTGTTGCGCCAAGACCCTGACATTGTGCTGATTGGTGAGATGCGTGACTACGAGACGGTGGAAGCTGCTTTGAGAGTCGCGGAGACCGGCCATCTGACTTTCGCCACCTTGCACACGAACTCGGCCGCCGAGACCATCAACCGCATCATCGACGTCTTCCCACCTCACCAGCAGGCACAGGTGCGAGTCCAGCTCTCGTTCGTGCTCCAGGGCATTCTTTGCCAGTCCCTGCTGCACAAGGCCAGCGGCAAGGGCCGGGTGCTGGCGATGGAGATTCTGATACCCACTACCGCCATCCGGAACCTGATTCGAGAGGACAAGATCCATCAGGTCTACGGCATGATGCAGGCTGGACAGGCCAAGTACGGCATGCAGACGTTCAACCAGTCGCTGGCTGCCCTCTACTTCCGGCGCCAGATCAACCTGCAGACGGCCATGGTTCGGACCTCGTACCCGGACGAATTGCAGGAGATCATCGCCCGCGGTGCCGGGGCCCTCAATCCGGCTTTGATCAACCCCAAAGCCGTCGTAAGGAGCTGAATCAATGCCGAGTTTCGTTTGGAAAGGCAAGGGTCGCGCGGGTCAATTCCAGGAAGGTGTTCTGCTGGCCGACAGCCGTAGTGCGGCAGTAGCCACGCTCCGACGCCAGCAGGTCCAGGTCACTTCGATTCGCGAAAAGAACAAGCAGTTTCCGCTTCTGCCGAAGTTCCCGATTCACATCGGAGACAAGCGTATCGCCATCTTCACCAGGCAGTTCTCGGTGATGCTCGACGCTGGCCTGCCCCTGGTTCAGTGCCTGGAGATCCTCGGAGAGCAGCAGGAGCACAAGCGCTTTCAGGAGATCCTCACCCAGGTGCGCGTCGATGTGGAATCCGGCGCCTCGCTGGCAGATGCCATGGAGAAGCACCCGGCGGCCTTCGACGAGCTCTACGTGAACATGGTGGCAGCCGGTGAGGCTGGCGGTATCCTCGACATCATCTTGCAGCGCCTTTCGGTCTACATGGAAAAGGCCGTCAAGCTGAGGTCGCAGGTCAAGTCGGCCCTGATCTATCCCACCACGGTGATCTCGATTGCCGTAGTCGTGGTCTGGATCATCCTCTGGAAGGTGATCCCGGTTTTTGCCCAGCTGTTCGCCGGACTCGGCGGAGAGCTTCCCATGCTCACCCAGGTGATCGTCGGCATGAGCAAGTGGGTGGGACGCTACTCCTGGCTGATCATCATCGGCATCGGCATCGTCATCTGGGCGCTACGGGCCTGGCACAAGACCGAGCGCGGAGCCCGAGTGCTCGATGGTCTGCTGCTCAAGATCCCGGTCATCGGGATGCTACTGCGCAAGATTGCGGTGGCGAGGTTCTGCCGCACTCTGTCCACTCTTGTCTCCTCCGGTGTACCTATCCTCGAGGGCTTGGAGATCACCGCCAAGACCTCGGGCAACGCCATCATTCAGGACGCCATCATGGCAGTGCGCAAGGCCGTCGAAGAAGGTAAGACCATCAGCGCCCCCTTGGCCGAGACCGGGGTCTTTCCGCCCATGGTGGTGCAGATGATCAACGTCGGCGAGCATACGGGTGCTCTCGACCAGATGCTCTCCAAGATCGCCGACTTCTACGAGGACGAGGTAGACATAGCGGTCGAAGGTCTGGTCAAGCTGATCGAGCCCCTCATGATCGTGGTCCTGGGTGGGATTATCGGCCTCATCGTCACCGCCATGTACCTGCCGCTCTACACGATTCTGGGACAGATCAGCTGAGGCACAGCGAACCAGAAGAACACCAGCTTCGTGGATCACCGACTCCGGGGTTTCGGTATCGCGCCGGCCTCGGAATCGGTACTCAGGGTTCAGGCCAGGCTAGAATCGACCGCGAGCGGGCTATGGCGGTGACCTTTCAGTCATGATGAACCTGGGCAGCTCGGCGCAGCCCGACCCTACGACTCCTGAAAATCTTCTGGCGCTGGAGCGTCAGCTGCGTTGGATGATCGGCATCCGCCTGGTGGTCATCACCAGTGTCGTGCTGCCCTACTTTCTACTGCAGCTCACCTCTGGCGAGGAGAGCCGGGAGTTCTCGTTCCTGTACCTGCTGGCAGGTCTCACCTATGCAGCCAGCCTCCTCTACATTGCTCTCCTGAAGCTGCTCGAAGGTCGCTGGAGAGCCCAGGCCCTCATCCAGTTCGTCGGCGATCTGCTTCTCATCACGGGCATGGTGTACTTCTTCGGTGGTGTCGCCAGCCCATTCTCCATTCTCTACTTCATCGTCATCATCGTCGCCTCGGCCCTGTTCCGACGTGGGACCGGCTTTGCGGTGGCGTCGCTGGCCAGCTTCCTCTACGCAGCCACGGTCGTGGCGCTCCACTTCGGTTGGATACCGCCATCCTCGGAGGCCCATCTTCCGACGGTCCTTCTCGGAGCATCTGCAGCCACACAGGAACCGATCAGCCAGGCTGCCGGACTGCCGGGCTGGAGGCTGTTCTACAACCTCGTCACTCACGCTTTCGGTTTCTACACCGTGGCCTATCTGACGACACGCCTGGCTCGGAACATCTCGAGGGCCGAGCGTGAGCTGCAGGAGAAGCAGCTGGACCTCGCCGACCTACAGGTCGTCCATCGTGACATCGTGGAGTCGGTGCCCAGCGGACTGATCACCTGCGACCTCGACGGTCTGGTCACCAGCGCCAATCTGGCTGCCCAGGACATTCTGGGCAAAGAGCTCGACGCTCTGCTCGGAAAACCGGTTTGGGCAACCCGGCTGTTCGACGAAGAAGGGTGGACTGAAATCAGGGCCAGCACCGATCTCGATCGGCGCTTCCGGCCCGAGGTCACCTACCAGCGGGGTGACTCTCAGCGCCATATCGGCTACTCCG
>JAUVRX010000297.1 GCA_030597375.1 Acidobacteriota bacterium
TCCAGTATCTCACACGGCCGTCCAGTTGAGTCGCCTTGGCCAGGGGCACTACGATCGCTCTGAGACACCACTCCCGCCGGATGTAGGGCCGCTTTCTCAGCACCTGTTCTTCGAAATAGCGAGTCGCGCGCATCGGAGAGTCCGACCAGAGGGTCTTGTTTTATGGACGGATTCTGTGGGCTCGGTCTTGCAGAGGGTCCCTGCTGGCTGATTCAGGCCTGGTATGCAGTAGAATGCGGCAAATTCTGCGGTAGCGAGGCAAGAGGCTCGGTCGCCACGGCGGTCTGTCGAGATGCCGGCCGTTTCAAGAGGAGTCGCGCATGATCGGAACGACACTGGCGCATTTCAGGATCACCGACAAGCTGGGCGAGGGTGGAATGGGAGAGGTCTACCGCGCAGAGGACATGAAGCTAGGCCGTGAGGTCGCGATCAAAGTGCTGCCCGAGTTGGTGGCCGGGGACGCCGAGCGCATGGCTCGTTTCGAGCGCGAAGCCAAGCTTCTCGCCGCACTCAACCATGCCAACATCGGGGCCATTTACTCTCTCGAAACCGCTGAAAGGGCCGATACCGAGGTGGAGGAGCTTCTTGCGGACACTCGGGAGGGGGCAAGCCCCTCCCCTACACCGGATGAAACCCTGAGGAGCGGAGATCCCCTAAGCCCTCAAGCCCCTACGCCCCTGGGCCCTTCCGTTCATTTTCTCGTCCTCGAGCTCATCGAGGGCGAATCCCTCTCCGAGATTCTCGCTCGGGGGCCGCTCGGTCTCGAGAAGGCACTGCAGGTTGGACAGCAGATCGCCTTGGCACTGGAAGCCGCGCACGACAAAGGAGTCATTCATCGTGACCTGAAGCCCGCCAACGTCATGCTGACGCCGAACGGCAGCGTCAAGGTGCTGGACTTCGGACTGGCCAAGGCCTGGGATGTGGAGGAGACCTCGGGCAGCGCACCGCTGATCAGCCGTTCGCCAACCCTGACCCAGGGCATGACGGAAGCGGGTGTGCTCCTCGGTACCGCTGCCTACATGAGCCCGGAGCAGGCGCGAGGCAAGCCGGTCGACAAGAGGTCCGACATCTGGGCCTTCGGCGCCGTGCTGCTCGAGACCCTTACCGGGCGCAAGGCATTCGGCGGCGACACGATCACCGACATGATCGCTGCGGTGGTAGCGCGAGAGCCGGAGTGGGAGAGGTTGCCAGCCGAAACGCCGCGGGCAGTCACGCGTTTGCTGCGTCGTTGTCTCGAGAAGGACCAGGAGCAGCGGCTGCGCGACATTGGCGATGCGCGGCTGGAGCTCGAGGAGCTACTGGCCAATCCCGAAGGGCTGTATGCAGAGCCCGAGGCTGTCGCAGCACCCTCGAGCACCAGTCTTCTCTGGAAGGTGGGCACCGCGGCCCTTGCGCTTCTGGTAGCTGGGCTCGGCTTTGCTTTGTGGCGCGCTAGCACGCCTCAGCCTCAGGAGATCACTCGAGCCTTCATCCCGGCTCCGGCAGGCGGCGATTTCGACCTCGGCACCGACTACCCGGCACCGGTGGCTGTTTCGCCAGACGGTCGCACCCTGGTCTTTGGAGTGCAGGAGGAGGGTGGGAGCAAGCGCTTGTGGGTGCGCGATCTTGACGACCTCGAGGCCCGTCCGCTGACTGGAACCGAGGGTGCTCTGTATCCTTTCTGGTCTCCGGACAGCCGATTCATCGGCTTCTTTTCGCAAGGCAAGCTCAAGAAGATCGAAGTCACCGGCGGTCCCGCAATGAGCCTCTGCGATGCTCCCAACGGCAAGGGGGGTGCCTGGAACCAGGATGGTGTGATCGTCTTCGCGCCGTCCCACACCACGAGTCTGCAGCGGGTGTCGGCCGCTGGAGGTGAGCCGGCAAATGTTACAGAGGTCGATCCCGAAAAGGGCGAGGACAGCCACCGCCATCCGCGCTTCCTGCCGGACGGGGTGCACTTTCTCTACGCCGCCCGTGTTGGATTTGGAGGTCAGAGCGAGAACAGCAGGGTGATGATTGGTTCGTTGTCGGGCGAGCCGCGAGAGCTGATGCCCGGCTCCTCCAACGCCGAGTTCGTGGCCGGGCACCTGCTCTACGTGTACGAGCGCACCCTGATGGCTCGACCTTTCGATGCCGAGAAACTCGAGCTCACGGGAGACGCTTTTCCGATCGCCGAGAAGATCTGGGGCGACCAGGGAGCCCTGCTAGGGGTCTTCTCTGCCAGCGAGAAAGGGGTGCTTGCCTACCAGACCGGTACACCGCGCGAGGATGTGGATTCGCAGCTGCAGTGGATCGATCGATCAGGCAAGATACTTGGTGAGGTGGGTACGCCGGAAGCTTACGCTGAGCTGAGCATCTCGCCCGATGGGATCACATCACTCGTCAACATCAGGGACCCGGAAAGCGGCAACCGCGACCTCTGGCTGGTCGATCTCGAGCGTCAGCTCAAGACCCGGTTCACCTTCGATCCGGCCCAAGATTGGATCTCGGTCTGGTCACCGGACGGTACCAGGATCGCATTCAGCTCCGAGCGTAGCGGCACTGGGGACCTTTTCATCAAATCGGTTACCGGCGGCGGTGAAGCGGAGCTTCTCTACGACGACGATACGCAGAAGTACCCGGCCTCGTGGAGTCGCGACGGTCGATTTCTGTTCTTCGAGTCCTGGGGGACCGACGGGGGCTCGAACCTGTTTGCCCTCGATCTCGAAGAAGACGGCGAGCCGATAGCGATTCAGGCTGCGGACTTTACCCAGAGGGTGCCGGTGATCTCGCCCAACGGGCGTTGGCTCGCCTACGTGAGCGACGAGTCAGGGCATGACGAGATCTACGTCACCGCATTCCCGGAGGGAGGGCGCAAATGGCAGGTCTCCACCGAGCAGACTCTCTACGCGCGGTGGGGCAGCGACGAGGAGCTCTTCTTGATGGGCCCTACGGGAGTCCTCCAGGTTGCAGAGGTCGATGGCTCGAGCGATACATTTCGGATCGGGCCCGTCCAGAGGATCGCCGAGTTCCGGGTCCAGTCCCTCGGTTTCGATTTCGATCTCACTTCCGACGGCCAGAGGATCCTCGTCGCCTCGATCCTGGAAGACGAGGGGCAGTCTGCCAGCATGGATCCCCTGACCCTCGTTCTGGGCTGGACGGCGGATCTCGAGCGACCGTAGGGCTCCTGCCCTCACCCGACCGAGACGGATCTCGATCCTGCGGGGAGTCGAGCCAGTGCGTGGTAAGGTTTCCAGGATTTTCTAGAACCGAAGAAGGAGGAGACGTATGACCGCTACCGAGTCGACTGGAGCCGGGGTTCGCCCCAGGACACCGATCCACTTGTGGATCGTTGGCGTACTGGCCTTGCTGTGGAACTTCATGGGTGCCTTCGACTACTTGGCCACCCAGTTGAAGCTCGAGTTCTACATGAGCCA
>JAUVRX010000315.1 GCA_030597375.1 Acidobacteriota bacterium
CGCCCCGCTCGGCCAGGTGATCGACGGCATGGAGGTCGTCGATCGGCTCTACGCCGGGTACGATGAGGGCGCAGGCGGTGGGATGCGGGGCGGGAAGCAGGGGAGGATCTTCAATGAGGGCAACGCCCACCTGGATCAGGCATTTCCGAAGTTGTCGAGACTCGAGCGAGCCGCTCTCGAGTAGAGGAGGAGGAAACATGTCGGATGCGAAGCTCATACACGTCGTGACAGTAGGACTGCTGTTACTCGCCCTGGTCGCCGTGCCCCAGTTGCTGGTGGGTGCCGACTATCCGACGCCCCAGGAGGGCGATTTCCAGATCCAGGGCTTCGAGTTCTCCAGTGGAGAGGTTCTTCCCGAGCTCAACCTCCACTACGCGACCATCGGGCAGCCACAGCGAGATGCCTCGGGCTCGGTAAGCAACGCCGTCCTGATCATGCATGGAACGACCGGGTACGGAGGTGGCTTTCTCTCGGAGCGGTTTGCCGGAGAGCTCTTCGGTCCTGGACAGCTTCTCGATGGCGAGCGCTACTACATCATCCTGACCGACGCCATCGGGCACGGCCAGTCGAGCCGCCCCAGCGATGGGCTGCAATTGGAGTTTCCCAGGTACAACTACGATGACATGGTTCGTGCGCAGTATCGCCTCCTGACAGAGCACCTGGGAGTCGATCATCTGCGTCTGGTGATGGGTACCTCGATGGGTGGAATGCACACCTGGGTCTGGGGCTACACCTATCCGGACTTCATGGACGCCCTCATGCCCCTGGCCAGCGCCCCTGTCGAGATTGCCGGCCGCAATCGCATGATACGCAAGATGATCATCGACTCGATCCGTGACGACCCCGAGTGGAACAGCGGTGAATACGTCGAGCAGCCGAGAGGTCTGATCGCGGCCATTCACCCGCTGATCTTCATGGTCAGCAGCCCCCTGCAGTGGCAGAAGGAAGCACCGACCCGAGAGCAGGCAGAGGCCTTCCTGGAAGCGAGGATCCAGCGGTATGCAGCGGCTCTGGACGCCAACGATCTGGTCTATCAGTTCGACTCCTCGCGAGATTACGATCCATCGCCACATCTGGAGGGCATCATTGCGCCCCTGTTGGCCATCAACTCGGCCGACGATCAGGTCAACCCTCCAGAGCTGGGGATTCTCGAGCGTGAGATCCAGAAGGTGCCACGTGGGCGTTTTGTGCTGCTGCCGATCAGTGACGAGACCCGGGGGCATGGAACCCACTCGATCCCAGAGATCTGGGGTCCCTACCTCGAGGAGCTCCTGGCTGAATCCGAGCCGAGCGAGTGAAGGGTCTCCGAGCACAATGGTGTTTGTGAGCTGCAGTTTGATGCGATCTGTCCGTTTTGGTCTCCTTGTTGCCTGCTGCCTTGCAGTCGTGGTGTTTGGCCCTGCTGAAGCACAGCAACCGCACGGCGAAGTCGGAGAGCCACACTCCACACCGGTGGAAGAAGGCACCGCGTCGGTGCCCGCCGACCTCTATCTCGATCCCGTAGCGGCGCAGGCGCTGGCCTCCGACGGGCCTTCCTTCGAAGGGACGCCGCCGCCCGGAACATCCGCTGAGGCGTCGGGCCTCAGGTTTCAGGATGTTGCCAATGAGGTCGGAGTGCGGTTTCGTTACACCTTTGGCGACTATGCCTACGACAACATCCTGGAATCGAGCGGCTCCGGAGCCACCTGGATCGATCACGACAGGGATGGCGACATGGATCTCTACCTGCTCAATGGCGTCTACCTCGAAGGCGTGAGCGATCCCAAGGGTAGAAGGTCTTTCAGCCAGGCCAGTGACCATTTCTTCTGCAACAACGGAGATGGCACTTTCGTCGACTGTACCGATCGAGCAGGTCTCGGACATCGTGGGTGGAGCATGGGTGCCGTGGCGGGAGACTACGACGACGATGGCTATCCAGACCTCTTCCTGGCGACCTATGGGGCCAATCGTCTCTTCCGCAACAACGGCGATGGCACCTTCACCGACGTTGCGTCGGAGCTGGGACTCGTCGGGCCGAACGAGCTGAACGGCTTCGTCAAATGGAGCGTCGGAGGTTCCTGGTTCGACTACGACCGCGACGGCGATCTCGACCTGGCGGTGTGCAACTTTCTCGCCTTCGACCCCGATCACCTGCACCCTGGCAAAGAGTGGGAGATGCCCGACCCCAAGGAGTATCGGGGCCAGGAAAGCAAGCTGTACGAACAGCAGCTGGATGGCCGGTTCGTAGACGTGACCGAGCGTGCGGGACTGAAGCGACCCGATTCGAAGTGCATGGGGATCACCGTGCTGGACTTCGATCGGGACGGCCTACTGGATATCTTCCAGGGCAACGACCACCAGGAGAACTTCCTCTTTAGGGCTCGTGGTGACGGCACCTTCGAAGAGATGGGCCTGGTCGCTGGAGTGGCTGTGAACGATGCCGGTCTCGGTACCGGCTCCATGCACGGGTCACCAGGAGACATCGATGGCGATGGGAGGATCGATCTTTTGGTCGTGGACTTGCGCCACGGCAGCCTCTATCGGCAGGTTGGCCCGATGCTGTTC
>JAUVRX010000314.1 GCA_030597375.1 Acidobacteriota bacterium
ATGATTTCTTCCTCGCCTACTCCCCCGAGCGCGAAGATCCCGGCAATCCAGACTTCGCCACGACGACGATTCCGAAAGTCGTCGGCGGCGTCGACGACACGTCAACCGACCTGGCGGTGGCCCTCTACAGTGCGGTAGTTGTCGAGACGGTCCGGGTATCTTCCGCACGAACCGCCGAAGCGGCCAAGCTGCTCGAGAACATCTTTCGCGCCGTCAACATCGCACTGGTCAATGAGCTCAAGATCGTCTACGACGAGATGGGCATCGACATCTGGGAAGTGTTGGACGCCGCGGCCACCAAGCCCTTCGGCTTCATGCGGTTCAACCCAGGGCCAGGCTGGGGAGGGCATTGCATCCCCATCGACCCGTTCTACCTCTCTTGGAAGGCTCGTCAATACGGTATTTCGACGCGCTTCATCGAGCTCGCCGGTGAGGTCAACATCCGGATGCCGCAAAGGGTGGTCGAAAAGCTCCAGGAGGCTCTCAACGGCCATGGCAAGCCGGTCAAGGGAAGCAAGATCCTGATCCTGGGCCTGGCCTACAAGAAGGACGTCGCGGATCCGCGCGAGAGCCCGGCATTCGAAATCCTCTCGCAACTCTTCGAGCTCGGTGCCGAGGTGTCCTACCACGATCCGTTCATTCCGGAGGCCCCCTCCATGCGATCATGGCGGCACCTGGGTACGCTGAAATCACAGCCACTGACGAAACAGGTGCTCGGCGCCCTGGACGCGGTGGTCCTGGTAACGGACCACACCGACGTCGACTACGACTTCGTCCTGGAGCATGCACCCCTGCTGATCGATACTCGGGGTGTACATCGGCAACCCAACCCCAAGGTAGTCAGGGCTTGAGCGCCGGCCAGGCTCCAGCCTGCGGTCACGATCCAGCTCAGGAGGAACTCTCTCATGGCCATTCCTGATTTCGCCGACGTCCCTGTCCTGATTACCGGCGGCGGCGGCTTCATCGGCTCCAATCTCGTCGACGAATTGCTGGCCCGAGGAGCCCGCGTTCGAGTCCTCGACAATTTCGCCACGGGTCGGCGCGAGAACCTCGCCCACTGTGGGGGTCGAATCGAGCTCGTCGAGGGTGACATCAGGGACGGCACCACCTGTGAAGAATGCTGCCAGGATCAGCGGTTCGTCTTCCACCAAGCAGCCTTGGGGTCGGTACCGAGGTCCATGGAAGATCCAGCCACGACGCTATCGGTCAACACCCAGGGAACTGCCAATTTGTTGGCGGCGGCAAGAAAGAAGGGGGTCGAACGGTTCATTTTCGCGTCCTCCTCGAGTGTCTACGGCGACAGTGATCGGCTACCCAAGAAAGAGGGCGAAGAGGGTGCACCCCTGTCTCCCTATGCCGCCTCGAAGTGGCTTTGCGAGGAGCTGGCAGAGACCTTCTTTCGCTGCTATGGCCTGCGTTGGATCGGACTGCGGTACTTCAACATCTACGGGCCGAGGCAAGATCCGGCCGGGGCCTACGCGGCCGTCATTCCCCGATTCTTCAACGCCTTCCTGGAGAACAGGGCGCCGGTGATCTTTGGCGATGGTGACCAGAGCCGCGACTTCACCTATGTAGCAGACGCGGTCCGGGCCAACCTCCTGGCGGCCGGAGCCGCAGCCGAGGCCTGCAATCGCGCCTACAACGTCGCCGCAGGAGACCGCACTAGCGTCAACGAATTGGCGGAGCTCATTCGCCAAGCCGTCGGCAGCGATGTCTCGCCAATCCACGAGCCGCCAAGGCCTGGGGACGTGAAACACTCTCTCGCCGATCTCGAGGATGCTTCTTCCTTGCTGCAGTACGAGGCCGAAACGAGCCTCGGCGATGGCCTGCGATCGAGCCTGCCACATTACAAGTCACTGCAAGACAGATCCCGAGTGCGATAATCGGAGGCTGGCAGCCAACGGTTACGATTCGCCCGGATTTCGAGTGAGGGTCTGAGAATGAGCCAAGAAATGCAGCGCCGCACAATTATAGTCACCGGTGGAGCCGGGTTCATCGGCTCCCATGTCGTCGATGCCCTGGTCGAAAAGGGCCGCAGGGTGCTGATTCTGGATAACCTCTCGACCGGCAGGGCAGAGAACGTCAACGCCGCTGCCGAGCTGCACGAGTTGGACATCCGATCCACCGAAGCGGCCGAGTTGATTGCCAACGAGAACGTCGGGACCCTCTTTCACCTGGCGGCCCAGATGGATGTGCGGCGCTCCACGGAGGATCCCGTGTTCGACGCTTCGGTGAACGTCCTGGGTACCCTGAACCTGTTGCAGGCAGCAGCAACGGCAGGCGTAGATCAGGTGATTTTCGCCTCCACCGGCGGCGCCATCTACGGCGAGCAGGAGACTTTCCCAGCGACCGAGGAGCATCCTGCGCAACCGGTCTCACCCTATGGCGTCTCCAAGCTCGCGGCCGAGCGCTATCTGTTCTACTTCTTCACCCAGTACGGTTTGAACGCCACCTGTCTGCGCTTCGCCAACGTCTACGGCGAGCGGCAGAATCCGCACGGCGAGGCCGGAGTCGTCGCCATCTTCATGAACAAGCTGCTCGAGGGCGAGACTCCCGTCATCAACGGAGACGGGCTGCAGACCCGCGACTA
>JAUVRX010000252.1 GCA_030597375.1 Acidobacteriota bacterium
ACGCCCGGACGCCTCAACCCTCAGGGTGGGTGGGAGGACTACGTGGTCTCGCTGTGACTGCGGAGCAGGGTGAGGGCCTGCTCGAATTCATTCTTGGCGCGGGTCAGATACTTGTTGATCTCGTCGACATAACCGTCGGTGGATGCCGACCAGCAACGATTCAGGTGCCGTTCACCGGTGGCGAAGTGGGTCATGATATTGGCGTAGGCCTGGAGCCCATAGGCGTCGCCGATGGTCTCGCGGTTCTGTACGAAAGTGTCGAGATCCGTCATGAACTGGTCGTCGATCAGGTATCGCACCTCATAAGGGTCGAGGTTCTCCTTGTCCGCGTCCAGTGCCTCGGCCTTGGCGACGATACTCGCCAGGCTCTGCTCCAGCTTGCCGATGTTGGACCGCACCATGTCCACGGAGCGCCGCCGACCCCGGTTGCTGAGGTGGACCAGAGCCACTCCGACCAGGCCCACCAACAGGGCAGGTACGACCTTGGGCCACGGCACCTGCACGGTGTCGATGACCGAGTAATACGAGGCCACCAAGAAGCTGATCGTGATGAGCAGATAAGCGATGGTCTTCAAGGCTCGAGCCCCTTCTTGCTAGCCGCCACCCGTGGCGGCACCGATGATCCGAAAAAGGGCGACTCCCACACCGATCAGGGCTTCTCCGACGATCAGGCCCGCCGCCACGGGCACCCCGACCTCTTCGCTGAATCGTCGTCCAGGGCGCCAATCGGTCAGCACGCGCAGGATCGTGCCGATCGTGTAGGTCAGCACGATATTGAACGGTAGATAGAAGCCGAGACCGACCAGGATGCCCAGTCCGCCGATACCGCTGGCGCTCAGAACAGCTCCGATGCCGGCGCCCGAGAGGTACTTCTGCACGGGTACGTCGCCGCCCAGGATGCCGTCGATCATGCTGGCCAGAGCCTGTCCCTGCGGCGCCGGCAGCCGTTCACTACCTAGGCCGTAAGCGCTGTGCAGGACGAGGATCAGCGCCATGATGACCAGGGGACCCAGCCAGGTACCGAGAAGCTGAGCGATCTGCTGTTTGCGGGGAATGGCCCCGACCAGGTAGCCGGTCTTCAGGTCCATCATCAGATCGGTCGCCTGGGCCATGGCGACACACATGGCGGCGCCGACAATGATGGAGGAGACGATGGTGGCTTCGTCGCTCATGCCACTGGCGACCAGAATGAGAATGGTGACGCCGATCAGGGTCATGCCAGACAGGGGTGACCAGTTGGTTCGCCCGATGCATTCGGAGAGCACGACTCCAGCCATCCAGATCCACAGCGTTCCGAGCACTGCCATCAGAGCGGCTCGCATCAGGGTGATCTCGGGCGTCGACAAGACCGCGGTGATCAGCAGGACGACGAAGGCGCTGACCACGGCTCCGTAGAGAAGCTTGATCGGCATCTCGTCGCGAGAGGCTTCGGTCTTCATTTTGGCGGCGGTCTGCATGCTGCGAATGGCGCTCACCACCAAAGGCAGGGCCAGAAGAATGCCGGTCAGGGCACCACCAATGAGCATGCCGATTCCCAAGGGCCGGAAGAGAGTGATCCTGAGGTAGCCCGCCATGGAGGTATCCATCGCGACCAGTTGATCGGCGGTGGGCAGCAGTCCGCTCGCCGCCAGCATCGGTGCCAGCATCCAGTAGCAGACAAAGCCCCCGACGATGAAGAAGACTCCTCCCCTGCCGGCCAGATAGGCTGCTCCGATCGTCAGCAGGGAGATATACCAGACTCCATTCATGTAGTCCGGCATGCCGAGCATGTTTCCCAGGGCCAGGTTCTCGACACCGCTGATCTGGCTGACCAGATGCACCAGGGCGCTGATCCCGGCTCCGCCGGTCAGCAGCAGGGCCTTGTGAACGCCGGCGCCAGGAGACTTCAGAATCGTCGCCACCGCGATACCGCCCGGGTAGGCCAGGCGGTTGAAGTCGATCATCTGTTTGCGCAGGGGGATGATGAAGGCCACCCCGAGGACGCCGCCGGCGATGCAGGCGATGATCATGAGCGGGATGTTGAAATCGTCGTAGCCCAGGATGAAGATGGCTGGCACCGAGAACATCATGCCGGCGGAGGCGCCATTGACCGAACTGGCGATGGTCTGGTTGATGTTGTTCTCGATGATGGAGGTGCGCCGCATCAGGCCGCGCAGGATGCCAAAGCCGAGAATGGCGGCGAGCTCGGAGCCCTCGATGGAGAAACCCAGGATGAGCGCGGCATAGCCGATGCTCAGGGCGATGAGAATCCCGAGGCCGTAGCCCACCACGATGGCGGGCATCGTGATCTCGGGGTACGGACCGTAGCGAATGGGTTTGCCGCTAGTGGTAGTGGGCTCGGCCAAGAGGTCCCTCCGAAAACGCAGTGCAGCCGAATCGATGCGGGCTCATTGTATCGGATTGGGTTGGGCGGCTCCTAGCCTCGAGCGGGCCTCATCTGACACACTTGAGCGCAGTGCTTAAGTGTCCAGCTTGTGGTGTTCAAGTTCCCAAAGGGAACATCTTCTGCGGTTCGTGTGGAGCCCAGGTGGGCCAGGCCGCCGAGGCACCGACCAGGACGAGTGCGCCGAGCGCCTTGCCCACCGAGATGGGTCCGCCCTCGAGCCCGGCTTCTTCCTCCTCTGTTGACCAGGGGCGCTTCATTCCCGGCACGGTCTTGGCGAAACGCTACCGGATCATTGGGTTGCTCGGCCGGGGAGGGATGGGCGAGGTCTACCGGGCCGATGACCTGAAGCTCGGCCAACCGGTGGCCTTGAAGTTCTTGCCGCGAGGTCTGGAGAAGGACGAGGGCCGTCTACAGCGCTTCTTGAACGAGGTGCGGATGGCGCTCAGGGTTTCGCACCCCAATGTCTGCCGGGTGCACGACATCGGCGAGTTCGAGGGCCAGCACTACATCTCGATGGAGTACGTCGACGGTGAAGATCTTTCCTCGTTGCTCCGGCGCATCGGTCGCCTGCCCAAGAACAAAGCGATACAGGCGGCCAGGCAGCTGTGCGCGGGTCTGGCGACGGCGCACGACCAGGGGGTGCTGCACCGGGACTTGAAACCCGCCAACGTGATGATCGACGGCCGCGGCCAGGTCAAGATCGCCGATTTCGGCCTGGCCGGGCTCGATGACTCGATCGAAGGTGCCGAAGCTCGGGCTGGCACTCCCGCCTATATGGCACCCGAGCAGTGGGCAGGAAAAGAGGTCACGGTCAAGAGTGATCTCTACGCCCTGGGCCTGGTGCTCTATGAGCTCTTCACCGGTGAGCAGCCTTACAAAGGCAAGAGCCCAGCCGAGATCTCGGAGCTACAAGAACAATCCTCCCCGACGACGCCATCGAGTCTGGTCGAAGGCTTCGACCCCGCGGTCGAGCGCGTGATTCTCGAGTGTCTGGAGAGGGATCCGGGCCGGCGTCCCGCTTCAGCCCTGGCGGTCTCGGCGGCGCTGCCGGGTGGCGATCCGCTGGCGGCCGCCCTGGCCGCCGGAGAGACCCCGGCGCCCGAGCTGGTGGCGCAGGCCGGTGGCATTGAGAGCGTCAGCCCCAAGGTCGCGGTCGGTCTCTTTCTGGCCGCTCTCGTGTTTACCGTGCTCTGGGTGGTTTTGGCTCGACAGGCTCAGCTCGTGGGCTACCTCGATCTGCAGAGATCGCCCGAGGTTCTCGTGGCGAAGGCGCGGCAGATTCTGTTGGATTTCGGCTACGAAGAAGCGCCCGGGGATAGCCTCTTCGACTTCCGTCCCGATGAAGCCTACCTGGCCCATATCGAAGAGAATGACGTCTCGTCTGATAGGTGGGATCGGCTGGGTGACTCCCAGCCGGCTGCTTTGCGCTTCCGTTACCGACAGAGTCCACTGGCGATCGTCAAGCACAGCGGCGGCTCCATCGGAGATTGGATGGAGGACCCGGCAATGACGATTGCCGGTGAGGTCATGCTCGAGCTCGATCCGAAGGGCCGGCTGCTGTCGTTTTTGGCGTTGCCGCCAGAGCGGCTCGAGTCGGCTTCTGAGGCGACACCGGCGCCCGACTGGCAGCCGATCCTCTCTGCTGCCGGACTGGATCCCGCAAAACTCGTCGCAGAAGAGTCGACGTGGGTCCCGCCGGTGTATGCGGACAGCCGTGCCGCTTGGGTCGGGACCTATCCGGAGGCGCCGGATATCGAGATTCGGATCGAGGCGGCCGCATTCCAGGGCCGGCCTGTAGCGATGCGTTTGCTGGAGCCCTGGAATCGGACCCGAGCTGAGGAGACGGCCGAGCTGGCCGCACGCATGCGCATCGGTGCGGTCATTCAGCATGTGACATTCAATCTGATGATCGTGGCCGCGATCTTCGTAGCCTGGAGGAACCTGCGGCTCGGCAGGGGCGATCGCAAGACCGCGTTCCGTTTTGCGCTGTACCTGGGCGTCGTGCGCCTGCTGTGGAT
>JAUVRX010000109.1 GCA_030597375.1 Acidobacteriota bacterium
CCGGCTTCTTCCTTCTCATGGCTGCGGATGTGGCTGCCATGTCGCCTGGCACCAATGCCGGGGCGGCTCACCCCGTGGGAGGCCAGGGCGAGGAGATCGAGGGGGTGATGGGCGAGAAAGTGGAGAAAGATGCGGCTGCTACGATCCGTTCGCTGGCCGCTCGTAGCGGTCGCAACTCCGAACTGGCAGAAGAGGCGGTCGTGGAGAGTCGGTCCTTTACTGCCGATGAGGCCCTGGAGGCCGGCCTGATCGACATGGTCGCGGCAAACCTCCCAACCCTGTTGGCGGAGTTGGACGGTTGGGAGGTGAGCAGAGAAGGTCGGGATACCGTCGTTCTCCAGACTGCAGATGCCCGGGTGGAGAGGCTGGAAATGACGGGTTTCCAGAAGTTCCTCTCGGCCATCGCCCATCCCAACATCGCCTACATCCTGATGACCCTGGGTGGTCTTGGCCTCTACTTCGAGCTCTCGAATCCGGGCGCTATACTTCCCGGCGTCGTCGGCGGCATCTGCCTCATCCTGGCCTCCTTCGCCCTTTCGGTGCTGCCGGTCAACTACGCAGGGATCGCGCTCATCATCCTGGCTTTGATCTTCTTCAGAGCCGAAGTGAAAGTCATCAGTTACGGCCTGCTGACCGTGGCCGGTGTGATCTCGCTGATTCTCGGCTCCCTGATGCTGTTCAAGAGCGCCGATCCGGCGATACGGGTGAGTCTGAATTTGATCATGAGCATGGCTGTTTTCACACTACTCATCGTGAGGTTTCTGCTCTCGATGGTCGTCCGCGCCCACCGTACTAAGGTGGCTACCGGCGTCGAGGGGCTACTCCACGAACAGGGTGTGACGCGTACGCGAGTCGATCGCAGCGGCAAGGTCTTCGTGCACGGAGAGATCTGGAACGCCTCGGCGGATGGGGAGATTGCCGCCGGTTCTCCCGTAGAAGTCGTCGGTGTGGAGGGCTTGAGTCTTCACGTGCGACCGGTAAACCGGCAAACATTCCAAAGCAATGGGGAGGGAACATGACGCTCTACGGTCTGATTTTCGTGGTCTTTCTGGGGATTATCTTCCTGAGCCGCTGGATCAACATCCTGAACGAGTACGAGCGGGCCGTCATTTTTCGGCTCGGACGCCTGGTGTCCAAGCCCAAGGGTCCCGGGCTTGTGCTGATCTTCTGGCCCATCGATCGAATGGTGAAGATCTCCCTGAGGACCGTGGTTCTCGATGTGCCCTCACAAGACGTGATCACCAAGGACAACGTCTCGGTGAAGGTCAACGCGGTGGTCTACTTCCGGGTCATGGATCCGACCAAGGCGGTGGTGGAAGTGGAGAACTACTTGTTCGCCACCAGCCAGATGGCGCAGACGACGTTGCGCTCGGTGCTCGGACAGGCTGAGCTCGACGAGCTTCTCTCAGAGCGTGAGAAGCTGAACGAAGAGCTGCAGTCGATCATCGATGCCCATACCGACCCGTGGGGCGTCAAGGTCTCCTCCGTAGAGGTCAAGCATGTCGACCTACCGCAGGAGATGCAGCGAGCCATGGCAAAGCAGGCCGAAGCCGAGCGGGAGAAGCGGGCCAAGATCATTCATGCCGAAGGGGAAATGCAGGCCTCGCACCGCCTGTCTGAAGCTGCCGATATCATCAGCAAAAATCCCACGACGTTGCAGCTGCGCTATCTGCAGACACTTACCGAGATCGCCGCCGAGCAGAACTCGACGATCCTCTTCCCGCTGCCGATCGACCTCTTGAAGGCCTTCATGCCGAAGTCCGACCCATAACCGCTGAGTAGTGGAGTCGATCGAGCCGTGAGTCAGTCACAGGAACCCAGCTACTACGAGATTGCCCTCACCAACAGGCAGGTCCTGGTGGTGTTCGTGGTCTTGCTCGTATGTGTCGTGGTCGCCTTCGTATCGGGAGTCTGGGTGGGTCGCGGCAGCGACTCGGAGGTACCCGCGGTCGAGGTGGCCGAGGCCCTGTCGTCCGATGCGGAGGAGGCAATGGGCGAGGCCTCGGCGGTCGGTGAGCTGAATTTCTTCGCCAAGAGATCCGAGACCGATCAGGGCAATGGGGCGCTTGCAGAAGTCGCCGAGGGTCCGAGCTCGGAAACGACTCTCCTGCAGGATGTCAGCGGAGAGAAGGACTCCAGGAAGGCCATGGTCGAGCCGCCGCCGGCTCAGCGAGCCGAGCAGAAGGAGTCCCGTAGAGACCCGGTTCCAGATTCATCCGAGGTGGCTGCTACCCCGCCTGCGAGCACTCCGGTGGCTGCACAGGGCGGGCATGTGATCCAGGTCTTCTCGTCCACCGACCAGCAGCAGGCGAGACAGCTCATCCAGACGCTGACAAGTGGTGGATATCCTGCTTTCCTGTCCCCGGTGGAGGTCAGGGGGCAAACCATGTACCGGGTACGGATCGGTCCCTACGCCGATCCGAAGGAGGCGGAGTCGGTGGCCGAGAGGGTGCGCAAGGCCTATCGGCTGGACACCTGGGTGACACGCTAGCCCGTGGTGGAAGTATGGGGGCCAAGGCTGTACCTGTCCGATTCATCCGCCCGTACCCACTCTTGAGGCGTTTCTTCGTTCATGCGCTCGCGCCCGCGCTGCTGGCTTTGGCTGGCGGCGCCATCTGGGCGCTCTGTTTTGCTCGCCAGCCACTCAATGGTGTCAGCTGGGTGGCGCTCGTTCCCCTACTCCTTCTGTTGGGCCAGAGGCGGGCCTGGTTTTTCGGTTTTCTGCATGGCCTGGCTTTCTGGTTGGTTTCCGTCCCCTGGATTGCTCCGACGCTCGAAGTCTACGGACAGCTCCCAGCCTGGATGGCCAGGTTGGCACTCGTGGCGCTGTGCCTCTACCTGGGATCCTTCACCGCTCTTTTTGCCTTCTTGGCCAGGCCCGTTTGGCAGCGTGGAGGAGTCCTGGCCCTGATCGGGCCACCGACCCTGTGGGTGGCCGTGGAGTGGCTGCGAGCTCACTTGCTGGGGGGCTTCCCCTGGAACCTGGCCGCCTACGCCTGGGTCGAGCTGCCGGGGGCGCTACCCCTGGCGGCCTGGATCGGTTGCTATGGGATCTCTCTGCTCCTGGTGCTGGTCAACAACGGAGTGGCTCGAGCCGTGGCCAGCCGCAGATGGCAGCCGGCCGCTTACGCTGCAGGCGTGACGGTTCTCCTGTTGGCGTTGGGCGGCAGCTGGAGCGCTGCCTGGACCGAGCGGGACAGCGACGTTGCCGGTGATCCAGTGAGGGTCCTACAGCCCAACATCCAGAACCTGGTGGAGTGGGACCGGGACCTGGTGGAGGCCAACTATCGCAAACTCATGGAACACTCCCGGAGGGCCTGCAACGCTCCGGGAGCTCTGCTGATCTGGCCGGAAAGTGCCGTCTGGCCATACTCCTACGCTCGGGATGCGGGCCTCCGCACAGATGTCGCCAGCCTGGTCGATTCGGGATGTTCGGTGCTCCTGAATTCGGTACTGGAGTCGGAGGAAGGAGACACGAACTCCGCACTCCTCGTTTCGACCTCGGGAGAGACCAGCCGCTACGACAAACGTCATCTGGTGCCTTTCGGCGAGTTCGTTCCGATGGCGGAGTGGCTGCCATTCATGGACAAGCTGGCCAGGAACGCTGGCGATTACGTCGCCGGCCACAGCCCGGCGCTGCTGAGTTGGGGAGAACAGGAGATCGGTGCCGCCATCTGCTTCGAGATCGTCTTTCCGGCGGCTGTGGCAGAGCAGGTCAGGCAGGGCGCGACTCTCCTCGTGACCATCACCGATGATGCCTGGTATGGTGACTCCTGGGCGCCATGGCAGCACTACCGGACGACTCGATTCCGAGCCGCGGAGAATCGGCGCACCGTCCTGCGAGCGGCGGTCACGGGTGTCTCCGCGATCATTGCGCCGGACGGTTCGGTGCGACATCTACTGGGAGTCGGAGAGGAGGGAGTTCTGGAGGCCCGAGTGGCTGGCCGGAGCGACTTGACACCCTTTGCCAGAGCCCCTTGGCTGGTACCCTTCCTCTGCTGCCTGGTGGGTGGCTTTGCTATATTCATCGGCCTCAGGAGATAGACCATCATGACTTCACTAGAGATCCAGCAGCACCTCGACCAGCTCGAGTCTCGCCTCGTGAGCCTCCGGGGGTATCTTTGAAGACTCCAATCTAGAAACGCAGCTCGCCGACATCGACAAGCAGATGGAGGCGCCAGGGTTCTGGGAAGACCGCGCCGGCGCCGCTCCGCTTCTTCAGCAACGTCGCAGTCTGGAGAAGCGACTGGCGACCCTGAATCGGCTCCGGGAAGATGCGGATGAGCTCGCCGCTTGGCAGGAGTTGGTGGCCGAAGGAGAGAGCGATCAGGAAGTCGTCGAGTTTCTCGAGCGTCTGCAAGCGGAGCTACACCAACTGGAGCTGCAGCTCAAGCTCTCTGGACCCGACGACGACAAGAGCGCCCTGGTGGCGGTTCATCCTGGGGCAGGAGGTACGGAATCGCAGGACTGGGCCGAGATGTTGTTACGGATGTATCTTCGCTGGGCCGAGCAGCATGGCTTCGAGGCCGAGCTCCTGGATCGTCTCGAAGGTGAAGAAGCGGGCATCAAGAGCGCCACCTTTGCAGTGCGCGGGGACTATGCCTACGGATACCTGAACGGCGAGTCGGGTGTCCATCGATTGGTGAGGATCAGCCCCTTCGATGCCGCCAGCCGACGCCACACGTCGTTCGCCTCGGTCTTTGTCTACCCGGAGGTCGATGACGAGGTCGAGATCGAGATCAACAGCGCCGATCTGCGTGTCGATACCTACCGAGCCTCGGGGGCCGGAGGGCAGCACGTCAACAAGACCGAATCGGCTGTCCGCTTCACCCACCTTCCCACGGGAATCGTGGTGGCTTGTCAGAACGAGCGCAGTCAGCACAAGAACCGCGCCACCGCCATGAAGATCCTCAGATCTCGCCTCTACGATCTCGAGATCAGCAAACGCAAGGAGGAGGCGGCTGCCAAGGAGGACAAGAAGAAGGAGATTGCCTGGGGCAGTCAGATCCGAAGCTATGTCCTGCACCCCTACCGCATGGTCAAGGACCATCGCACCAACGTCGAAGTCGGCGACGCCGACCGGGTTCTGGACGGCGGGCTCGATCCCTTCCTCGAGTCCTGGTTGGAACAGCAGATGGGCGACGGTCAGTCCGAGAGCCAGAGCTCGGACTGAGGTGCGAGTCCCCTTCCGGTCCTGCTCATGGCGAAGCAGCTTGCCATCGACTACGTCTCGCCGCTGCCCCCGGTGCGCTCGGGTATCGCGGACTACAGCCTGGACCTGCTGCCGCATCTGGAGAGATTGTGCGATCTGCGGGTGATTCGGCTCCCCGGTCAGCCGGTAGATCGATCGGTGGTCGAGCGCTGGCATCCACATCCGGCGGAGGAGACCGGCTTCGAGGGCCGGCTGCCCCTCTACCAGATGGGCAACAACCGCTACCACGAAGGGGTCGAGGCCCTCGCCCTCGAGCGGCCCGGCGTGCTTACCCTTCACGACCTGGTCTTGCACCACCTGGCCGTGGAGGTGACCCTCGCAGAGGGAGTGCTCGAGCCCTACCTGGAGCGTTTGGAGGCCGACCACGGCTGGGTGGGTGAGGCCGTCGGACAGGCCCGAAAATGGTGGGAGATCGGACAGGCAGCGCTGTTCACCCTGCATGCCCATCGGACCCTGCTGCGGTCACAGCGCGGGGTCCTGGTTCACAGTGACTGGGCAGTCGAGACCCTGTGCGAAAACGACCCAGAATTGCAGGTCCGAAGGGTGCCCATGGGGATTCCACTGGCGGCACGACCTGATCCCCAGGCGGGCCTCGAGTTTCGCCGACGTCTCGGCGTGGAGGAGGGGACAGCGCTGTTGGGCTCTTTCGGATTTCAGACCCCCATCAAGCGTACCGATCGCGTCATCGCTGCGCTGGCAAGAGAGGAGTTGTCGGAGGCCCACCTGGTGATAGCAGGGGAGATTTCGCCGGCCCTCGAGCTCGAAGAGGAAGCTCACCAACGGGGGGTTGCCGATCGAGTCCACATCACCGGGTTCCTCGATTATCGAGAATTCGAGGCGGCGATCAGCGCCTGCGATCTGTGTGTCAACCTGCGCTACCCGACCGCAGGTGAGACTTCGGCTTCGCTACTGCGGGTCCTGGCGGTGGGTCGACCCGTCGTCGTCTCCGACTACGCCCAATCGGCCGAGCTGCCCGAAGAGGTGGTGGTCAAGGTGCCGTTGGGCGAGGCGGAAGTAGAGACCCTGGCGGCTCGCCTCGGCAGTCTGCTGAAGGATCGGGATCGACTGCGGCGCATGGCCGAGGCCTCCCGCGAGTACATCCGGTCGAATCACGATCCGGAACGGGCCGCCGCCGCCGTGGCTGACGCCTGTCGGGACCTCGGCGAGTTGCCTCCTCCGGGACCTGGGAGGCCCGACCTGGAGCCACCGACGACCCGGTTCTGGCACCAGGTGGAGGGCGAGATCGACGTGGCGGGAGCGCACGAGCCGTGGCCGGAGGGGGAGCGCCGCCGCCTCCGGGTTCGGCTCCGGAACCGCGGCCTGGCTCATTGGCTTTCCAGTAGAGAGGATGTCGGTGGCTTGATCCTGGAAATTCATTGGCGTCGGGGAGCGGCGCAGGAGGCCATGGATTCTCGCTGGTTTCGATTTTCGCGATCGGTCGCCCCTGGAGAGTCCACGAGTCTGGAGGCTGAGGTGCGTCGTCCACTAGGGGGGCGATTGTTGATTGTCGAGCCACACCTCGCCGAGGTGGCGGGCTTCCGCTCTCTCGGCGGACCGTGGTGGTACCGGATTTTCGAATAGGTCATGGTGAGTCCCTGGACAAGCTCAGGTGGGCGTAGAAGCTCGATCACCCTGGTGATTCTGCTGGCCCTCTGGGGCGTTGTGGTCGTCGCCCTGAATCGACCGGGCTGGCCGCGCTGGATCGGTGAGGAGGCGACCTACGTCCTGCAGGCCGAGAGCATGGCCTGGGATCTGGATCTCGTCTTCGATGAGAAGGACCGTCGCCGCGTGGCTACCCGAGGGCTCGAGATGACCGGCCTGGGTCTGCGGAGCGGACGTCTCGACGCCGAGCCGGTTTTTTCTCGCCCTGTTTTCTATTCCGCCTACTTGGCGCCGTTCGTTCGTCTGGCGCCGGCGAGGGGGCCAACGGTAGCCAATCTGTTGTTGCTCTGTCTGGCAGTCGGGTTGGCGAGTCGCCATCTCTCCATGCGAATCGGTTCCTCGGCACCCTGGCTTGTCGGGCTCTTCCTGTTCGCCTCGGTCACCTTTCGATATCTGCAGGTGGCGGAGCCACCGATCTTCCTGCTGGCCCTGACCGTGTCGGCCTTCTATCTGGTCTTCGGGCTGGAGGAGCCGGTTTCAGAAGGGCCTTCGGAGATATATCGACCCTTGCCTACCCGGACCAGGGTCGGCTGGCGGTGGGGAGCCGCAGGCGTGTTGCTGGGCCTGACGGCAGCCTTCAATCCAGTCTACGCCCTCCTGGCCGTGCCTGCTGTCGCGGCAGCTCCACGCGACAAGCGGCGGGCCGCTCTGGCCTCCCTGGCCGCTGGATTGTTTGCGGTTCTAGCCCTCTCCGCCCTGGTCGAGTGGGGTCGGGCTGGCAGTTGGCAGCTGCCGTTTCCGGAGCCCTCGTCATCGGTCCTCCTGGCGGCAGAGTCGTCGGGTCATGAATCGCTGGGTGATCTGTCGGGAGACTCCGTTTCGAGCCCCCTGGAGGCGGCGCCGGGACGGTCTTTCCCGGCTCGTATCAGCGGTCGATTGACGGCCTGGAACGCCCTCTACCTGATGGCCGGTCGCCACCTGGGCCTGTTGCCCTACTTCTTTCCCGTGGTCCTCGTATTCGGCCTCTGGACCAGGGGCTCGGGTCGTTCCGCCCTGATGATGACCTGTCTGATCGTCGTTGGGCTGATCGCGTTGCTGTCGCCGTTCGACTTCGCGGGCGGCCCAGCGGCCATCGGAAATCGATGGTTCGTGCCCCTGTTCGGAGCCATGTGGCTCGTGCCAGCACGCCACCCTCGACCCCGCTGGCTCGGCATCACCGCCGTGCTGGCCGGGCTGTTTCTCTATCCGGTGTGGCTCGCACCTCTGGGTTCGCCTATCGACTCGGATGGCAGGTTGCAGCACTCCACGAGCGTCACTGCGAAATATCTGCCTCTGGAGACGAGCCAGCGCCCCCTTCCCAGCTACGGTGAGATCCTCGGTCGAGGCGTATGGGTCCGCTCGCTGCGGAACACGGTCAGGCTTGGCGGCGATGGCAGGTGGCGGATGGTGGGCGGCAAACAAGCCGAGCTTCTGATCGCCTCACCGTCGCCGCTCGATTCCCTGTACTTCGAGTTCGGCAAGGGTGCCGATCCCGAGCTCGAAGTGGAGGGAGCGGAGTTGGGTAACATGGTGCTGCAGCCCAATGGCCGGGTCGGGTTTCATGTCGTTGGGCTCGAGCCCGACGCCCGTCATCCGGCCTGGTGGGATGAGAGGGAGCAGAATTTCTACGACGTCCGACTGAGTATGCCCGGTGCGGAAGGCAGGGGTCAGAACTTCTCTGTTACCGGATTGTCTGTGCCCGGTCGGGAAACTGACTGATGAGCGAAGATCAGGGCCCGAACAGCTGGATTCAAGAGGTGAGGCAACGCCTGGCCTCGCCGCCGCCACGTCGCCTGCCGCCCAGCGAAGCTCGCGAAGCGGCGGTGCTCGTGCCGTTGTTCGTGGATGCCGGCGAGCTCTGGACCCTACTCACCAA
>JAUVRX010000187.1 GCA_030597375.1 Acidobacteriota bacterium
CGGGCCAGCGGGCTGGCGTCGGTCATGGTGACCTTCGAGCCTCATCCGCAGTCGGTGCTGCGACCGGAACAAGCGCCTCGGCGACTCACGACCCGCAGCCAGAAACGAGTCCTGGTCGACCGCCTGGGGGTGGGAACGATCGCTGAAGTCCAGTTCAGCGAGTCGTTCGCTGAGACCACCGCGGAGTGCTTCGTGAAGGACTTTCTGCATACGAAGCTCCAGGCTGCGGAGGTCCATGTAGGTTCTCGTTTCACCTTCGGGCGCCGCAAGGAGGGTGATCTGGGGCTCCTTCGCGACCTCGGCCGAGCCGTCGGCTTCGAGGTCTTCGGCGTCGAGGAGGTGGTCTTCGGCGGTGCTCCGGTGTCGAGCACCCGAATCCGCCGGGCGATTCGGGAGGGAAACGTCAGGGATGCCACCGCGATGCTGGGTCGCGCCTACTCGATCTACGGATCGGTCGTGCGGGGAGATGGACGGGGCAAACAGTTGGGGTGGCCGACCATCAACGTCGCAACGGCCCACGAGGTGCTGCCGAAGGATGGTGTCTATGCCTCGAAGGTCTGGCTTCCCGAGATGAATCGACTGCTCGATGGCGTCACCAACGTCGGCTCTCGGCCGACCTTCCCGGATGGCGACCCCAAGGTGGTCGAGAGCCATCTCTTCGGCTTCGACGAGGAGATCTATGGCAAGGGAGTAGAATTGTGCTTCCTCGAGAGGCTGCGTGGGGAGGAGGCTTTTCCATCGGCCGAAGCGCTCACCAGCCAGATCGAGAAGGATGCAGTAAGGGCGCGAGAATACCTGCAGCAGGAAACTTGTTTGGAGTTCGTACCGACGATGGGCCAAGGCATGAAGTCGAGTCAATGAATCCCCGGTGAAGCTTCCGGAAAGAGACAAAGGAAGGAATCCATGGCAGACAACATTACGACAGTCAGCTCCGAGAGCTGGGAAAACGATGTGCTGAAGTCCGACCGCCCGGTTTTGGTGGATTTCTGGGCAGCTTGGTGTGGGCCGTGCAAGATGGTAGCTCCGGTTCTCGAGGAGCTGGCCGTGGAGATGAGCGACAAGGTGCATGTGGCCAAGCTCAATGTGGACGAGAATCAGGACATCGCCAACCAGTACCAGGTCAGGGGCATTCCGACGTTCATTCTGTTCAAGGACGGCAAGGTGGCTGACCGCATGACCGGAGCGATGCCCAAGAGCGCCTTCGAGCAGCTGATCGAGCGCCATACCTGATCGCGGTCTCGATAGGTGTTATCGAGGCCTGGTGAAGTCGATCCCCATGCCGAACCCTGGACGCCCGATCGCCTCTACCTCGAGCCCCAAAGATCGGCCGAAGGAACGCCCGGCCGCCTCAACCCCTATGCCCCTAGCCCGCATGAATAGTACGGGCTAGGACTACAGGACATCTGTAGGCAATGAAGCACTACGAGAAACTGGGGCTCTTCTACCTCGGTCGAACCCAGACGACGGAGGGCAGCGGAGGCGAGCGCCCTTTGCTGCTCTACGAGTCCAAGGATCTGCTGACCCATGCCATGTGCGTCGGCATGACCGGAAGCGGCAAGACGGGCCTGTGCATTGGGCTGATCGAAGAGGCCGCGATCGACGGGATCCCGGCCATCGTGGTCGATCCGAAGGGCGACCTGGCCAACCTTCTTCTGACATTTCCCGAGCTGCGCCCCGAGGACTTCCTGCCCTGGGTCAACGGGGAAGAGGCACGCCAGCAGGGCCTCGGGGTCGAGGAGTTTGCCGAGCGTCAAGCTCGGTTGTGGAGCAACGGCCTGGCGGACTGGGGGCAGGACGGCGATCGGATCCGTCGGCTCCGGGAGTCCGCTGACTTCGCGATCTTCACGCCAGGCAGCGAAGCGGGGCTGCCGGTATCGATCCTGGATTCGTTCAAAGCTCCTTCGAGCCAGGAGTGGGAGGACCCCGATCTGATCCGCGATCGGACGGAGTCCACCGTCACAGGTCTCCTCAGCCTTGTGGGAGTGGAGGTCGATCCGATCCAGAGCCCCGAGCACATTCTGCTCTCGACGCTGCTCGAGCATCTCTGGAAGGCTGGTAGGGACGTCGGCCTGGCCGACCTCATCCGTACCGTCCAGGAGCCGCCCTTCGATCGCGTTGGAGCCTTCGACCTGGAGACCTTTTTTCCGGCTGGCAAGCGAACCCGCCTGGCCCTCAGGCTGAACAACCTGCTGGCGGCGCCCAGCTTCCAAAGCTGGCGCGAGGGTGCACCCCTGGACCTGGAGGAGTTGCTCTACACGGAAACCGGGCAGCCTCGGGTAGCCATCTTCTCGATCGCTCATCTCTCCGACCAGCAGCGGATGTTCTTCGTGACGCTCCTACTCAACGAGACGCTGAGCTGGATACGCCGACGACCCGGCACCAACAGCCTGCGGGCTCTCCTGTACATGGACGAGATCTTCGGGTACCTGCCGCCCGTCGCGGAGCCGCCCTCGAAGAAACCCCTGCTGACGCTGCTGAAGCAGGCCAGGGCCTATGGTCTGGGAGTGGTGTTGGCTACCCAGAATCCAGGCGACCTGGATTACAAGGCCCTGGCGAATATCGGCACCTGGTTCCTGGGTCGCTTGCAGGCGGAGCGGGACAAGGAAAAGGTGCTGGAGGCTCTCGTTGGGGTGGCGGTCGATGGTGGTCCCAGTCGACAGGAGTTGGATCGCCAGCTCTCTGGCCTGAAGAAGCGGACCTTTCTCCTCCACAACGTCAACGAGGACAGACCGGAGCTGTTCGAGACGAGGTGGGTGATGTCGTACCTCAGGGGGCCTCTGACCCGGGATCAGATCCGGACCCTGATGGCCGACCGAAAGACCGACGTCGAGAAATTGCCAGAAGCAGCCGGGGAGCCCGATCCGAAGACGCCGGAGGTATCTGGGCCGGGTCCTTCTGAACCCTCGCCGAAGGTGGCGACGGAGCCTCCCGACGTCGATTCCAGCGTCTCCCAGTACTTCTTGCACCGGCCGTCGGCTGGGCCGGGCCCGCTCCACTACAAGCCCTACCTGCTGGGCCTCGGGAAGGTGGATGATGTCGACCGCAAGACCAGAGAGGTTCTGGCCACCGATGAAGTAAAGCTGATCTGGCCACTGACGTCCGGGCGGAGCGAAGTCGACTGGGCAGCGGCTGAGGTGCTTGAAGTCAGCGAGGACGAGCTGGGTCGGGAACCTGCCCCTGGGGCTTCCTGGTCTCCTCTGCCCGAGTCGGCTCGGCGGTCCTCGAGCTACAGACGATGGAAGAAGGAACTGGAGGATCTTCTATATCGGCAACGACGGCTCGAGCTGTTCGAGAGCACTGCCCTCGAGGCGGTTTCGCACCCGAGAGAGTCGGAGCGCGATTTTCGAATCCGCCTTGCCGACCTGGCTCGGGCGGAGCGGGACCGGCGACTCGAGACGCTGCGGGAATCCTTCGAAACGCGCCGTCGCAAGCTGGAGGAACGGATCGACGGTGCCGAGCGCCGATTGACGAAGGAGAAGGACCAGGCGAATCGGGCCAAGCTCGAAACCGCAGTGTCGATTGGCACCACTCTCCTGTCCGTGCTCACGGGTCGCCGGCGACTCAGCCAGACCACCATCAACCGAGCCGGCTCGTCGATTCGCGATGCTGCGGAATCGTCACGCCAGGCGAGGGACGTCAAGCAGGCACGCGGCTCGCTCGAGGCTCTCAACGATCAACTGGGGAAGCTGGAAGAAGATCTGGAGCAGCGGCTCGAGGAGCTGAGCCGCGATCTGGATCCTCTAAGGGCGGAGCTCGGCTCCGTGACGATCCAACCACGCCGGAGCGATGTGGGTGTCCGGTCGGTGGCCCTGCTCTGGGTCGGCTAGGGACTCGGGTCCTGAGGTCCTGGGCCCCCTCCCACCCCGGCCGGCACGGGGTCCGGCCGCTTCAAGACCTCGTGCGCGGCCTTGCACCATCACTGAGCTCTGGAGAACCGGAATAGGTAGGAAACGGGAGGGGGAGTCCCCAGGGCCTCATTGCCCCACTGCCGTACTGGTTGTCAGCGCTGTCGTTCGACCCAGTAGTTGGGAGCTTCCTTGGTGATCACCACGTCGTGGGCGTGGCTTTCCTTGAGGCCTGCCGAGGTGACCCTGACAAAGCGGGCATCGCTTCTGAGCCGCTCGATGCTGTCGCATCCGGCCAGGCCCATCCCGGATCGCAGACCGCCCGTCAGCTGGGGCAGCATCTGATGCACGCTGCCCTTGTAGGGAACCATGCCCTCGATGCCCTCGGGGACCATCTTGCCGAGCTCCCTGTCGGCGTCCTGAAAGTACCGATCGGCACTGCCCTTGGCCATGGCCGATAGCGAACCCATGCCTCGATAGGCCTTGAAGGTTCGCCCCTGATAGAGGATGGTTTCGCCGGGACTCTCTTCGGTGCCGGCGAACAGCGAGCCGATCATCACCGAGTTTGCGCCGGCGGCAATGGCCTTGGTGACATCACCCGAGAACTTGATGCCGCCATCGGCAATCACCGGGATGTCCTGTTCGGCTGCCGCCTCGCAAGCCTCCTGTATGGCGGTGATTTGCGGCATGCCGGCTCCGGTGACGACCCGGGTCGTACAAATGGAGCCAGGGCCGATACCGACTTTGACGGCGTCCACGTCCCGTTCGATCAAGGCCTGGGCACCAGCCCGGCTGGCGACGTTCCCGGCGATCAGCTTGATCTCCGGGAATCGCTCTCTGAGCTTGGCGACGGCTGCAAGGACCCCGGCGCTGTGAGCGTGTGACGAGTCGAGAAGAAGAAAATCCGCGTGAGCATCGACCAGTGCCGCGGCCCTCTCCAGGCTGTCCTTGGAAGCTCCTACCGCCGCACCCACACGCAGGCGGCCAAGCTCGTCCTTGCAGGCCTGGGGAAACTCGATGGCCTTTTGGATGTCCTTGACCGTGATGAGCCCCTTGAGACTGCCTTCGGCGTCCACTACCAGGAGCTTCTCGATCTTGTGAAGGTGCAACAGCGCCTTGGCTTCTTCCAGGGTCGTACCTTCGGGAACCGTGACCAGGTTCTCCTTGGTCATGAGGTCATCGATTCGCTTCTCCAGATTCCTCTCGAACCTGAGATCGCGGTTGGTGAGGATGCCCACCAGTCGACCGTTTTCCGAGGTCACCGGCACCCCCGAGATCTTGTAGCGAGCCATGACCTCCAGGGCCTCTCCGATTCGCTGCTCGGGCCGCATGGTGACGGGCTCGACGATCATCCCGGCCTCACTCCTCTTGACCCTGTCCACCTCCTCGGCCTGGGCCTGGATGGAGAGGTTCTTGTGGATGACGCCGACGCCGCCAGCCTGAGCGACGGCGATCGCCAGTCGCGACTCGGTGACCGTGTCCATGGCGGCGGTGGTGATTGGGATGTTCATTTCGATGCCGCGACACAGCCGGGTCCTCAGGTCGACGTCGTTCGGATGTACCTCTGAGAGCCCTGGTGCGATCAGGACATCGTCGAACGTCAGGGCTGTTTCAGGCAGCTTGTCTTGCTGGCTCATGATGTTCTCGTTCGGTTGTAATGAAGAGAAGGCCCCAGAAGGGGCCGACCGTGGCAAGAGTATCAGAAGTGGGGCGGAGGGGTAGCGGGGCAATGAAACAGTGGAGACCTAGCGCGTGGGGGATCAGCCGGCTGCTCGCGCAGCGCTGCCGCAGCAC
>JAUVRX010000212.1 GCA_030597375.1 Acidobacteriota bacterium
ACGGGCAGTGGCGGGTCGCGTACGCCTACTTCAACGATGTGACAGGCATGCTGTCCTTCGACGAGCCCAAGGTAGTCGGCGTATGGAGCGTCGACGACTCGTTGACGTGGGTCGGCGTCATGGTGGGTGACTTCAACGGCGACCTGGCCGATGACATTGCTGGCCGGCGTCTGACCGATGACGAGGAAGGCCAGCAGTGGCGAGTCCTCTTGTCGGACAGCCTGGGTGGTCTGACCAACACCTCTTGGGGTGTGTGGAACGATGACTATACCTGGGTCGATGTCCAGGTCGGGGACTTTACGGGTGACGGCTTCGATGACATCGCAGGACGACATCTCGAGGATGGCACCTGGTACGTCAACGTGGCCTATGGCCATGATGAGCTTCGCTTCGGCGATGCCGGCTGGCCTGCCGCGGTTACCTGGGTAGATGTTCTGGCCGGTGACTACAACGGTGACGGGCTTGCCGACATGGCAGGACGCAATGCCGACACTGGAAACTGGTTTGTCAGTCTGACCGAGCAGTTCGGTTCCGACTGGGACAACTATCGCTTCACCGACCAGACGAACTGGGGCAAGTGGAAGGTGGTTTCCTACGACCATGTTCAGACAGGAGACTTCAATGGCGACGGTCTGACCGATATCGCCGGTTTGGAAGCGGCCAAGGGGAAGTGGCTTGTGAACCTGTCGACCGCGGAGGCCTTCGATGTCGGTGATTTTGGCAAGTGGGATAGCACGATCGCCTATGACGGTGTCGTGGCCGCCGACTTCAATGGCGATGGCCTTACCGACATAGCCGGCCTCGAGCCCGATGGAAGCTGGCGAGTAGCCCTGTCGACCGGTCGCGACTTCTTCAACGAGACCTGGGGTCGATGGGATTCCGACTCGTATGTGGATGTCCAGTCTGGCGACTTCGACGCCCAAACCGCACCATGAGGAGGTAAAGAGACTCTCAACCATGAACCATCGCGGCGTGGGGGTGAGGGACAACACCTCACCCCCATACGCACTTTTCGTAAAACCGGAACTGAAACGAGTCACTGATGATTCATTCAACGAAATTCAGGCGCCAATTCGATCATCCCTTTGACGGATGCCACCTGCTTGTCACGGGGTGGTTTCTGTTGGCAGTCACGCTGCTGGCATCCGCAGCACCGAGTCTCGGGGCCACCAGATCAGACCCTTCCAGCACCGAACGGGCAGCCACAGATCGTAGTCGCAACCTGCAGCGGCTCCTGAACGAGCGTGCCAGGCTCGACGCCAGCGACCGGGAGCGCACCCGACCACGGGGAACTCCTCTCATGGAAGCCGCACGCAGCGGTCAAGTGGAGAGAGTTCGGCTGCTGATCGACACAGGAAGTGATCCGAATGACCAGCGGTTGGACGATGCGACGGCCTTGCTATTGGCAACCGAGGCGGGCCATGTGCAGGTAGTTCGCTTGCTACTGGACCGATATGCCCTGCCAGATACACGTGTGCGCGGCGAGATGACCGCTCTCATGGCTGCGGCGGTGGCTGGTCAGACCGAGATTGTCCAGATTCTTCTGGAGCATGGCGCCGACCCGAATCTCAAAGACGTGGAGGGCTTGACCGCCCTTCTCCAAGCGGCCAGCGCCGGGCATACCGACGTGGTGCAGCGACTACTCGATGCGAGCTCACAGACCGAGGCGGCGGATCTACTGGGGCGTGGTCCTCTCACACTCGCCGCGACCCGCGGAAGAGTAGAAGCCGCGACCTTTCTCGCCCGACGGCCAGCGATGCTGGAAAAACGCGACGGATTGAGAAGGACGGCCCTCTCCTGGGCGGCATTTCGAGGCCAGGTCGAGGTCGTCCGGACTCTGATCGAGGCCGGTGCGAAGATAGACACCCGAGACGAAGGACGACTTACTCCCCTGTTGCTGGCGGTGTCGGCAGGTCATCGTCCTGTAGTCCAGGAGCTGGTTGTGGCCGGTGCCGCGGTGGACGCTCCCTATCGGGCCGGAACCACCGCCCTGATGACCCTGGCCAAGCGAGACGAGAGGGAATTGGTCGAGCTACTTCTCGATCATGGTGCCGACGTCAACCATCAGAATGCTGGCGGTGTCTCTGCCCTGATGAGTGCCGCGGCCGAGGGCAGAATCGAAAACGCCAGCCTGCTGCTCGACCGGGGTGCAGATGTGAATGCGAGCAGCAAGACCGGCTGGACCCCACTGATCTACGCCTCTGTCCGCGGTCGCGACGAACTGGTGCAGCTGCTTCTGGGGCGCGGCGCTGAGGTCGGAGGGCGGGACGGGAGAGGCGCCACCGCTCTGATGGCGGCTGCCTCACAGGGCTATCGGGCGGTAGTCGCCTGCTTACTGGCACAGGGCGCGGACCGTTCAGCCGTCGATCCCGAGGGCAGAACGGCCCTCGATCGAGCTACCGCGGCTGGCCATTTAGATGTGGAACAGCTTCTCGCGAGCTGGCCATCCGAGTCTGGAAGAGGGTGAGCTGCTCGTCAGTCGGGAATAGGAACCCGGCTCCGACGAGAGAGAAGTCGGGCCGCTAATGATGCTTGGATTCCGAGAATCGGCTCGAGACTTCGACGCTGTCAGCCGTGCTCGTCGACTGAGGGCTTGCTGGCTGACGCTCTCTGGAGCGCGCCTGCTGTAACTTGCGATAGAGCGTGCGTTCGCTCAACCCGAGCCGGCAAGCCAGTTGTCGGTTATCCCCTCTGAAGCTCGCAACGGCCCACTGCAGATACTGGCGCTCCATCTCGGCCAGGGGGAGCAGCTTGTCAGGCCGTAGGCGTGGGCCCTCGATCGGGACATCGTCGGCTCGACATTCGCGCGGTAGGTGTTCGTGCAGAATCGTGTCACCATCCGCCATCAGGGCGGCCCGTTGCAAGATGTTCAACAGCTCCCGTACGTTGCCAGGGAAGGAATAGACCTTCAACGCTTGTATGGCCTTCGGATGGAAGCGACGAATCCGTTTCAAACCGGGTCGCAGACGCAGGCTTTCGATCAACAGGGGGATATCCTCGGGATGCTCACGAAGAGGTGGGAGCGGAACGGGGAAAGCACTGATTCGATAGTAGAGGTCGCGCCGAAAGCTCCCATCCCCGACCATCTGCGACAAATCGCAGTTGGTAGCGCAGATCAGTCGAAACGCGGTTCGCCTCTGTGCAGTGCCACCCACGCGGCGATAGACCCCGCTCTCGAGGAGTCGAAGCAGCTTGACCTGCAGCGCTAGAGGAATGTCTCCAACCTCATCGAGAAAAAGGGTTCCTTCGTCCGCCGCCTCCGCTAGCCCGATCCGGACCTTGCTGGCGCCGGTGAATGCCCCTTTCTCATGACCGAAGAGCTCGCTCTCGAAGAGACTCTCGCTCAGACCCGAGCAATCCAGTGGCACGAAGGCCTTCTGGGACCGACGGCTCAAACGGTGGATGGTCTTGGCGGCGAGCTCCTTCCCGGTACCTGATTCGCCGAGCAGAAGGACACTGGCATCGCTGGGACCGACACGTTCCAACATCCCCAACATCTGGTTGAAGACTGGAGACTGCCCGACAAGCTCTTCATTTTCCGCCTCGGAGCGTGTGGCCCTCGGTGGTCGAATGATCTCCAGATACGTGTTCACCTCACCCTTCTCGTCGGGAATGGGATAGGTGGTGACGTACTGGTGCTCCTGGCCCTTGGAAGTGAAATGCAAGTGCAGATCTCGGCAGGGCTCGCCGCTCTGCCTACAACGCTGGATCGGACAGCTCTCGCCGATCAGGTCACAGGGCGCAGAATAGTGATGGGAGACTTCGTAACAGAAACGACCACAGACGGGCTCTCCCCCGAAGAACTCATTGCGGTAGGCGTTGTTCGCGGCGACGATACGGTAATCGTCTCGAATGATGATGGCAGGGCGGGAGATGCAGTTCAGCACCGACGGCAATGAAATGCCTCGCTCGCGACCACCGCCAGAGACAGTCACAATCAAACCTCCTGGGCCAGAGCGGGTGTGAACCCTGTGGGGGTAGTATGCCATAAATGGCAGACCGGCGGATCCGGTCCGCTGATTACTGGGAGCGACCGAGACTCTTGGAGGGCTCGAATCGACCTCGAGAGCGCTGTAGCGCCCGCGTATCGAGCCAGGCTAAAGGCCGGAACCGGTGCGAGCCGGCATCCTGGTCAAACCCAGGCCATCGAGGATGGGGATCGGGCCTTCAGAACCGGCGTTGGCGGAGTTGTCGTGTGATGGCAAGGCGCACGGAGGGCGAGGCCTCGGTGTCTCCGAACCGTCAGGATTCTCCTGATGATTCGGCGACTGCGGCGCGTATCCATCTTCAGTCGGTAGGGGGTGGAAAAGGGCTCTCCCACGGGACATCGTAGGTGTCGGTAAGCATATTCATCATCACGCTGAAGAATCCGATGGCAAGAAGCTCGTCGATCTCGCTGTCTGAGAAGCCCTCGTCTCTGAGTTGATCTTCAAAATCCCAGTCCGGACTCTCGACGCTCTTGGGTTCGAGCGAGGCTCGAGAGACGATGTCGATGGCCACCGGAAACGAGGGCGGAAGATTGGAAGCGCAGGTACCCCCGGAGAGGGCGACCAGATCGTCGTAGGTCAGGGTGGGGTCGAGATTCAGCGCCGCGTGGCCGTGAAGTGCGGTGCAGTACTCATTTCCGGCGACGATCGAGATCTTGAAGAGGATCAGTTGCTTGAGCAGGGCCGGGATCTCGCCTTCGATCACCGTCTCCTTGAGCATCGACCAGACTGCACGAAGTGCGTGTGGGTTGTGACCGAGGGCTCTGAGAAAGTTGAGCACCTCGGGTGAGCCCATCGTGTTCATGATCTCATCGTAAATGGCTCGAACCTCGGGTGACGCGTCTTCATACTCGACAAGGCTGGTGCGTTTCATGACTCTCCTCGCTCCAAGGTCCAGGTGTACCAGGCTACTCGATCCGTGTGTCTTGTCTGGTTACACCGTTTTCAAGTACTCATGGACAAAGTTGATGGCCGCCGATCCCTGTCCAACTGCCGAGGCCACTCGGCGAATGACTCCATGTCGAACGTCACCGGCGGCAAAGATTCCCGGCACACTGGTCTCCATCAGATAGGG
>JAUVRX010000059.1 GCA_030597375.1 Acidobacteriota bacterium
CCCCGAGAATCGCTTCGTGCAGGCCGTGGCACGACCGGCAACTCGACTCACACTTCCACCCGAGAGGCGCCGCAGCGTGAGCTTTCGACAGCAGCTTCTACCGCTCCTCCAGTCCCGTTGCAGCAGTTGCCACGGCGAGGCAGACGGAAATCTGCCGTTTGACTCCCTGGCGGATGAAGAAGGTGCATGGAGGGCCTACCAGGCCCTGCTTGCCAGACAGAGTACTGAAGCCTCGGGTCGAGGCCGTCTGGTCGATCCGGGCCGCGCCAGGACCAGCCCTCTGATCTGGCGGCTCTTCGGCCGGGACACCTCGCCAACCCCGGACCCAGGAACAGAGACGATGAGTCAGATCCCCTCCGAGCACGTCGGTCTGCTGAGTGATGATGAGCGCCGGGTCTTCGTGGAGTGGATCGATCTCGGAGCCCAATGGGACCTGCCCGAGGAGAGCCCTTCCAGTGAAGAGCGAGGAATCACACCATGAGAGCGCCGACCTCCTGCGTGTCGCTCCTTCTTTGCCTGGCAACCCCGCTTGCCGGTCAATCGACCGCCCTCCTGTTCACCGATGTCACCGAGGAGGCCGGCATCCAATTCCATCACGGCTTCGGAGACCAGGAGCTCAGCAACATCGTCGAGGGTACCGGGCCCGGTGCCCTCTTTTTCGACTTCAACAACGACGACTACCCCGACATCTATCTCCTGAATGGCACATGGAAGGCAGAGGTCAACGACAATCGCAGCCGTAACCTGCGCGGACAGCTGACCAACGCCCTCTACCGCAACAATGGTGACGGCACTTTCACCGATGTGACGGCGGCGGCCGGTGTCGGCGACGACGGCTATGGCATGGGCGGCTCGGCGGCTGACTATGACGGCGATGGGGACCTCGATCTCTACGTGCTGAACTACGGTCCCAACGTCTTCTACCGTAACAACGGCGACGGCACCTTCACCGATGTGACCGCAGAGGCTGGCCTGACCGATCCTCTCTGGAGTGTCTCGGCACCCTGGCTCGACTACGACGCCGATGGAGATCTCGACCTCTATGTCGCCAACTACCTCGAGTACGACGAGGGCGCCTTCCGGCACTTCTACGCCGCCCAGGGCTACCCCGGACCCCTGGCCTACAAGGGTCAGCCCGACCATCTCTACCGCAACAACGGCAATGGCACTTTCACCGATGTCAGCGAGGAGGCGGGAGTCTTCGACCCGGACGGCCGCGCCATGAGCGCCATCGCGGTGGATCTCGATCTGGATGGGGACCAGGACATCTACGTGGCCAACGACGCCATGTCCAGTGCCTACTGGGTCAACGACGCCCGGGGGAACTTCACGGACCGGGCCCTGATCCAGGGTGTCGCTTTCGGCGAGGGAGGCCAGGGAGCCTCTTCGATGGGCCCGACGGTGGGAGACATCGATCGCAACGGTCTGCTGGATCTTTGGATACCCGACATGGCCTACGGCTGCCTCCTCAGCCAGAAGGAGGAAGGGCTGTTCGCAGACATCACAGCGGAGGCCAACCTGGCCATCATCAGCGGTCAGTACACGGGCTGGGGTAGTGGACTGGTCGACTTCGACAACGACGGCTACTTGGACGTCTACACGGCCAACGGCAACGCCCACCACCTCTACACCGAAGAAGATCTCCTGGCTCACAACGACCGATCCGGCCACTTTCTGGATGTTGCGAAGGATGCCGGCGACTATTTCCAGACCAAGTCCGTAGGCCGGGGAGTGGCGTTTGCCGACTTCGACAACGACGGCGACATGGACATCCTGGTCGCCAACCTCAGTGGGTCTCCGAAACTGCTGAGGAACGACACCCAGAACGACAACCACTGGTTGACCGTGGTGCCGCTGCTCGCCAATGGAGAGACGGTCGCCCTGGGCTCGACCATCACAGTAACCGTTGGAGCCACGCGCTCGATTCACCCGGTACACGGGGTCTTCGGATACCTCTCGGCCAGCGACCCCCGTCCCCACTTCGGCCTCGGTGCCGCTGACAGGGCCGACAGGGTGGAGATCCGCTGGCCCGACGGCGAGGAACAGCTGCTCGAGGCGGTACCCGCCAACCAAATCCTGGAGGTGGTGCAAGGTGCGAAATAGTCGGAGTCGAGCCGTCGTGCTCACTGGCCTGGCCTATCTGCTGGCCATGGCCTGGAGCGTCCCCTCGGCCGCCCAGCCCAAGGAACCGGTATACGTCGGCGTTCGGGTTTGCAGCGAGTGCCACTCGGGGCCCGGGGCAGGTCATCAGTACAGCCTCTGGAGGCTCTCGTCCCATGCCAAGGCCCTGGCAACGCTTTCCATGCCGGAGTCCAAGGAGATCGCACGCCTCAGCGGAAGTCCCGAGGCCCCACATACAGCTCGCGTCTGCCTCGGCTGTCATGCCACCGCCGCCGACGCCGAGGAGTGGGAGCGGGACGAGACCTTTCTCATCGAGGACGGCGTCCAGTGCGAAACCTGCCACGGCCCTGGAAGCGAGTACATGGACGAGGCCGTGATGCGGGACCGGGAGTTGGCCATGGAACGGGGTCTGCGGATGGCATCGCCTCAGACCTGCATGATCTGTCACGGGCCCAAGGGCTCTCATGAGGCGGTCCTCTCCACCGAACCCTACGTCGTCGAGACAGCCCTTGAGACCATAGCCCATCCGAGACCCGTAAGCCCCCCGATCGAGACGTCGGCGCAGGGCAGCGCGGCGGGAGCGCTGCGTGGATCCAGCAACCGCCGAGGCGCCGGCGTCAGGGGCTGCGCGGCGTGCCACTCCGGTCCCGAGATGGGTTTCCAAGTCAGCCGATGGCGCATGGGACCCCATGCCCGGGCCTATGCCGTACTTGCCACCCCGGCCGCCCTGGAGATGGCGAGACGATCTGGAGTCGATGGAGATCCCCAGGTGAGCTATGCCTGCCTGCGTTGTCACGCTACCGGAGCCGGTCATGATGCCTCGAGCTTCGAGGCGGGCTTCGACTCGAGGGATGGCGTCCAGTGCGAGAGCTGCCACGGGGCGGGAGCGGACTACTCGGCCGAGGCCGTGATGCTCGACCGCCCAGCAGCGAAGGCTGCTGGCCTTCAAGAGCCTGGACCCGAGGTCTGTGCCTCGTGTCACGACCAGGGCCACGCCGGCTCACCTTTCGACTACGAGGCCGCGGTAGCGAAGATCGCCCACCCGAAGGTGCCGATAACGGTCGGTGCCACGGAACCGGTCTACAAGACGCCGATCAACCTGGCGCTGAGCCCTGACGGCTCCGAGCTCTGGGTGGCCTGTGAGTCCTCCTCTACGACGGTCGTGATCGACACCTCGACGCACGAGTTGCTGGCCGAGATCGAGGTCGGGGGTCAGCCCCATGATGTGACCTTTCACCCCGACGGGCGGCGAGCCTATGTCACCAATCGTCTCGATGACACCCTCTCGGTCATCGATGTCGAAGCCCGCGAGGTGGTGGCCACCATCGACGTCGGGGACGAGCCCCACGGCGTTCTCCTGGACTCTTCCGGAGAGCTGATCTACGTTCTCAACGGCGCGCAGGACAGCGTCTCACAGATCGACTCCGCGACCCTCGAGGAGACCAAGAGGTTGACTACCTCCAGGGTCCCCTGGTCCCTGGCTCTCTCTCCAGACGGAGAGAAGATCTTCGTAACCAACACCCTATCCGGCTTTGTGGCGCCGCGAACCACTCCCATGTCTGAAGTCACGGTCATCGACACCCGACGTGGGGTGGTAGAGGACCGTTTTACCATCCCGGCCGCAAATCTCTTGCAGGGCATCGCCTGGCACCCGAGTGGCGAGTTCGCGATGATCACCCTGAACCGCACCAAGAATCTGGTCCCCATGACCCGCCTGCTTCAGGGATGGACCATCACCAACGGCATAGGGCTCGTGTGGAACGACGGTCGGGTCGACCAGGTTCTCCTGGACCAGCCCGGTATCGCCTTCCCGGATGCAGCCGATGCCATCATCACCTCGGACGGTCGCCTGGCCCTGGTGACCAGCAGCGGCTCCGATCGGGTGGCAGTCGTGGATCTCGGCAAGCTCCTGGCACTTCTGGACGCGGCCTCCCCCGAGGAGCGGGAAAGAGTCATCCCCAACCATCTGGCCAAGTCCACGGAGTTCGTCGAGACCTTCGTGAAGACGGGAAGGAGCCCCAGGGGGATCACCATTACTGCCGATGACAAGACCGCTTATGTGGCCAACGCCCTCGACGACACCGTGACGGTCATCGATCTGGAGCGCTTCGAGGCGGTGGAAGAGATCGACCTCGGCGGCCCCGAGTTGATCTCCCAGACAAGGTGGGGCGAGCAGCTCTTCCATAGCGCCGACATCACGTTCCGGCGCCAGTTCTCCTGTCACAGCTGTCATCCGGACGGCCACGTGGACGGCATCACCTATGACATCGAGCCCGACGGCATCGGCACCGACCCGGTGGACAACCGGACCCTGCGCGGCATCTTCGATACCGCTCCCTTCAAGTGGACGGGGCTCAACCCCAGCCTGCAGCGTCAGTGTGGTCCCCGGTTGGCGGTGTTCTTCACCCGCATCGAGCCCTTCGATCCAGAGGAGCTCGAAGCCCTGGAGCTCTACATCACCACCATCCCCCGTCCCCCGAATCGCTACCGCGACCTCGGGGCGCCCCTGACGGAAGCACAGCGACTGGGGAAGGCCGTCTACCAGCGGACCCACACCAACGGCGGCCGGCCGATCCCACCCGAAGGGCGCTGCATCAACTGCCATCCGGGGCCGCTCTTCACCGATCGTCAGCAACACAACGTTGGAACCCAGACACCCCTCGACCTCGAGGACACGTTCGACACTCCCCATCTCACCAACATCTACGACTCGGCGCCCTATCTGCACGACGGCACTGCCTTCAGCCTCGAGGAGATCTGGACACGCTTCAACACCTACGATCAGCATGGCGTCACCAACGACCTGACGAAGGACCAGCTCAACCATCTGATCGAATATCTGAAGACCCTCTGAGGAGGGAGCGCGATGAACTTGTTTCTGGCAGCAGCATTTTCCTTCGCCGTGACACTGATTCCGATGGCAGGGTCGGCGGCGGAAGCCCCACAACCGAACGTCGACCAGCCGGCGGTCTCGGACCTCGATCTGCCCTACGTCTATACCGACTGGAAGCAGTACACCGTCGAGGATGGGCTCCCCAACGATCACATCTTCGCCATCGATGTCGACGGTCCCTGGGTCTGGATCGGCACCGAGGACGGCCTCGCCCGACTGGACAAACGCACCGGTGAAATCCGGTCCTGGAGAGAGAAGGACGGGCTCCCCTGGCGGGTCGTGTCTGCCATCGCCGCAGATCCCGATACCGGCGAGGTCTGGCTGGGGATGTTCGGAGGTGGCTTGGCCCGGTTCAGCGGTGGTCGCTTCGACCACTTCCATCAGCTCAACAGTGGACTGGTCAACGACGTCGTCTACGGCGTCTGCATCGAGAACGAGAACATCTGGGCCGCCACCACCGCCGGCGCCAGCCGCTACAACACCCGAACCGGCGAGTGGACCATCTACACCGAGAAGAACGCTCCCATGGAGGAGATCTGGAACTACGGCTGCAGCTACGCCGACGGCAAGGTCTATCTCGGGGTCTGGGGCAGTGGGGTCCTGGAGTTCGATGTCGCGACCGAGCACTGGAAGGACTACCTCGACCCGGATGGTGAGATGGAGATCGACCTCTACCGTGACGACGGCATCGTCCACGTCATCACCACCGGCGTGAGCTACGTCGACAAGACCCTCTGGATCACGACCTACTTCGGTGCCTCACGCTACGATGGACGCCACTGGCGGGGCTATTTCGAGAAGGACAGCGGCTCGCCGAGCGATTTTCACAACGCGGTGAAGGCCAGAAGCGCCAATGAGGCCTGGTTCAGCACCGACAAGGGGCTGGCGCAGGTAGCCGACTTCCCCACCGACACCTGGGTGGTCTATACCACCGACCACGCTTCCCACACCGGTCAGGCAGTCATCTCGCGTGGCGATCGGGTCCTCGAGACCCGGACCATCCCACCGAACATCCCTCACAACTATGTCCTTTGGACCGCGATCGACGGAGACGATCTCTGGGTCGGCACTTCGAAGGGGCTCGCGCACGCAAAGGGCACAGGCTATTTCCCCGGCCTGCGCAGAGGCGCGGACCAGGCTGAGACCCAGAAGCCCGAGAAACAGGAAACGAACCGAGGTGGATCATGAGGAACACCGTCAAAGACACCCTGCTGATGACCTGTCTGATCTTGGCTCTGATCGTCGTGGCCCCCTTTGCAAGGGCCGACGATTCAGGCACGACCGACAACACGACGGAGCCCCTCGACACCGAGACCGTGCTGGAGGCGATCGATGTCGATTCCCACGAGGTACCGGATCTGCCCCTGAAGAAGAGCTCCAATTACGCTTCCTCAGCCGTCGACGTGGAACCCTTCGGCCACGTGGAGCCCTACACCGAGCACTTCCTGGAGCAACTGGAATACACCGGCCCGGGCAGGGCAAAGCCGGAGCCTGAATCTCTCGACACCGTCAAGATCGGATTCCTGGGACCGATCGTACCTACCGTCTCGGTAGCTACCGGGGGCCAGAGTCACGAGGAGCCCCTCGGCATCGCCATGCTCCGCGGGGCCAGAATGGCCATCGACGAGGCCAATGGTGCCGGCGGCTATCATCGCCGCCAACTCCCCTTCGAGCTCGTCGTGCACAATGACAACGGTCTCTGGGGTGCCTCGGGCAACGAGATCGTCGACCTGGCCTACATTGACAACGTCTGGGCCATCATCGGAACCATCGACGGGGCCAATTCGCATATCGCCATCCGGGTGGCACTCAAAGCCGAGATCCTCATGATCAATACCGGCGACACCGACCCCACCTTCATCGAGACCAACATTCCCTGGGTGGTCAGGACCATCGGTGACGACCGGCAGCAGAACTACCTTCTGCTGGATTACCTCTACCGCAAGCAGGGATACGAACGGGTCGCCATCATCCGGGCCAGCAACCGATATGGCCGGTTTGGGGTGCGTGAGCTCCTGGACGGCAGCCGGCGGCTCGGACACCCCATCGTCATCGAGATGGCCTATCCCGTCGGTGGCGAGGACTTCTCCCTACAGATCGATCGCATCGCCGAGGCCGAGCCCCAGGCCATTGTCCACTGGGGGGATGGTGTGGATGGTGCCCGGATCCTGAACCAGATCCGCGAGCGGGGTCTCGACCAGCCTTTCTTCTGCTCCGATCGCTGCGCTTCCGACGAGTTCGTGAGCCTGGCCGGAGATCACGCCGAGGAGGTCTTTTCCACCTATCCGTGGAATCCCCACCGCGAGGACCCTGTTCTGGAACGATTTCGTCACGACTTCAAGGAGCGCTACGGCGTCGAGCCAGACACCTACGCCGCTCACGCCTATGACGGCACGAATCTCCTCATCTGGGCCATCCAGAACGCCGGCCTCAACCGCGCCAAGATCCGGGATCTCCTGGCCTACCGCAGTGATCCCTGGCCCGGAGTCACAGGGGACATTCCCTTGAACGCGGCGATGGACGATGCGGGAGAGGTCTTCATGACCCGGTGGGATGGGGAGGGCTGGCGCTATTACTCCCGCGAGGACCTCGAGATCCCCGGCGGATTCATCGCGCCCGAAACCCGGCAAGAGCGTCAGTCGCTAACGACCTCGGACACCGGAGGAGAGACGCAATAGCTCGTCGATTCTCCAGCACGGGGATCCTGGCTCTGGTCCTCCTGGGGGGCGCTCTTCGTGGAGAGTCCCCTCCTCAGCAGCCGTCCACGGGCGACGATCCCTATCACGACTTTCGTCTGCAACCTCTGGAATACGTCGGCCCGACGACCGAGGGTCCGGACCCTGCGAGCCTGACCGAGCTGGCCATCGGCTGGTTCGGTCCATCCGACCCCGACCATCCCTTGCATGGTGATCTCTGGACGGCCGCGACTCTGGCAGTCGAGGAGGCGAACGAGACCGGTGGCTTGCACGGGCTTCCCATCCGCCTCGTGGCGCACTGGTCGGAGAATCCCTGGGGAACCGGTGTCACCCAGGTCGCTCGCATGGTCCATGAGGACCAGGTCTGGGCGATTCTCGGCTCCGTGGACGGCCCTGGAACCCACCTTGCCGAGCAGATCGTGGTGAAGGCCCTACTTCCTCTTGTGAGCCCGGTCAGCACCGACGATTCCGTCAACCTTGCCGGGGTACCCTGGATGTTCTCGCTGGCTCCGGGAGACCATCTCTGGGTACCCCTCCTGGCCCGGGGCCTCCTCCAGGCCATCGGCGACGGCAGTTTCGCTCTGCTGGCGGCCACCGACCACGACTCCCGCCTCGCTGCTCGAGAGCTCATGGAAGAGCTGGCGCTGCTCGACCGAGGGCCGGCGTTGCGTATCGACCTTCCACCGGGCGAGTCGAGTCTGGCGCCGTCGTTGCAGCGCTTGAGAGACGCCTCTCCTACTGCCACTGTAGTGATCGCCGGGTCGACAGAGAGCGCCCTCCTGGTCCGCGCCCTCCGGCAAGGCGGTTTCGCCGGACCGATCTTCGGCGGCCCCCAGGTCGGACGTCGGGCTTTTCTCGACTCGGCAGGCGCGGCAGCCGAAGGGGTAGCGCTTCCCCTGCTCTTCGACCCGACCAGCGGCAGACCCGAGACCGAGCTGTTCCTTCAGCGATTTCAGGAGCGCACCGGTGCCCGGCCTGACTGGGCGGCCGCCCACACCTACGACGCCACACGGCTTCTGCTCGAGTCGATTCGCCAGGCGGGCCTGAATCGGGCCGCGATTCGCCAGGCCCTGGCGCAGCTCACACCTTGGCAGGGAGTCACCGGGATCGTCGACTGGGACCCCACCGGCCAGAACCGGCGCCCGGTACGTCGGCTCGCCACGATCCGTGGTGGCATCATCGTGCCCGACCAACCCGGCCTCGACCACCGTCTGAGGTAGGATCAACCGGATGTTCACAGGACCCGTACCCCAGGACCCGACCGCCACCGACGTCTCCTTTGCAGATCTGGGATTGAGCCCACCGGTAGTCCGCTCGGTGACCTCCATCGGTTTCGAGTACCCGACGCCGATCCAGGTCCAGGTGATCCCCAAGGCCCTGGAAGGTCACGACGTGATCGGTCTCGCTCAGACCGGATCGGGCAAGACCGGCGCCTTCGGACTGCCCATGGCGGAGCATCTGATTCACGGCAAGGGAGTTCGAGGGCTGATCCTCTGCCCCACCCGTGAAATTGCTCTTCAGACCCAGTCCTTCCTCGAGGTCGTCGGCAGGGACCACCAGTTGAGCACCGTCTGTCTGATCGGTGGCGTCAAGCTGGGACCCCAGATCCAGGACCTGCGTCGCCACCCCGACATCGTCGTAGCGACACCTGGTCGCCTCTGGGATCACTACGAGCGCAGGAATCTAAAGCTCGACCGAATCGAGAAGATGGTCCTCGACGAGGCGGACCACATGCTCGATCTCGGTTTCCTGCCTCAGATCCTGCGGGTCTTCGAAGCCGTGCCCACCGATCGACAGACGATGATGTTCTCCGCCACCATGCCACCATCTGTGGAGAACCTGGCCCGGCGCTTCATGCGCACGCCACTCAGGGTCGACCTACGGCCCGACACCCGAATAGCCGAAGGGATCGAGCACCGTCTGTACATGGTCGAACCGCAGAACACAAAGGCATGCTTGTTGGCCATCGCCGCCGCGGAAAAGGGCAGCATGCTGATCTTTCTACGACGCAAGGTAGATGCCGAGTGGGCCTGCAAGCAACTGGAGAAGGAAGGACATCCTGTGGAGCGAATCCACTCCGATCGCACCCAGAAGCAAAGGGTGGAGGCCTTGCAGGGGCTGCGCCTGGGCGAGCACCGCATTCTGCTGGCCACAGACATTGCGGCTCGTGGGATCGACATCCCCATCATCGAGCACATCGTCAACTACGGAGCGCCGGATTCGCTAGAGGATTACATCCACCGCGCTGGGCGCACCGCCCGTGGTGCGCTGAAGGGCACTGTCTCGACGATTGCCACCTGGCAGGACAAGGAGTACATTCGCCTGATCGAAAAGGCGATCGGCAAGCCACTACCCCGCTTCGTCGCCGAGGGCGTCGAGCCCTACATCGAGCGCAAGACCACCATCCGCGGACGACCGAAGATCCGACGACGGCTCACCTAGCCAGCGGTGCCTGAGGCACCGCTGTGGCAGTGAGGCCTCGAGGGTTGAGGCGTCCGGAGGTACGACGGACGCTTCAAGCCCCAAGCCCCTACGCCGAGGCCTACTTGGCCTCGGCCAGGAAATACCTGCGCTGGAAGTAGAGTGAGACGTTGACCAGACCGATCAGCACCGGCACTTCGACCAGAGGGCCGATAACTGCCGCGAAGGCGACGCCGGAGCCGATTCCGAAGACCGCCACCGCTACCGCGATCGCCAACTCGAAGTTGTTCGAAGCCGCCGTGAAGGAGAGCGTTGCGGTCTTGCTGTAGTCGGCGCCGATCTTGTGGCCCATCCAGAAGCTGATCAAGAACATCACCACAAAGTAGATCAACAACGGCACGGCGATACGTAGCACGTCGCCGGGAATTCGCACGATCTGATCACCCTTGAGGCTGAACATCACCAGAATGGTGAACAGCAGGGCGACCAGGGTCAGGGGTGAGATCTTCGGGATGAACACCCTCTCGTACCACTCCCGCCCCTTGGTCTTGACCAGGACAAGGCGGGTCATCATGCCGGCCAGGAACGGTAACCCCAGGTAGATGAAGACGCTCTTGGCGATCTGGCCCATACTGATGGCGACGATCGAGCCCTCCAACCCGAAGAGCGGCGGCAGCTTGGTGATGAAGATCCAGGCGTAGAGGCTGTAGAAGAACACCTGGAAGACGCTGTTGAGAGCCACCAGCCCGGCGGCATATTCCGAGTCACCCTTCGCCAGCTCGTTCCACACGATCACCATGGCGATGCAGCGAGCCAGACCGATCAGAATCAGGCCCACCATGTACTCCGGCTGATCTCTCAGGAAGAGGATCGCCAGCCCGAACATCAGGATCGGCCCGATGACCCAGTTCTGCACCAGAGACACGCCCAGAATCCGCCAGTTGCGGAAGACATCGGGCAGCTCTTCGTAGCGCACCTTGGCGAGCGGTGGGTACATCATGAGAATCAGACCGATTGCGATGGGTAGATTCGTCGTACCGACAGTGAAACGACCCCAGAAATCGGCCACGCCCGACCACAGCGCCCCTATGGCAACGCCGATCCCCATGGCTCCGAAGATCCACAGGGTCAGATACCGATCCAGCAGGGAGAGTTGTTTCGAGACGGCTTCGTGGGTTGTCATTCCGCTTCGTCCTCCCGTCTGAGACCCGCAGGCAGGGCTTCCACGAATCGGCGAATCTGATCGCGAATCCGTCGGTAGTGGCTCAGCGCCTCCTCCTCGGACGTAGCCTGCCGGGCCAATATCGGGGGGTCTTCGAAGCCCCGGTGGACAATCTGCGCTCGGCCTGGAAACACCGGGCAGCTTTCCTGCGCCCCGTCGCAAACCGTCACGACGTAGTCGAAATCACGGTCGAGCAGCCCCTGCACCGCCTTGGATCGCTGCTCGGAGATATCCACACCGACTTCTCCCATCACCTCCACGGCTCGGAGATCCAGGGGCTTCGGAACGGTCCCAGCCGAGCAGACCTCGACGGCGTCTCCATGTAGATGCCGAGTCCAGCCCTCCGCCATCTGGCTGCGACAGGAGTTACCGGTGCACAGGAAAAGCACCTTCAGCTTCGGTAGCATGCCGAGAGCTCCTCGAGGTCCTTCTTGCACACAGACTGCAGACGCTGGCGATCCCTCACGGTGACCGGGTCGTCTGCAAGCGACTCGAGCGTCCAGTCCAGGGTCTGGCGAACCGCCTCGGGCGCCTCCTCAGCGGCAAGCCGGTAGAAATGCCAGCGGCCCTCTTTTCTACGCCTCACGAGACCGACCTGCTGCAACTGGGTCATGTGCTTCGAAACCGTCGACGGCGCCAGCTCCAGCAACTCGATCAGCTGACAGAGACAGAGCTCTCCCTGTGCCAGGGCCATCAGGGCGCGCACTCGACTCTCGTCGCTGAGCGCTTTGGTGAGGTTGAGAAAGGGTTGCATCGTTCGTAGCGTTACTTTCTTATGTGGCGAAGTATAGAAGAGGATTTGGCGCGTGGGAAGAAGGGTGCGAGACCGATCGGCAAGACACCCTCGCGTGCTAGGGTTCCACCGCTATCCCTCAGAGGAAGCCCTCGAGCGAGAGCCTTTCCATGCGACCCTTCGAGACCCTCCAAAGCACTACGACACCCGAAGGCCAACGCCTCACCCTGCACCATCGCGATGGTGACTACTTCATTCACCTCGATGGTGAGGAGTTGATGTCGACGCGGCGGACCGGGTCCGAGTCCGCCCTGGCGGAGTTGGCCTGCCAAGAGCTGCCCAACCGCAAGCACCCTCGACTCCTCATCGGTGGCCTCGGCTTCGGTTACACACTACGAGCAGCACTGGAAGTTCTCCCGGCTCGGGCAGAGGTGGTCGTCGCAGAGATCTACCCCGCGGTGGTGAAGTGGAACCGCGAGCATCTCGAGCCGCTGCATCGACAGACCTTGGAGGACCATCGGGTCGTGATTCGGGGCTCCA
>JAUVRX010000040.1 GCA_030597375.1 Acidobacteriota bacterium
ACATTCGCTCCCAACTCGATCGATTGGGGGCGAGCTGCGACTGGAGCCGAGAGCGCTTCACTCTCGATGAGCGGCTGTCGAAAGCCGTGCGCACAGCTTTCGTTCGTCTGTATCGAGAGGGGCTCATCTCGCGTGGCGAATACATGGTGAACTGGTCGCCGGGCCTCGAGACGGCAATCTCCGATCTCGAGGTGGAGATGAGAGCAGTGCAGGGCAAGCTCTATCACATTGCCTATCCTGTAGAGGGCTCCGACGAGAGAATCGTCGTTGCGACCACCCGTCCAGAAACCATGTTGGGAGACTCGGCGGTGGCGATGCATCCCGAAGACGATCGCTATGCACACCTGCGTGGCGGAGCGGCGATTCTGCCTCTGGTGGGGCGTCGATTGGCCTTCGTGACCGACGAAGTCGTAGAGCGTGACTTTGGTACGGGGCTCGTCAAGGTGACCCCTTCCCACGATCTGACCGACTTCGAGATGGGTCGACGTCATGGCCTGGAGAGGATTCAGGTTATCGATCGGAAAGGCAGCATGACCCACGAAGCTGGCGAGGAATTCGCTGGCCTGGATCGCTTCGAAGCCAGGAAGAAGGTGGTGCGGATGCTCCAGGAGCAGGGGTATCTCGTCAAGGTCGAGGACTACTCCCACAATGTAGGGCACTGCCAGAGAAGTGGTGTTCCCATCGAGCCCATGATCTCCACACAATGGTTCATGGACGTCGAAGGCATGGCTCATCAGGCCCTGCAGGCTGTGGCCTCCGGCGACCTGGGTCTGGTTCCGGATAGTTGGAACAAGACGTGGGAGCACTGGCTGGAGAACATCCGGCCCTGGTGTATCTCACGGCAGCTCTGGTGGGGGCATCAGATTCCGGCCTGGTACACCCCTGACGGAGAGATTTTCGTCGCCGCAAGCCGCGAGGAGGCCGCCGAATTGGCTGGAACTGAGGAGATCACCCAGGATCCGGACGTGCTCGACACCTGGTTTTCATCGGCGCTCTGGCCCTTTTCGACTCTCGGGTGGCCGGAGGAGAGCGAGGACTTCGAGACGTTCTACCCGACCGACGTTCTGGTGACCGGATTCGACATCGTTTTCTTCTGGGTGGCACGGATGGTGATGACCGGGCTGCACTTCACGGGGAGTACGCCCTTTCATACCGTTCACCTCACCGGCCTGGTTCGGGACGCCGAAGGGCAGAAGATGTCGAAGACGCGTGGCAACACGGTCGATCCGCTCGAATTGGTGGAGGAGTACGGGGCCGATGCGGTGCGTTTCACGCTTGCCATTCTCGACAGCCCCGGTCGGGATATCCCCCTGGACCCCGACCGGATGGCCGGCTACCGGTCCTTCGGAAACAAGATCTGGAATGCGGTGCGGTATTCCCTGTCGCGTGTCGGTGAAGCGACGGTTCAGGAGAGTCTCGAACCCTCGGACCTGGAGGCACCGGAACGATGGATCCTGTCGCGATTGTCGAAGACGGCTGCGGAGGTGAATGAGAAGTTCGCCGAATACCGATTCGATGAGGCGTGTCAGCGGCTGTACCACTTCTTCTGGGGTGAGCTCTGCGATGGGTACATCGAGCTTTCCAAGCCCGCTCTGATGGGCGAGTCGCCTCGACCCCAGGTAGGGGAAGTGCTGCTCACGGTGTTGGATCGAAGTCTCCGACTGCTGCATCCCGTCATGCCCTTCCTCACAGAGGAGCTCTGGCAGCGCCTGCCGGGGCGGCAGCGGATCCATCCGGCGACCATCTGTTTGGCGCCGTACCCGGTTGCCGAAGAGGCCTGGGACGATCCCTCGACGGAGGCTCGAATGGAGATCTTCTTCCAGATCATTACCTGGGCGAGAAACCTACGGGCCGAGCTCGGTGTCCCTGCGAAGGACACAGCGATTCTCTACCTCGATACAGGGGATTCCGAGATGGCTGGGTTTCTCGGCAGTTTGGAGACCATGGCCCTGCCGTTGATGCGGCTGGAGGCAGTCCGTTTCGAGCCTCCTCCAGATGGTTCTCACAGTGATGTCGTCGCCGGGGTGGCAGTGGGCCTGGCGGTGCCCGAGCGCGAGTTGAGCGCGGAAGATCGGGACCGTCTCATCGCCGAGCGAGAGAAGCTTCGCGCCCAGATCGCTCGGACCCAGAGTCTGCTGGAGAACCGAGAGTTTCTCGCCAAGGCCCCCGAGAAGGTCGTCGAGCAGAATCGCCGGCGCCTCGAAGAAACCCGCCAGCGCCTGGAGCAACTCGAGGGAGGCCTGGAAGACGAGGCATGAATCTCAATCGACTCAGAGAGACCCTCGATCGTAGACCCGGGTTGGTGGTTCGCAATCGGATCCTGCTGGAAAGCGTCGAGTCGACCAACAACCTGGCGCTCCAGCTTGTGAGGCTCTTCTTGGATAGGGAAGCCCTGCCTCCAAGGACCCTGGTCGTCGCCTGGCGCCAAAATGCTGGAAGAGGCCGCTTGGGCAGATCGTGGGTCAGCCCGCCTGGGCTGGGCGCCTATCTGTCACTGATCGTTCCCATGAAGAGACCTGGCGACGTGGCTGCCTTGCCACTACTCGTTGCCGTGGGTCTCTGTCGGAAGATCTCCGAGATCTCCGAGAGCCCCTGTAGACTGAAATGGCCCAACGACTTGATGGTCTCGGGTCGCAAGATCGGCGGCATCCTGATCGAATGCGTCAGTCGCGGGTCGTTGCGCTCGGCGGCCGTGATCGGCATCGGCGTAAACTACGGTGCGAGCCGGGCGCTCTCCGAGATTGGCGGCATCGCAATGGGCGAGGTCACTCGTCGGCTGCCTTGCCTTCCAGAGGTGATTTCGGAGCTTGTGGCTGCCGTGGAGGACGAGCTGACCCACCTCGGCGACGTCGCCTATGCCGCGGCCCGCTACCGGGAGTTGAGCGCCCATCGAAGGGGTGACCATCTCCAGTACCGTACCGAAAACGGTATCCAAAGTGGGACCTTTTCGGGACTCGACGAACGGGGTTTCCTCGTCTTGCAGGGAGCACATGGGGAGGTTCGTCTCGGTGCCGTCGAGGCTATCGAGGAATGGACAGGACGACAACCATGAGCCATGAAGACCTTCTGATCGTCATCGACGTGGGCAACACGAACACGGTGTGCGGAGTGTTTCGCGGTGATGAGATCCAGCGCGATTTTCGGTTCTCTACCGATATCGATCGCACCGCCGACGAGTATGCATCCCTGCTGCTGCCGCTGCTGAGCGCTGCGAAGCTGGATCCGGCGACTGCCTCGGGCGTGATCATCTGCTCGGTCGTACCGCCTCTGAACCTGACCTTCGAGCTGCTGTCCAAGCGCTATTTCCACCAGAAGCCTCTCTTCGTGGAGCCTGGAGTCAAGACAGGGCTCTCTATCCGCTATGAGAACCCGACCGAGGTGGGAGCCGATCGAATCGTCAATGGCCTGGCTGCCCGGGAGCTCTATGGCGCGCCGGTGATCGTGGTGGACTTCGGAACCGCGACCACATTCGACGTCGTCAATGCCGTCGGCGAGTACGCTGGTGGCGTCATCGCGCCAGGGCTGGGTATCTCGGCCGAGGCTCTGTTTTCCCATGCGTCGCGCCTCTACGAGATCGATTTGAGGCGACCCAAGCATCTCGTAGGACGCAACACCGCAGGTGCCATGCAGTCAGGTCTCTATTACGGCTATGTCGGGTTGGTCGACGGCATTCTGACGAGGTTGATCAGGGAGCTCGGGGAAGTGCGAATGGTGGTGGCCACGGGTGGTCAGGCTGATCTCATCGCCAACGGATCGGAGTTCATTCGCGAGGTCAACCCCCAGCTGACCCTGTTGGGCCTGAAAATGATCTATGACCGGAATCGATAGGCCTGCCGAAGGCTCCCAGACCTACTTCGAATCGATCGAAGAGCTTTTCGTCCGGTTGCGCGGTGCGCCGCTGCTGTTATCCCCCACAGACTGGCACATTGCCAGAGAGTGGTTCGAAGCTGGGATCCCTCTAGACCTCGTGCAGCAAACCCTGGAGGCCGTCTTCGCGCGCAAGAAGGAGCGCGGGGCGCGGGGCCGGATTCAGAGCCTTCGCTACTGTGCGGAGGCTGTCTCGCGGGCCTGGGACGAGTTGCAGGAGTTGGAGGCCGGGGGAGTGCGGAGGCCTGCCGTGGTCATGGATGTGAAGCGCCGCCTGTCGGTCCTGGCTGAAAGTCTGCCTGAAGGGCTACCCCAAAGAGCTCGGTGGGCTGAAGGAATCGAGGCTCTGACCGGTTCCTCCAATGAAGTCGAGGAGTCCCTGGCCGAATTGGAATGCGAGCTCCTACAGGCGGCGGAGGAGTCCCTGGGGCCGTCGGATCGAGAATTGCTGGGTTCCCGAGTGGACGAGACCCTTGCCAGTCTCCGAGATCGACTTCCCGAGGAGGAGATCGAGTCGGCTCGAGATCGGTTCTGGCGGCGGGCACTGCGCGAGCTGACCCATTTGCCCCTGCTCTCCTTGTTCTCCCCCGAGGCCATGTCGGGCGAGCTCGATCTGCCCACCCAGACCAAGAAGGCACCGGATCCTACAGAAGTCTGAAAGATCTCCGCCGTCGGCTCCGTCTCTTGTCGCGTGAGCTCTAGTTTGTGGCCGGCGTTGCCGGCGGCCTTCGCCTGTCTGTCTGGAGTCCTGCTTTCGGGGTTCGGTGAGGTTTGCACGATACCGGGCGCAGTGGCTCTCCTGGGTCTCGGCCTTGCTCTTCAAGGGAAGGTCAGACTCTTGGTGTCGGGCTTGGCGCTCGGTCTCATTGGGGGATGGATGAGCCCCCGTACCTGGTGTCCCGACCCCGAAGTGCCGGTCTTTGTGGTGGGTCATCTCGACGGACACTGGAGCAGGACACCAGACGGTCCTTCGGTGGCTGTCCGAGGGGAGTGGGTTCGGGTCGGAAACCAGGTCAGAGCCTGGACGGATCGAGTGGTGATATCGCTGCCGGCAGGGTCGAGGCCACCGGACTCGTACGGGCTCAGTGCTCGAGGCTACCTGAGGCGGCCGGCACCCCTGGCCAATGGAGGCGCGGTGTCGCCATCCGGATGGCGCCTGTATGCGAAATCGGAGCACTTCATCAGAGCGCTACCAAGCTCGGGTTTCAGGCCCTGGGCTCATCGTCTCTCTGCCCGGTTGCGCTCGAGGATCCGGGCGTCGCTCGAAGGACCCGAAGTCGCAGGATCCCCGGGTGCGTACCTGATTCAGGCACTGATTCTGGGAGAGGGTTGGGTCCTTCCGACCTCGTGGCGGAGGGGGCTTCAGGCATCAGGCCTTTCCCACCTGATTGCCCTTTCCGGGCTCCATATAGGACTCCTGGCAGGGATGATCCTGGGCCTGACGTTTCGCCTGCCGATGCGAGCTCGAACCGTACTGATCATGGTCCTTGTGATCGGCTATCTCAATTTCGTGGGTCCCCGCCCGGCACTGATCAGGGCGTGCTTCATGCTGATCGGAATATGGCTCTCCTTATGGTTGCAACGGTCCCCGCTTCCCGGCAACACGCTCGTTGCCATTGCGGCAGGGATGCTTGTGGTTGATCCCCGGCTGATCGACGACCTCGGGTTCCGACTGACGGTCTCGGCAACGGCAGGCATTCTTGTTCTGTCGCCGATCCTCGAAAGACGGTGGACATGGTTACCAGGTTGGCTGAGTCGACCGATGAGTGTCAGCGTCGGAGCACAACTGGGTACGTTGCCCTGGGCGATCCCGGAGTTTCACCTCCTGACGCCCCTGTCACCGATATGGAATTTAGTGGCGGTCCCATGGACCGCATTGGCTCTGGGAGTTGGCGCAATCTGGAGCTGCATAGCCATCACGAGCAAGAATCTGGCCGCTGTCGCAGCTCCCTGGGTCAATGCGGTAGCGCTACCTTTTGTCGGCGTGGCGTCCCTACCTCCTTCCGTGACGAGACCGATCATCGTTGACTGGAGCCATCTCGAAGCCTCCGTGGTCACCCTACTTCTTCTCGGAGCTCTGGCGGGTCGGAGGCTCTGGCCGTTGGCCGCTGGCCTCGTGCTCCTCATGCTGGGTAGCAACGGACGCCCAACGGATGAGTCAGCGGAGTTGGTTCTGTTGGATGTGGGCCAGGGGGAGTCGATCCTTCTGCGACATGGCGAAGCCGCAGTTCTCCTCGACGGTGGAGGTTGGAGGCGCGGCGACATCGGCAGTCGGATCCTTCTGCCAGCTTTGGCCGGCCTGGGGGTGAGGAAGCTGGATGCGCTCGTTCTCAGCCACCCCGATCTGGATCACTGCGGGGGGCTTGTCCAGGTAGCTTCCTTCTTTCCAATCGAGGAGGTGTGGAGCTCGCCGGGTTGGGGCCCGGTGGGCTGCGTGGCCGCCCTCCATACCCTGCCGGGAGTCGAGATTCGTCCGCTGTGGGAAGGGCAAGAGCGCAGAGTAGGCGGGTGGCATCTTCAGGTGCTCAATCCACAGCCTGGGGTACGCCGTGGTGTGAATGATCGGTCGTTGGTGCTACTGGCGACCTTCAACGATCGTCGCTTCCTGCTGACCGGTGACATCGAAGCGGCCGCCGAGCGCCGCCTCCTGAAAGCTCACCCGGAGGCCCTTCGAGATGTGGACGTTCTCAAGATTGCCCACCATGGGAGCCGTACTTCTTCGACGGCCGAATGGCTCGATCACACCCAGCCCTCGTTGGCTCTGGTCTCCGCCGGCATCGACAACCGGTATGGGCATCCCTCGCCGCTGGTGATGAAGCGGCTCGCGGTGCGAGGAATCCTCAGCCTCCGAACGGACCTCCAGGGCCTCGTCCGAGTACGGGTCGAGCGGGCTGGCGTTCTGCAGATCCGTCTTCCGGGCTCGCCGAAAGCGGGGACGATCGCCGAGTCGACGAAAAGTTCTCCCTAGGAGCCCGCGGTAGGAGTCCGCGGTAGACTCTCTTGGATGCCACCAGTCTTGGTCATCGTGGGGCCTACAGCGGTAGGCAAGAGTGCGTTGGGCCTGCGTTTGGCCGAGTGGTTGGGTGGCGAGATCGTGAGTGCCGATGCGCTTCAGGCCTATCGGGGACTGGACATCGGCACCGCCAAGCCGACCCAGGAGGAAAGAGCTGTCGTTCCCCATCACTTGATCGACATTCTGGAGCCGTACGAGGATTTCTCTGCAGGAGAGTTTGCGCGACGTGCCCGGCAAGTCATCGCAGAGATAGAGAGCCGCCATGGTATGCCCGTTGTTGTGGGGGGTAGCGGCCTCTACCTGAGGGCCCTTCTGGATGGCCTCAGTCCCATACCAGCCGTCGAGCCCTCGGTTCGTGAGGACCTCAGGCAACAGCTGCAACGACAGGGTCTGCCGGCGCTCCTGGAAGAGCTCCGAGAGGTGGACCCAGCGTCGGCCGCGCGGCTGCGACCGGGTGACACCCAGCGAGTGCTTCGGGCCCTGGAAGTGTCGATTTCGACCGGCAGGCCCTTCTCCGCCTGGATCTCCGATCGGCCCGTCGGTGAACCGAGTCTCGAAGCAGTGCGAGTCGGATTGACCCTGGAGAGGGGCCTCTTGTACGATCGCGTCGCGCACCGGGTCCATCGCATGATCGAAGCCGGATGGGTGGAGGAGGTGGAACAGTTGTTGGGCCAGGGGTTGAGCCCTCATCTGCCGGCGTTCCAGGCGATCGGTTATCGGCAGCTGGCTGCACATCTCACCGGTGAGCTTTCGTTAGAAGACGCTATCGAGGAGACGATTCGAGCAACTCGCCGGTTCGCGAAACGGCAATTGACCTGGTTCCGCAAGGAAAAAGAGATCACCTGGTTCTCAGCCGAGGATCTGGAGGCGACGAGCCAGACGATCCGGAGCTTTCTCGCGGGGCAGGAATTGGGGGTGTAGGAGATGACCAAGTCGACAATCAACATCCAGGACGGGTTCCTGTTTCAAGCCCTGAAGGCGGCCGAGCCGGTGTCGGTTCATCTGTTGACCGGAGAGCGTCTCGTGGGTCAGCTGAAGCGTTTCGATCGGTTTGCGCTGGTGGTCGAGACCGAGAAGAAAGAGATTCTCATCTACAAGCATGGCGTTGTGTCCGTTGAAACGGAGAGCGGTGAAGAGTAGACGCCACCAGGCTGCACCTTCATCCGCAGGCCTGGTCGGACTGGCGGTCCTGCTCGCATGGGTAGGTGGTTGCGCTGGAGTCGAAGAACCATCGACCCGGCCGCGAGTGGCTTCCGAAGATCGCGGGTTTCTCGTGGCTCCGAGCGCCGGTTATCCGCTTGCGATGGGTCCAGGTGAAGCGCGACTTGTCGACGAGGCGTTCGAGAACCTCATGCAGGAGGGCGACCGCGACAACGCGATGGCGGTGAGCCATCAGCTTCTGAGTCGCGATCCGGAGTTCTACCCTGCGACCCTGCTGGCGGCTCAGGTGGCTTTTGTGGACGGGGATGTCGCCCACGCCCGTGAGCTTCTGGCTCCTCGGGGCGATGAGCTTTCACGGTACGGCCCATGGCAACTGTTGCTAGGCCGAAGTGCTGAAAAGGAAAAGGACCTCGTTGCGGCGTTCGGGGCCTACAGGAACGTAGCCGGAGAGAGCCCACTTGCAGAATCGAAAATCGACAGGCTTCGCCCGCGTGTGGCCCAGATTCTGGCTCGGCGCATCGAAGACAAGCTGAGTCGGGGGCGCTCGGAGGATGCGGCTCGGGACCTGGTCCGAATGGAGGAGTGGGTGCCGGACGAGACCCCTACCCTGGAGTCGGCTGCAGCCGTGGCCCAGGCAAACAGCAATCCCAAGGCGGAGCTGAAGGCCGTGACACAGCTGTTTGCGCGGCACCCCGATAGTCGGACACTGGCTGCAAGGCGGGGTGCCCTGGAGCTGGAAGTGGGCGATGCCGGAGCTGGTCTACGCATCTTCCAGGACCTCGCCGCTGAGTATCCCGAGGACGACAGATTCCAGGAGCAGCTTGCCAGGGCGAGATTTCTGTGGCGACTTCAACTTCTGCCGATCGAAGCCCGCGACCTGGCTTCCCGAGCGCAGCTGAGTCGAGGTGACTTTGCCGCGATGTTGTACTGGCTCTTTCCCGAAGTGAGATACGGTGAGGGTGGGCAGGTACGGATTGCCAGCGATATTCTGGATCACCCGTATCGGCAGGAGATCGTTCGGGTGGTCAATCTCGGAATCATGGACGTCGACGAGCGTTTGCATGAGTTCTCGCCCACGAGAGCCATCACCAGATCAGAGGCCATGGCGTCGATGGTCCGGCTTCTTTCTCGCCGGCAGCCGCCTCTGGCTTGTATGGGTGGAACGCGGAAGAACGATTCACTGCCGGTCGAAACGGTCTGCAGAGTCCTCTCCAGTTGTGGGTTGCTCGAGTCCGCAGCAGATTGTCTGCCTGCGGTCGGTGTTTCGGGCTCCGAAGCGGTTGAATTGAGCCGGTTGACTCTAAATCTTCTCGGCGTTTCCCAGTAGAGTGGTCGCGGGGATCCATGGGCTTCAGCAGGGACTGCCCGCGGATTTCAGCAATTCGGGATCTGATACGATTTCGTCGTAGGGTGCGATGACCGCCTTCGTTCATCTTCATCTCCACAGTCAATACATTCTGCTAGATGGTGCGAATCGTCTAGACGACCTCCTGCAGGCTGCGGTCGAGAACGCAATGCCCGCGGTCGCCCTGACCGATCATGGCAACATGTTCGGGGCTATCGACTTCTACCAGCGGGCGAAGAGTGCAGGCGTGAAGCCGATCCTGGGCATGGAGGCCTACGTCGCGCAGGGAGACAGGACCGATCGCCAGCCGAGCCGCAGCCGCAGCAATCACCTGGTTCTGCTGGCAAGGAATGAGCAGGGATACCGGAACCTCATCAAGCTCACTTCGCGCTCATACCTCGAGGGCTTCTATTACAAACCCAGGGTGGACAAGGCGCTCCTCCGCGAGTTCAGCGAAGGTCTGATCTGTCTGTCGGCCTGCCTCAGAGGAGAGGTCAACGAAAGGATCCTGGAGAACAGAGAAGCCGACGCAGAGGCCACCGCCAGGGAGTTTCTCGACATCTTCGGTGAAGGAAACTTCTACCTGGAGCTCCAGGACCATGGCATTCCGGAACAGGCTCAGGCCAACGAGGGTCTGAGACGGCTCTCGCGCCGCATCGGCATTCCCCTGGTGGCCACCAACGATTGCCACTACCTGAAGCAGGCCGATTCCTTTGCGCATGACGTCTTGTTGTGCATCGGCACACAACGCACTCTCAGCGACGAAGGAAGGTTGAAATACGCCTCCGATCAGTTCTACTTGAAGACCGGAGAAGAGATGGCCAAGCTCTTCCCCCAGGACCCTGAGGCCATCGAAAACACTCTGGCCATCGCCGAGCGCTGCGAGCTGGAGATCCCAACGGGCCAGTTCCACTTGCCAGAGTTTCCCCTTCCTTCCGGCTACGATCTCGATTCCTATTTCAAGGAGGTAGTTCAGGAGGGGCTGGAGCAACGACTCGCTGAGCTTCGCAGTCAGGCCTCGCCGGTGCTGAAGCAGCACTCGGAGAGTCTGTACCGCGACCGATTGGAAACCGAGATCAGGATCATCCTCGAGATGGGCTTCTCCGGCTACTTCCTGATCGTCTGGGACTTCATTCGCCACGCCAGAGAACAGGGAATTCCAGTCGGCCCCGGACGGGGCTCTGCGGCTGGCTCATTGGTGGCCTACGCCCTGCGGATAACCGACATCGACCCACTGCGCTATCAACTGCTGTTCGAGCGCTTCCTGAATCCGGATCGGATCGGTCTACCGGATATCGACATCGACTTCTGCATGCGCCGTCGGGGCGAAGTCATCCAGTACGTCAATGAGAAGTATGGCCGGGACCACGTGGCTCAGATCATCACCTTCGGGACTCTGGGAGCCAAGGCGGTACTTCGAGATGTCGGGCGGGTGATGGGGCTGCCGTATTCGAAGGTCGATCGCATCGCCAAACTCATTCCCGACATGACCCGCTCCCTGAGTGAGGCGGCGAAGACGGTCGATGCTCTCTCGAAGGAGCTCGAGCGCGATCCCGAGGTCCGGGAGATCGTCGAAGTCGGAAGTCGGCTGGAGGGCTTGACTCGGCACGCTTCTTTGCATGCGGCTGGTGTCGTCATCGCCCCCCGCCCCATCGAAGATCTCGTGCCGCTCTACAAGACGAGCAAGGGGGAGATCGTCACGCAGTGGGACAAGGACGTCATCGAGGACCTGGGGCTCCTGAAGATGGACTTCCTCGGCCTTCGTACGCTGACCGTGATCGACGATACCCAGCAGATTCTTCGACAGCAGGGAGCGCCGCTGGACCTCGATCACCTGCCGTTGGACGATCCAGAGACCTACCGGTTGTTCTGTGATGGCCGGACAAGCGGGATCTTTCAATTCGAGTCGGCTGGGATGAAGGATCTGCTACGCAGGGCACAGCCATCGAAGTTCGAGGATCTGGTGGCCTTCAATGCGCTCTATCGGCCGGGTGCCTTGTCGGTCGGAATGGTCGAGGAGTACATCAAGCGCAAGCGAGGCGACAAAGCCGTTCGTTATGTCCTGCCCGAGACCCAGCCCATCCTGGAAGAGACCTACGGGGTCATCGCCTACCAGGAGCAGGTCATGCAGATCGCCGTCGAAATCGCCGGGTTCACCATGGGGGAGGCCGACATTCTGAGGAAGGCCATGGGCAAGAAGAAACCCGAAGTCATGGCCGAGCAGAAGGAGAAGTTCATCCAGGGAGCGGCAGCCCGCAGTGTGGCCAAGAGAAAGGCGCTGGAGCTCTGGGAGTACATCGAGCCCTTTGCCGGATACGGATTCAACAAGAGCCACAGCGTGGCCTACGCGATGCTGGCCTACAAGACCGGCTACTTGAAGGCCCATCACCCGGTAGCTTTCATGACCGCGATGCTGACTTCCGAGATGTCCTCCAAGGACAATGTGGCGAAGTACTTTCAGGAGTGCCGCGAAATGGGTATCGCCGTACTGCCGCCAGCCATCAATGAGAGCAGCTGGTCGTTCACCGCGGTAGATGAGGCCATCCGTTTCGGCCTGGGAGCCGTCAAGGGAATCGGCGAGGCGGCCGTCGAGGCGATCCTGGAAGCCAGGCGCCATGCCGGCAGCTTCAGGAGCCTGGCCCACTTCGCCACGGAAGTAGATCTGAAGTCCTTGAATCACAAGGCGGTCGAGAGCATCATCTGTGCCGGCTGCTTCGACACCCTGGGCTTCAGTCGCAGTGATCTGCTCGCATCTCTCGATCGCATCCTGGACTATGCCCAAAGGAAACGGCGTGAGAAGGAGGCTGGCCAGGGGAGTCTGTTCAGCTCCGAGGCCCTTCCCGAGCCGCAACCGACGGCTGGCTCGATGGTCTGGAGCGAGAGGGAGCGGCTACACCGGGAAAAAGAGGCCCTGGGTTTCTATCTGACCGGCAATCCGCTGTCCGAGCATCAGTCGAAGCTGGCGCATCTGACAGACCACACGACCACTTCGGTTCGGGCCAGAGGCGAAGGTACCGTCAGGATCGGCGGCATCGTGACTCGCTTGACTCGCAACCGAATCCGAAGTGGACCGAACGCCGGCCGAATGATGGCGAGGTTCGCCCTCGAGGATCTGGAGGGCTCGGTGCTTTGCGCCGTCTTTGCCGATCAACTGCAGAAGGTCGGTCACCTCCTCGAGGACGAAGCCATCGTTGTGATCAAGGGGATGGTGCGCGATCGAGGCTCCGGTGTTGAGATCACGGTAGAAGAGGTCACGGCTCTCGAGCAGGTCGACAAGTCACTGATCCAGGAGTTGGAGATTCAATTGCCCGCCGATCTGCCCACTGCGAAGATGCTCGAGCTACGCGATGTCTTGATCGAGCATTCAGGAGACCTACCGGTCCGCATGGTCATCGCCCTCCAGGGGCAGGAAGTGTCCATCAGTCCGGAGCACCGCTTCCGGGTCGATCTCGACCAGACCCTGGTGGAATCCGTCGAGAAAGTCCTGGGGCATGGGGCCGTGCGAAAGCTCTACGATGCACCCCCTGTAGCCGTGGCTTGATTCTCTGTGCAGCGATCGATACCCCTGAGCTCCCGTCAGGTTCGACTCCTCGAGGAGGGGGCGCGGCGCGTGGACCGAGGCCTCCTGCCGTCGATTCAGGAGATCTCACGCCGACTCCGTCTCGGTGTGTACCTGGTCGGAGGTGCACCCCGGGACCTGATCCTGTCGGGCAGGCTCGAGGATCTGGATCTCCTGGTGGAAGGGGTGGGAGAGCAATTCGCCAGAGATCTGGCAGAGGCTCTGGGAGGGAAGGTCAGGGCTCACGCCCGCTTTGGCACAGCCGGGGTGGACTGTCCCGGTGGTCGGCTCGACATTGCCACCGCGAGAAGGGAGTCCTACGACGCGCCAGCCTCTCTACCCAGGGTGGTGCCAGGAACTCTGGAAGAAGACCTGCAGAGGCGCGATTTCACGGTCAATACGCTGGTCATCGACCTGGGCAGTGGGCCTCCGTACGAGCTTGTCGACTCCTACGGGGCCATGGAGGACATCGAAGAAGGCCGCCTGAGGGTGTTGCACGACGGTTCCTTCCTGGACGATCCGACCAGGGTTCTGCGCGGCCTTCGATTCGAGAGTCGACTCGGTTTCAGGATGGACGAGGCGACGGAGCGCCTCGCCAGAGCGGCTCTGAACGACGGTGCATTCGACGCCTTGAGCGGTGACAGGCTCCGGAGGGAGGTCTTTCGCCTACTCGAGGTGGAGCCCGCCGGGTGTATCGAGTCGAAGTTGAAGCGTTTCGAGGAACTGGGTCTCGCGGGAATTCTGCACCCCAGCCTCCGAATCCCGACGGAGAGCCTGGCCTGGATCGGCCGATCGGCAACAGCCTCTCTGGACCTACCAGCCGATGTGACCAGGGTCGAGGGTTGGCGCCTCGTGCTTCCCTGGCTCCTTGGATCGCTCGAGCCGACAGAGCAGCAAGCCACAGCTGATCGTCTCGCTCTTCGCCCGGAGGATCGGAGCTGGCTGCTGAGCTCTCGTGAAGATCTGGAGCGGGTGATCGAGGTCCTGCGTCGCGCCGCCCTGAAACCTCATGAGGTCGATCGGGTTTTGCGACCGCTGAGGAGCGAGCAAATGGCTCGCTTGTTGGCCTTCGGCGAGGCTTCTGTGGTGCAATGGGCTCGAAGATGGCTGGACGAAATACGTCTGGTGAAGTTGTCACTGACCGGGCGGGAGCTCGCCGCGGCCGGCTTCGGTCCGGGGCCTGGGATCGGTCGAGCCCTGGAAAGCACTCGCGAGGCACGATTGGACGGTTCCATCAGGGCCGAAGAAGAGCTGAGATTCGCTTTGAATGTACTGAATTCAGAGGGCGTGAAGGCGGAAAGAGCATGAAGGCCATGCCAGGACCAGGTAGGTTTCTCCAGCCGGTAATGATGGCGCTTCTCGTGGGGTTCCTCTTGACGATCGCTGTGGTCCCTGGAGCCACGGACGTGGATCGACGAAGTCACGAACTGGTGCGTCGTGAGTGTAGGTCCATCATCGACTCCGAAGACGTGACCCTTTTCGCCAACGGTACTGTCCGCCTCATCTGGAAGCGGGATGAGGCGCGGTCGGTTCTACTTGCAGAGCTCAACCCAGACGAGGTTCGGGCGTTCCTCCAGAGGGTGAGGGAAGTGGACCTTTCCGAGGAGGACCTTGTTGGCAAGGGCCTGCAGGGGGATTGGGTCGAGCAATGCGAGCTCTACCTCGACATCGCGGATGGAGAGCCATCCAGGTACCGATTCGGCCGCTACGATAGCCTCTCGCTTGCCCTGTCCAGGGTCAATCGCGTGGCGGACGATCTCCTGAAGCTGGTCAGGGAGCGGGCTCCCACCGTCGGCCTGCCCATCGGATACGTCCCGAAGGCAGGCGATGTTCTGGAACGTGTCGACGGAGTCCTGTTCGAAGTGATCGGTCTGACGGGAGACAAGAGGGGCGTCGAGATGGTCGGCGTCGAGCAGCCCCTGATCATCTATGTCCTCAACGAGGCGATCCACCAGCAGTTCACCGCCCTGGTGGAAAGACGAAAGTTTCCATGACCAGGTCCGGTGTGCGGATTTCTAGTGGTCGTTTCCGGGGGCGGAATCTGGCCGTCCCGGCCAGCGCCCGACCGACATCAGCCCGTCTCCGAGAAGCCCTTCTCGATATCTGGCAGCATCGGGTGGCGGGGGCGCGATTCCTGGATCTGTTTGCAGGCACCGGCGCCGTCGGTCTGGAAGCCCTCAGCAGGGGAGCCGACTTCGTCGTCTTCGTGGAAGCCGACAGAGAGGCATGCAATCGACTCCAGAAGATCTGCGCTGAGCTGGCGCCAGATACCACTGCGGTGTACCAGGCCCATCTACCCGATCAGATCGGTCGTGTGCTGCTGGCCATGGGGGGGCAGGTCGACCTGATCTTCGCAGATCCTCCCTACGCCTTTACGGAGTATGGGGAGCTCTTGGCGACGCTTGGGGAGGTGCTGCGAGAGGGTGGAGAAGTCGCAATCGAGCATTCGATCCGAAGCCAGCTGCCGGAGACTGTTGGAGGCCTGGGGAGACAGGCGAGCCGGGACTACGGGGACAACCGGATCAGTTTCTTTAGCGCCAAGCGCTAGGCGATAGGCGGTTGGTGGGGACCTGCGGCTCGGTCAGGACCTCAAGAAGTAGGCCAACTCCTCGAGGTAGATCTGGAAGTCGACACTCTTCGTTCGGACCGCAGGGTTGCGCTTCAGGCGGATGGGTGCAAAATTGAGAACAGCTTCGATGCCAGAATCAGTGAGATCCTCGTAACACTTTTGCGCTGCCGAGGCAGGAACCGCAAGAACGGCGATTCGGGCCCCGGTCTCTGGAATCACCTCGGGAATCTCACGACTGTGATGGACGATGAGATGACCGAGCTTGGAGCCGACTCTTCCTCCATCCACATCGAAGGCAGCGACGATTTTGAAAGGCCTGTCATTGACGCTGAGATAGCGGGCCAGAGCGCTGCCGAGACTGCCCATTCCCACAACTGCCATCTTGTGGATGCGATCGAGCCCTAGGAGCCCGTTGAGCCTGTCGACGAGCTCATCGACGCGATAGCCCGTGCCGCGAATGCCGAACTCACCGAACTGTGCGAGGTCCTTGCGAATCAGGGACGCCGAGAGCTCGAACTGCTGGGCCAGTTGGCTCGAGGAGACATGGGTCGTACCCTTCTCCTGGAGCTGCCGAAGACAACGCAGATAGAGCGGCAATCGACTCAGTGTGAGAGGGGAGATCTCAGCTGGTTCGGACATGGCGAAGCTTGCTGGCGCGAATTTCCGAGAGACTTCGATCGGCGGATTCGGTGCAGGACCGCCGCCACCCGCTTGTGAACCATGTCACAAGCGTCTGCAGGAGACAAGACGATGCAGCACGGGTGAGGCCGAGAGCAGCCATCGCCCATGGCGATCGGTTACCATGTCAGTCGGTGCTGGGCCGAGGAGGTTTGATGGTGCGAAAGGGGGGACTCGAACCCCCACGCCCTTGCGGGCACAAGGTCCTGAACCTTGCGCGTCTACCAATTCCGCCACTTTCGCGGCCAATGCGATTCTAGGGAGGGCAAACGAAGGTGTCAACTGAACTGAGCGGCCTGGATGGGGTGATCCGCCAAAGAGTGCTGGAGCGCCTTCTGGATGCGGGCCCGCGAGGAGTGCAGACGGCCCGGCTACAGAAGGAAATGGCACCTGATTGGGAGGCCCGGTCGGTCGAACGGGCCCTGGCCGAGCTCCAACGTGAAGGTCTTGCGGTCGACTGGAATCGTCGGTGGATGGCCGTTCGCCACACGGAGTGGACCGCCGGTCAGGTGGATCAACTCGAGAAGGGCGACGCGCTGATCCGAACGGGAGACAGGAGGGAGGCTGGCTACTTCGTCTCGCGACGCAATCTCAAGGGAGCCATCGACAGGGATCGAGTTCTCATCCGAAGGGTCAAGACCGCAAGGCAGAAGGGTGGGGATCGCCTCCCGGAGGCGACGGTGGTGAGAGTATTGGAACGTCCCCTACGCACGCTCGTGGGGACGCTGGATTGGGAGGGCGATCGTCGTTGGCTGGTGCCGTTCGATCCCAAGGTGAGCCTCGATCTGGAAGTGACCGGAGGGGACAAGCTGCTCGAGGACCAGTATGTCGTCGTCGAGGTATTGGACCCACCTCGAGGTGGGCCGAG
>JAUVRX010000024.1 GCA_030597375.1 Acidobacteriota bacterium
ACCAGCAAAAGAGCTTTCTCGTCTCCGGCAACGGCGATCTCATGCAACCCGATGAAGACGGAATCCTGGCCATCGGCTCCGGTGCCAACTTCGCTCTGGCGGCCGCTCGAGCCCTCCTCGACCACACGGAGATGTCGGCCGTCGAGGTCACCCAGCAGGCGATGAAGATCGCCGCCGACATCTGCGTCTTCACCAATCACCAACTCACCCTCGAGGAGCTCTGAATCCGTGGCACCTCCAGCTTCGATGGTCTCAGGCCCGACTCTGAGCCTGGACGATCTCACTCCCCGGCAGATCGTTGCCGAGCTCGACAAGTACATCGTCGGGCAACACGATGCCAAGCGCGCCGTGGGCATCGCGCTGCGCAATCGCTGGCGTCGCCAACAGCTCGACCCAGAGATGGCGGAGGAGGTACTGCCCAAGAACATCCTCATGATCGGTCCGACCGGCGTCGGCAAGACGGAGATCGCTCGACGCCTCGCCCGCCTGGCCAAAGCCCCCTTTTCGAAGGTCGAAGCGAGCAAGTTCACCGAGGTCGGCTACGTCGGACGGGACGTGGAGTCCATGGTGCGCGACCTCGTGGAAGTGGCGGTCGGCATGGTACGAGAGGAGACCCGGGCTGCCGTCTACGACACCGCTGTCCAACGTGCCGAGGACCGGCTCTTGCAGCTGCTCGTACCGCCGCCGGCACCCGGTACGGTGAATCCGGAAGAGGCCGATCCCCAGGCCACACGAGAGAAATTCCGGCAGAAGCTGCGCTCGGGCAAGCTCGATGATCGAACTGTCGAAGTCGAGGTGGAGGACTCGTCGCTACCCAGCTTCGAGATGTTCACTCCACAGGGCGTCGAGGAGGTCGGGATCAATCTCAAGGAGATGCTGCCCGGCTTCTTCGGTCGCCGGAAGAAACAGAGCGTACGTGTCGGCGAAGCTCGGGAGATCCTCCTGCAGGAGGAGGCCGAGAAGCTCATCGACCGGCAGCAGGTCAGTCAGGAGGCGCGATCGAGGGTCGAACAAGGGGGCATCATATTCCTGGACGAGATCGACAAGATCGCCGGACACGATCAGGGGCAGGGCCCGGACGTCTCCCGGGAGGGGGTGCAGAGAGATCTGCTTCCCATCGTCGAAGGCAGCACCGTCGCCACCAAATACGGCTCGGTCAAGACCGACCACATTCTATTCATCGCCGCAGGCGCCTTCCATGCGAGCAAACCGTCGGATCTGATTCCAGAGCTCCAGGGCCGCTTCCCCATCAGGGTGGAGCTCAACGCACTGTCCGAGGAAGACTTCGTGCGCATCCTCACCGAGCCGGAGAACGCGCTGACTAAACAGTATATGGCCCTGCTGCTCACCGAGGGCATGGAGATCGTCTTCACCGAAGATGCCATCCGGGAGATTGCGCGACTGGCTGTGGAAGTCAATTCCAGTACAGAGAACATCGGCGCGCGGCGCCTGGCCACGCTTCTCGAGCGGGTTCTCGACGAGGTCTCTTTCGAGGCTCCCGACATGAAGGGGGTTCGAGTCGACATCGATGCCGCCTATGTGAATCGTGCCCTGTCGGATATCGTCAAGGATCAGGACCTGACCCGCTATGTCCTCTAGTCCGCTCGCCTCTCTTCGCCTTCCAGCACGGATCGTCTTGTTGATCTTCCTGCTGACCGGTCCTCTTTGGCTGGCCTGCGGGCGCAAGGAGCCGCCCAGGCCACCGGCCAGCAAGGTGCCGGCGAAGATCACGGACTTGACGGTGCAGCAGCGGGGGATGGAATTCCTCTTCACCATGACCTATCCCTCCGCCACCATGGGCGGCCTGACGCTCGCCGAGATCGAGTCTGTGGAGATCTGGGAGGTCGTCCGCGTCGTCTCGCCGCTGATGGGAGAGGATGAGCCCGTCGAAGCGGAGGAGCTCGACGCAGAATCGACGGAGGCTGTCGGCGAGGCCGCAGAGGATCCCGAGGCGGCGCCCGAGGAAGAGCAGGCCCCGGGGCTCTTCCAGCTACCCACCGATCTCCCAGACGAAGAGCAGATGGAAGACCTCGTAAAGGTCGATCCGCGTGAGTTCCGTCAAACGGCACAGTTCCGGTGGGCTCTTCGAGATGCCGAGCTGAGCTCGGCCGTGCAGGGCGGGCGACTCTTGATTCGCCTGCCGATCGAGGAGGTTCCCGAGCCGGAAGAGGTCAGTGTATTCGCAGCAAGAACGGTGGCCGGTCCACGGCTCGTCTCACCCTTCTCCAACCTGGTGAAGATCGGGCCGCGACAGCCACCCACCGCTCCGAGCTCCGTCTCGGTCACCGCGACCGCCATCGGCGTGGAGCTCACCTGGGAGGCCGCCGGAGGAGACTTGGAGCACAACGTCTATCGACGAGATGCCAAGGTCAGAGACTACGGACCACCCCTGGCCACCGTGCCGCCCGAGACCCAGTCGTTCGCCGATCGATCGGCCCTCTTCGACAACCGTTACATCTACACGGTGACCGCTGTCTCTTCCACCGATCCACTGGTGGAGAGCCGCATCGTGACCGAGCGCGAGGTGGACTACAAGGACCGCTTCCCGCCCTCGGCACCGGAGAACATCGTCAGCCTCGCCGAGGAGGCACGGGTACGCCTACTCTGGGAGGTATCGCCGGAAAGCGACGTCGCCGGCTACCGGGTCTTCCGTCAGGTGCCTGGCGAAGAGTTTCACTCCATCACCCCTGAACTGGTCATCGGCTCCGAGCTGCTGGATCGAGATGTCGCGTCGGGAAACACCTACATCTACTTCGTCACAGCGGTCGACGGCGCGAACAACCAGAGCGAGGCCAGCAAGACCACGACAGCGCAAGTGCCATGAGGCACTTCTTCCGCCTTTCGGGGGGCGGCAACGACTTCCTGGCGCTCGTCGAGCCCATCGACGAGCCGACACCCGACCAGATTCGTGCCTGGTGTCACCGCGGTCTATCTCTTGGCGCCGACGGCCTGTTCCTGCTTCACCGCAGTCCAGATGGGGCACGAATGCGGCATTTCAATGCCGACGGCAGCCTTGCAGAGCTATGCCTCAACGGCACCCGATGCGCGGTGCGCCTGGCGCGCCATCTGGGCTGGACCGACAACGAGATCGTCATCGAAACAGGAGCCGGCCTCATCCGGGGCTCCTCTCTGGAAATCACCTCCGTTACCCTGGCTCTCGACCGCCCGGGCGATCCCGAGCCCCTGGAGATCGACGTCGATGGCGTTCCGATTCGGGGATTCAGAGTTCCGGTCGGTGTCCCCCACTTCGTTCTGCCCTGGCCAGACGGAGTGGCTCACGCCCCGATCACCAAGTTGGGGTCGCGCCTGCGGTCACACCCGGTCTTTGGCGATGCCGGGACCAACGTGGATTTCGTCCACTTCGTGGACAGCGGTCGATTCGACGTCCGCACCTACGAGCGTGGTGTCGAAAGCGAGACCTTCGCCTGCGGTACCGGGGTCATGGCCTCGACCGCAGTCGGTGTGGCGCAGGGAGAGCTGGAGCTGCCCGTGACGATTCTTACCCGCGGGGGCTACCGATTCGAGGTCGGCGGCTGGGGAAGCGAGGGGGAGGAAACCCACTGGGGACTCAAAGGGGATGCCCGACTGCTGGTGGAGGGCCAGTTGGTAGATAGCGCCGAGGACTTGCCCGATCCGCCACTGTGGAGCTGAGGATGACCCTCTACCTGCATGCTAAGCTGCGCTGCCGATGACTGACAGGTCCAAACCGAAGAGCGAGTTCGCGCCGGTCGACGAACAGCTCGATCTGCTGCTGCGTGGTGTCGTCGATCTGGTCACCGAGGACCAACTGCGCGACAAGCTCACACGCTCACGTCAGACCGGTCGCCCCCTGACCGTGAAGGCAGGCTTCGATCCCTCTTCGCCAGACCTGCACCTGGGCCACACGGTTCTGCTTCACAAGATGAAGCACTTCCAGGATCTCGGGCATCGCGTGGTCTTCGTCATCGGTGACTTCACGGCCATGATCGGGGACCCGACGGGCAGGAACCTGACTCGACCACAACTCACTGCGGAAGAGGTCGCCGATCACGCCGAGACCTACAAGAAGCAACTCTTCCGGATCCTCGATCCCGATCGAACGGTCGTCGACTACAACAGCCGCTGGCTCGACAAGCTCGGCTCCAACGGCATCGTCCGCCTGGCAGGCCGATACACCCTGGCGAGGATGATGGAGCGCGACGATTTTCGCAGCCGATTCGAGTCCAATCAGGCGATCAGTCTCCACGAGCTTCTCTATCCACTGGTCCAGGCCTACGACTCCATCGCCTTGGAAGCCGATGTCGAGCTGGGAGGTCACGACCAGATCTTCAATCTTCTCGTCGGCCGCGATCTCATGAAGGCAGAGGGGCTCGAGCCACAAATCGTCCTCACAGTGCCCCTGCTGGTGGGCACCGATGGCGTCGAGAAGATGTCCAAGAGCCTGGACAATGCCATCGCGGTCGAGGACTCTGCCAGCGAGATCTACGGCAAGACCATGTCCATCCCGGACAAGCTGATGTGGGATTGGTATCTGCTTCTGACCGAGCTTTCGGACTCGGAGATCGAGGACCGACGTCGATCCATTGCCAACGGAGATCTGCATCCAAAGCAGGCGAAGCAGGAGTTGGCCTCTCGTCTTGCGGCCGACTATCACGGCGACGAACAGGCCGCCCGGGCCGCAGCCGAATTCGAGAAGGTCTTCGCCGCCGGTGGCCTGCCCGAGGAGATGCCCGAGCACTCCCTCGAGGGCCCCATGGCCCTGCCTCGCATGCTCACACAGACCGGCCTCGCTCGCAGCAACAACGAGGCTCGGCGACTGATCCAACAGGGTGCGGTGACCATCGACGGCGAGCGCAGCTCCGATCCCTTCCTCGAGCTTGCAGCCCGGCAGGAGCCCTACCTGTTCAAGGTGGGCAAACGGCGTTTCGCGAAGATCCAGATTTCCTAGAAGAAAGCGCTGGTGTGATCCAGGTGACCGTGGCCGGCGACGGTCCATGCTAGCCTACCGGCCATGTCGCCGGCCGCATCATTGCCGCCAGAGGAGACTCACAAGGAGATTTCACAACAGGATCTCGAAGAGATCCACATTCCGAGTCTGCCCCTCGGCACACGCATTGTCCTATTGGGCGTGAGCTGGATCTGCCTGCTCCTGGGCCTGGCCGGATTACTGCTCCCGGGCTTGCAAGGCGTGCTCCTGCTACTGCTCGGGATGGCGCTCATGTCGGTGGCCAGCGACACCGTGCACCGATGGATGGAGAGGGCGCTCCACCGCCATCCCGGTCTCAGGAAAAAGCTCAACCACTTCCGCAAGAAGATTCACACGAAATTCGGACGCCAGCCCTGATTCCCCCCGCCCGCTATCGCTCGGTGATCGGTACGAAGTCCCGTTCCGTGGCGCCGATGTAGATCTGCCGGGGTCGGTGGATCTTGCCTTCGGGGTCGTCCCGCATCTCTCGCCAATGGGCGATCCAGCCGGGTAGCCGACCCAGAGCGAACATGACAGTGAACATGTTGGTCGGGATCCCCATCGCCCGGTAGAGGATGCCGCTGTAGAAATCGACGTTCGGATAGAGCTTCCGCTCGACGAAGTAGTCGTCCTTGAGCGCGATCTCCTCGAGATTGCGTGCGATGTCCAGCAGGGGGTCGTCCACTCCCAACTCGGCCAAAGCCTGATCCGCCGATTTCTTGAGCAGCATCGCCCGAGGATCGTAGTTCTTGTAGACGCGATGCCCGAAGCCCATGAGGCGGAAGCCGGACTCCTTGTCCTTGGCCATGTCCATGTACTTCTGGTAGTTGCCGCCGTCGTCGCGGATCTTCCGGAGCATGTCGATCACCTTCTGGTTGGCACCGCCGTGCAGCGGGCCCGAGAGGGCGCTGATTCCGGCCGAGATCGAAGCGAACAGGTTGGCTTCGCTGCTGCCCACCATCCTCACGGTAGAGGTACTGCAATTCTGTTCGTGGTCGGCGTGGAGGATCAAGAGCAGATTCAGTGCCGAGTTCACGACTGGCGGCACCTCGTAGGGCTCGGTGGGCACCGAGAACATCATGTACAGGAAGTTCTCGGTATAGGAAAGATCGTTGCGCGGGTAGACGAACGGCTGGCCGACGGACTTCTTGTACGAGAAGGCCGCGATGGTGCTTACCTTGGCGATCAATCGGATGATGTTCCGATTGATGTCCGCTTCTGTGGTCGTGTCGCGATAGTACGTCGACAGAGCCACCACCATCGACGAGAGAATCGCCATCGGGTGAGAGTTGGGCGGGAAGCCCTCGAAGAACTTCTTCATGTCTTCGTGAAGCAGGGTGTGGCGGGTCAGCGCATTTCGGAAATCATCGTACTCGCCAAGCGATGGGAGCCGACCGTAGACCAGCAGATAGCAGACCTCCACAAAGCTGGCTGCCGCCGCGACCTGTTCGATCGGGTAGCCACGGTAACGCAAGATCCCCAGCTCACCGTCGATGAACGTAATGGCACTCGAGCAGGATCCGGTGTTGCCGTAACCCGGATCGTAGGTGACCATGCCGGTATTGGCTCGCAACTTCCGAACATCGAGGCCGACTTCGCTCTCGGTCCCGACAACCGTCGGCATTTCATAGTCCATGTCGCCCAGGATCAGATTGGCCGTTGTCTCATCAGTCATAGGATTCTCCCCGAGTGCTGTACAGCAAGCGATCTACGCTTGGCGAAATAGTGGGAACCGCTACAGGATTCTATCTTCCGATCCGAGTCCGTGCAATCGCTTCGAGGTCTCCCCGTCGAGCCACGACCGCCGGATTTCAGAGGCTTCTCAAGAACTCGATCGTCGGGGGAAGACCCTCGTCGAGACCGCGGGGAAGCCAGTCGAGCTCCTGCCTGGCGAACGAGTCGTCGAAGCACCAATGACGCTGCAGACTCCGGAGGTGCTGCTTGCTCACGGGCTGACGCTTTCCCCGCAACCAGTAGAGAGGCCCCAGGGCTGTCATCAGCCACAAGGCCATCCCAGCGGAGATCTGCAGGCGTGGACGGGAAACACCACTCAAAGCACAGACTCTGGTGACGACCTCCTCAACGGTCGCGACTTGCCCCGTCATCAAGAAGCTCTGGCCCGGAGCGGCTCTCTGCATGACCCGGTCGATCCCGTCCACCAGGTCGTCCAGAAAGACCCAACTGGTCTTCAGCCTGGCCCCGACCAGGGCGGGCAGGCGACCCTTCATCGCCAGTCGGATGAGCGAATTGATACCCCGCTTGCCTCCTGGCGGACCGTAAACCAGGCTGGGATAGACGGTGTTGACCTGCAGCCCCTTGGCCACCCAGTCTTGGATGGCCTGCTCTCCGGCATGTTTCGAGGCGCTGTAGTCGGTCGGGAAGGGCAACTGCGGTGCCGAGTCCTCGCGCGCCGCGGAGCCATCGCCGGGGCTGCCCCCGAAATAGGCCATCGACGAGATCGACAGGAAACGGCCGACACCCGCCTCGAAGGCGGCACCCGCCACGGTATCGCTACCCACAACGTTGACCCGCCGCGTCTGCTCTGGACCGCTATTAGGGTCGATGATGGCCGCGGAGTGCACGACCCAATCGCTCCCGGCCATCCCCTCACGCAGACTCTCCGCATCGGTAATGTCGCCCACGTGGCAATGAACACCCAGGGCATCGAGCTCCTGTCGATCGCTCGAGAGTCGCACCAGAGCGTGCAATTCGTGCCCTCGAGAGCTCCAGAGACGGCTCAGGGCGCCGCCGATGTAACCACTGGCACCTGTTATGAAAATGCGCATGCTAATAGGTCTTCCTGGCTTCGGAGGGAATCTGATCAGGACGAATTTTCACGAGTGGGAATCCAAAAGGCCGGTTTCAACGTTATTAAGGGTGAACGGTTGCAGTTGGGAGCTGGGACCGTTCCAGAGTCTTCGACTCTGCAGTTCCTCTTCAGCTCCCTCTCCTCCCCCCGTGCCGGCTCCCTCCCCGGCACGGGGCTTTTTCCGTAGCAGGGTCGGGAATCAAGCCCGTTCAGTCCGTCTCGAGCAGCTGTCTCAGGACATACTGCAGGATGCCGCCGTTGCGGTAGTAAAGAGTCTCCTGAGGCGTATCCAACCGCACACGCACGTTGAAGCTCACTTCTACGCCCTCTTCAGCCGCCGCTGTCACTCCGACCCCCAGGTCCTTGTCGAAGCTGCCGGACAGCCCCTCCACCAGGCCGTGGATGGTGAACTGCTCATGTCCCGTGAGGCTCAGAGTCTTGGTGGATTCACCCTCCAGAAACTCCAGGGGCAGGATCCCCATGCCAACCAGATTGCTGCGGTGAATCCTCTCGAAGCTCTCGGCGATCACCGCCCTGACGCCGAGCAATGCCGGGCCCTTGGCCGCCCAGTCGCGAGAGGAGCCGGTACCGTACTCCTTGCCCGCCAGAACGATCAGGGGAACGCCCTCTTCCTGGTACCGCATGGCTGCATCGAAGATGGTCATGGGCACCGCATCGGGCAGGTGAAGAGTGAATCCACCCTCCAACGACGGCACGAGGCGGTTTCGGAAACGCACATTCGCAAACGTGCCACGCATCATGACTTCGTGATTGCCGCGGCGTGACCCATACGAGTTGAAATCCCGAGGCTCGACGCCCCGTTCCACCAGATAGCGCCCGGCAGGGCTGTCCACCATGATGGCACCGGCCGGCGAAATGTGATCGGTGGTAATGGAGTCGCCGACTACCACCAGCGCTCTGGCCGCCTCGATGCTCTGGATGCCCTGTGGCTGACGCGGCATATCGACGAAGTAGGGAGGCAGCTTCACATAGGTCGAGGCCGGGTCCCAGGCGTAGGTCTCGCCCTCCGGAACCGGCATTGCGATCCACTGCTCATCGCCCTCGAAGACCTTGGCGTACTCCTGGGTGAACATCTCCGAGCGCAGAGACTGCCCTACCGTCTGGGCAACCTCCTCTCGAGAAGGCCAGATCTCCTTGAGAAAGACCGGCTCGCCGTCCCGATCGGTCCCGAGTGGCTCCTTGTAGAGATCCACATCGATCCTGCCGGCCAGGGCGTAGGCCACGACCAGGGGGGGTGAAGCCAGATAGTTCGCCCGCACGTCCGAGCTGATGCGCCCTTCGAAGTTGCGGTTGCCGGAAAGAACCGACACTGCAACCAGGTTGTTGTCGCGAATCGCCTCGGAGATCGGGGCAGGCAGCGGTCCGCTGTTGCCAATGCATGTCGTACAACCGTAGCCAACCAGGTTGAAACGCAAGGCATCCAGGAAGGCAAGGAGGCCCGCTTCCGCCAGATAGTCGGTGACCACCTTGGATCCTGGAGCCAGGCTGGTCTTGACCCAGGGCCTCGTCTCCAGGCCCCTCTCGACGGCCTTCTTGGCCAGCAGACCCGCCGCCACCATGACCGACGGATTGGAGGTGTTGGTACAGCTGGTGAGGGCCGCAATCACCACCGAGCCGTGACGCAGATCGAACTCCTCTCCGGCGAAAGAGGTTCGGACTGCCGCGCCTGGCGCTCCGCCAGCCGCTGCGGACAGCTCATCGAGCTGACTCGTGAAGGATTGCTTGACGTCCCCCAGCAGGATCCGATCCTGCGGGCGCTTGGGTCCCGCCAGGCTGGCCTCTACGGTCGATAGATCCAGCTCGAGCGTGTCCGAGTATTCGGCCTCGGGACTGCTCTGGGTGTGAAAGAGGCCCTGCTCCTTCATGTAGGCCTCCACGAGATCGATCTGGTCCTGAGACCGGCCCGTGAGCGCCAGGTAGTCGAGCGTGGCGCTGTCTACCGGAAAGATGCCGCAGGTCGCACCGTACTCGGGTGCCATGTTGGCCAGGGTCGCCCGGTCGGCCAGCGGCAGCCCTGCCAGGCCCGGCCCGAAGTACTCGACGAACTTGCCCACTACCCCTCGCTCCCGCAGCATCTGAGTCACGGTGAGGACGAGATCGGTGGCAGTCGCACCCTCCGCCAACTCACCCACCAGCCGAAATCCGACGACCTGCGGGACCAACATGGAGATCGGTTGGCCGAGCATCGCGGCTTCGGCCTCGATGCCACCGACGCCCCAGCCGAGGATTCCCAGACCGTTGATCATGGTGGTGTGGGAATCGGTGCCTACGAGCGTGTCCGGATAGGCATAACGTGGCTCGCTGCCGATATCCTCCAGCATGACCACACGACCCAGATACTCCAGATTCACCTGGTGAACGATGCCCGTTCCGGGCGGCACCACCTTGAAATTGTCGAAGGCCTTCTGGCCCCACTTGAGAAAGCCGTAGCGCTCTCCGTTGCGCTCGTACTCGAGCTCTTTGTTGATCGAGAAGGCAGCCGCCGTTCCGTACTCGTCCACCTGCACCGAGTGATCGATGACGAGCTCGGCCGGCTGCAGCGGGTTGATCTTCTTCGGCTCGCCACCCATCGCTCGCATGGCGTCGCGCATGGCGGCCAGATCGACGATGGCCGGTACCCCGGTGAAGTCCTGGAGGAGGACCCGGGCGGGCATGAAGGCGATCTCGACCGAGGGCTGCGCCTGCGGATCCCAATTCGCCACAGCCTCGATATCCTCCGCCGTCACCGCGGAGCCGTCCTCGCGGCGCAGGAGGTTCTCCAACAGGATTCGCAGGCTGAACGGCAGGCGCCCCAACGACCAACCCTGCTTTTCCAGCGCCATGAGCGAGGCGATCCGGAGCTCCGAACCGCCGAGATTCATGCTGGTATGCGTCGAATAGCTATCCATCATCGTCTACCTTTCTGACCGAGCCGTTGCGTTGGTTTCACAGATGAGCGACGCCCGAGCCCTCATGGCGTCGCCTGAAAGAACAAGATAGCGCAATCCCCGGGAGGTTGCACCTGGACCGCACCGGCCTTCTGTCCTGGGGACCGACATCGAGCACATGAAGAGCACCCGATGAGAGCTGCCCCTTTCACGACTCCTTTGTCGGCAGGACAGCCGAGTCCACCTCTCGTGCCGGTGGTGGGGCTGGATCCTCGTCACTAACGGTGGCGGAGAAGCCATGTACGAAGACCATCAGGCCGGCGGCGACCCAGAACGGGCTGGCGACACCCAGATGCTGGAACAGGGCCCCGGCCCACAACGGCCCGACCATTCTGGCGATGCCGCCGTACGATTGCTGCACCCCCAGGATCAGGCCGGTCTGGCTCGGGTCGGCGCGCATGGAGACCTGGGAGGTCGTGGCTGGGAACAGAAGAGCGGTTCCCACCGGAATGCAAATCACGGCCAGACTGAACTCCAAGATGTTGCGTGCGAATGGCACGGTGGCCAACCCAACGGCCATGAACAAGGAGCCGGCTCGCAGAATCCGGATCTCGCCGAAGCGGCGAACCGCCGGGCCGAGCACCAACGATCGCATCACCAGAGAAGCGGCGCCCACGTAGACGAAAAACCAGCCGATGGTCTCCTCCGTGATGCCGAATCGGCGCTCCAGGAAGAGGGCCAGGACACCGTTCATGGCCATGAACGCCATCATTCCCAGGGCGTAGATCCAGACCATGGAGCCCACCGATCCTCGCGGGTGGCGCAGGACTTCGAGCATCGCCTCGCGGGTTGCTCCCTTGGGCTTCGATGCCTGTTGCCGGGCCTCCTTGCCCCGATCGGACTCCGGCAGCCACCACAGACCGAACAGGAAGTTGAGCACGCAGAGACTCGCGGCCAGGTAGCCGGGACCGATGAAATCATAGCTGGCTGCCAACGAGCCGATGGCCGGACCCATCATGACCCCGGCCGAGGTCGCCGCTGTCAGCCAACCCAGGGCCTTGGCTCGATCCACGGACGGCACGGAGTCGCTCACATAGGCCTGGACCACACCGACTGTCCCCCCGGCGGCCCCCTGGACGAATCTGGACATGAACAGGAGACCTATAGTCGATGCGGACTCGAACAGCACATAGGAAGCAGCCGAGAACAACAGCCCGGCCAGGATCATCGGGCGGCGTCCATAGCGATCCGACAGCCGGCCCCACAGAGGAGCACTGATGAGTTGCGCCAAAGCGAAGGTCGACACCAGAGCCCCGACCATCAAGGGGGTACCTCCGAGGCGTTCCGCATAGAACGGCAGCAAGGGCAGGACGATCAGAAAGCCGAGCATGTCGACGAAGACCGTCCACATCAGCACCCACATCCGGCGAACGAAATCTCGGGCTTCCATGATCGACTCAGGCTCTCCTCTCGCGACCCCAGAGGAGGAATGCCATGGCGCTCACTACCATCAATAGCACACCGTAGACCGCTGCAACCCCGGTGTCCTGCAACCGCAGACTGGAGAGAATCTCGATGGAGATCGGACGGGTATCGTAGGTGTAGAGCACGATGGAGGTAACGAAGTCGCCCAGGGCCGTTATGAAAGCGAGACTCGCACCGGCCAGAATTGCCGGCCGCAGGAGAGGCAAGATTACCCGCCAGACCCTACGCAGGCGCCCCGCTCCCAGAGAGGCTGCCGCCTCCTCCAGAGAAGGATCCAGTTGACGCAGTCCCGCCAGTGAGCTCCGCCCGGTCAGCGGCAGGCTCCTGACCAGATACGCCATCGGTAGGATCCAGGGTGTTCCCACCAGAACGAAGCGCCCCAACTCGGGTCGATTCACACTGAAAGTGGTAGCCAGCGCGATGGCGAAGACCGTGCCTGGAAGAGCCCAGGGAACCGACAAGAGGGTCTCCAGCAGACCACCCATGCGGCCTCCTCGTTTCACAGCCGAGCGAGCCGCTGAGAGGCCCAGAACGATCGCTCCCAGCGTTGCGACCGAGGCCATCCAGAGTGAGTTGAGGACGGGTCGGAGCCTCTCCGGCGCGCTCGCCAGCGATCGATAGTTGCTGCCATCGAGAACCGGCGGGATGGCTTCGGTGGTCCAGGTGCCAGGCGGGACGAAGGAGATGACCAGCAGGGTCAGGTGGGGAAGGAGAAGAAAGATGGCCAGCCCCCAGCCCAGTGCCGTGGCACCGACTCGCACCAACGGACGACGCAGCTGCCGGCGGATCGGCGCGACACCCCGCACTCCACCGACCACCGCCGTGTGTCCCGGCTCCGCCCGCCGCATGGCCCACAAGCCCAGAAAGGCCAGCAGCGCCAGGGTCACGCTCTCCACCTGCGCCATGGCGATCTCACCGTTCAGCTTGGAGGCGACGATCTGGGTCGTCATGACCCGGAAACCGCCGCCAAAGATGTAGGGCGCAGAGAACGACGCCAGCGAAGTCATGAAGGTCAGGAGAGCCGCGCCCACCAGAGCCGGCCCCAACAGGGGGAGAGTCACACGCCAGAGTCGCCGACGACGCCCCGCACCCAGCGAAGCCGCCGCCTCCAGGATCGACGCATCGATGCGCACCAGGGCCGCTCTCGTGAACAGGTAGAAATAGACGTACATGGAGTAGGCATGGACCAGCAGAATGGCCCCGGGCCCCGACAGCTGCCACGGAGCCTTTTCCAGGCTCAGGGCTGCCTGGACGCCCCGACTGACGAAGCCGCTTTCGCCATAGAGGAAGAGGAAGGCGATCACTCCGACCAGGGGCGGCAGGGCCACCGGCAGGGCGACCAAGGCTCCGAGGGTTCGTCGGCCAGGAAAATCCACCCCTTCGAAGACCAGTCCGAGAGGCACCCCGACCAGCCCGGCCAGGACCACGGACGCCGCGGAGATCCACAGGCTGTGCCACAGCGCTCTCCACTCATCCGCTCGGCCGGCGAACTCGAGGAAGGGCGCCAGGCTGAACGCACCGGGTATCCCCAGAGCCTCCAGGAGAGTGATCAGCAGAGGGTAGCCGACCAGCCAGACAAGTACGAGAACCAGCGACATTCCGCCGAGCGCCTGTCGCCGTCGACTCATTTCGAATCCTCTGACGGGCTCGGAAAGGCGCGAGCCGGGCGCTTCGCCTGCCGAAGAGCGACACCGGTTCGGCTACCTATCGCGGCACGGTCGGTGCCACCCACCACCAGTACATCTCCACCCATCTCGAGCGACACCCGATAGTAGGTCACCTCACCCCGATACTGCCGTTCCACGATCTCACCAGCCAGGGCATCGGGTCGGTCGGTCTCTGTGAGCTCCAGGCCCTCTGGGCGGAGCGAGATCACCACCTCCTGGCTCACCTCCACCTCTCCGACCGTCTGCACGGGCCAGGTCGCTCCCTGGCCCACGAAACGCCCGTCGCCCAGCTTCACCTGGCCTGCCGCTACGAGGGTTCCCTTCAGCGTCGAGGCTCGACCGACAAAGCCGGCCACGAAGAGAGTCTGCGGATCGAGATAGAGCTCTTCCGGACTGCCCACCTGCTCGAGCCGGCCATGATTGAGCAGCGCCACCCGGTCGCCGACGTCGAAGGCTTCCTCCTGTTCGTGGGTGACCCAGACTGCCGTGATTCCGACTCGACGGATGGCGCTCTTGAGCTCTCTCCTCGTGCGCTCGCGGAGACTCGGGTCCAGGTTCGACAGTGGCTCGTCCAACAACATCAGCCGTGGGTCGGGGGCGAGTGCCCGTGCCAGGGCCACTCGTTGCTGCTGCCCTCCCGAGATCTCCTGCACCCGACGATCCTCGAACCCTTCCAGATCCACGAGCGGTAGCACTTCTGCGACTCGGGAGAGCCGTTGCTCGCGCGGGACCCCTCGAGACTCCAGGCCGAATGCCACGTTGCCCGCCACGCTGAGGTGGGGAAACAGAGCATAGTGCTGGAAAACCATTCCGAAGTTTCTTCGCTCCGGAGGCAGGGGAGTGACATCTTCATCCAGGACCAGGATCTGGCCCTCGTCGGGTTGCTCGAAGCCGGCGATGAGACGCAGAAGCGTGGTCTTGCCCGAGCCGCTCGGCCCCAGCAGCACCAGGACTTCACCTTGCTCGATCTCGAGGGAGATATCTCTCAGTACCGTCTGGTCGCCGAAGCTCTTCTCGAGCCCGTTCAGAATGAGAAAAGGGGGCATATCTCTTGTGCCAGGTACGAATTCAGAGGTCTGATGTTCCTCGGTCCAGGATCATCCGCGGCCACGAATCTCCCGGTCCCAACGGCTCATCCACGCATTGCTCTCGGCGGCGATGAGCTTCCAATCCACCGTCGCCGGAACGATCTGGTCGAGAGCCTCCTGCGCCCATTCGGGTAGCTCTTCACGGGGTAGATCGACCCTGGCTGGCAACCGGAAAGCCTCCTGCGCTGCCAGCAGAAGGGCCTGCCGACTTCCAACCCAGTCGATGAAGGCCCGTGCCTCCTGCGGATGAGGGGACCCTCTCACCAAACCGATGGAGTCACTGATGATCGGCGTTCCACTGGTTGGGAAATTGTAATCGAGCGGAACACCTCTCTGCTGCAGAAACAGCATATCGGTGAGCTCCCAGATGGAAACCAGACCCTCCTGCCGGATCAGCTTCTCGAAGAGCAGCGCCGGATTGACGGCGTAGTCCTTCGTCTGGCGATCGAGCCTGGCGAGCCACTCGAAGCCGGCGGCGGTGTCACCGGTCTCCGAGACCGATCGGGAAAGCACCATGCCGAAGGCCGTTCGCATGGTGCCGCTGGCGAGTGGGTCGCGGATGATGATCTCGCCCTTCCAACGCTCGTCCAACAAGTCTTCCCAGTCTCTCGGCGCTTCCTCCCTGGTGAGAGCATCGGAGTTGTAGACCAGGACCGGAACGGCCTCGTAGAGACCATGGTAGAGCTCGTCTGGATGGCGGCTCGCCGGTGGCAGCGAATCGGCCCAGCTCGGCACGAAGGGCTCGAGCAGGCCCTCCTCGGCGCCCCGGGAGAAGATGGTGTCCGGTCCGCCGAACCATACATCCGCCTGCGGATTGACCGCCTCCGATCGAATTCGATCGTAGACCTCCTGTGAGCCCATATCGAGCCAGCGAACGTCGATGTCCGGCCACTGCTCTTCGTAGGTTCTCTCCATCAATTCCAGGAGGTCTCGCCCATGCGGTGAGTAGAGCACCAGCGGCGTACGTCCGTCCCCGCAACCGACCAGCACCATGACGAGCAGCCACGACGATGCCCACAAGACGCCCATCCCGTGGGTCTCTTCGAGTCGGCGAACCACGAGCCGCCGGAGCCGATTTGCGATCCTCATGGAGGTTCTCACTCCTCACCCAGAGCCAGGAGATTGATGAGTAGCCGAAAAGCCCCTGGCACCCCGGCCGGCAGCTCGCGAAAGAAGGACAGACCGGTGTAGACATAGGTGCCTTCACCCACCGAAGCCACCAACAGAGACCCCAGCTCTTCGGGTCGGCCCTCGTCCTGGAGCGCCAACAGGGGCACATAGGACTCGTCCCAGGTCGAGGGAAAATAGAGCCCACGTTCCTGGACCCAGCCTTCCCAGTCTGCCGAGGAAATTCGATTCGGGTGCCTGAACACAGGATGATCGGGCCGCAGCACTCGGACCGGAGAGGTCTCGTCTGTCACCCGGCCGTGGGGCCGCTCGATCTCCAGGGAATACGGTGCATAGCCACCCTTTACGAACTGATACTGCTGGTACTGGACGATCAGCGTGCCACCCTCTTCTACGTACTCCAGAAGGCGTGGGTTGGCCCGCAGCAGGGCCGGGTCGGTCTCATAGGCTCGGCTGCCGACCACGATGGTCTCATAGACACTCAGGTCGCCGTTCTCGAGCTCCTCGGAGCCGAGCAGCTCCAGCGGCACGCCGACCTCCATCAGCAGCTCAGGTACCCGGTCGGAGGCACCGCGGACGTAGCCGACGCGGTCGAGTCTGGGGAGCCGCAGATCCAGGACCCGAACCTCGGTCGCGGCCGGACGCTGCAGCGTAGCTGGCCGGATGTGAGGGTAGTCCAGCACCGGATAGGACGAGACGAGACGCTCACCGCTGTCGAGAACCGCCGACACCGAAACGACATGGGTACCCGGCTCGAGTCCCTCATCGGCCACCAGGGGCAGCTTCAAGATCTGGGTGCCGCCGGGTTGGTCGATGGAAAAGGGCAGCGGGTCGACAGGTGACCAGCCCTCCGGTAGCTGCGACTCCAACCGTCCCCGAAGCGGTGTCTCTGAATTGGAGCTCAAGAGCACTTCCAGGTGGCGCTCCCGGGCCGAGCCAAGCGGCAGGAGGATCAACGAGGGCTTCAGGCCCACCTCCAGGATCGGTACTGTCCTCAGGGGGCGGCGGACCTCTCCGATCGCCTGATCGCCGTACCGATGGACGACCTCGCGCTCGACAAAGACGGTGGCGCCAGCCAGTTCCAGTTCCAGACGCGCCGACAGTGGCGGGGGCTGGAAAGGCTCTCCCCGCAGTTCCTCCGGAGCCTCACTCCAATCGTAGAGATCTCCCAGCAGCGGACGGCTCAGGTAATAGGGCTCTGTAGCTGTATCGCCAGAGGGAACGCTGACTCGAAACCGCCAGCGCTCGACAGATTCCAGCCCGGACTCATCCGTCAACTCGACGGGCTCGACCCGCCAGCCGTCGGCAGTCTGCAGACGAACCTCCTGAACCTCGAGGCTTTGGTTGCCTGCATTCCAGAGCTCTACCGTCGCTTCGCACGGCGATCCCAGAGTCACCGCTTCCCGGTCGGCCATGGCATCGAAAGCCACTCCGGCTGCTGCGATCAGGCCTGCCGACGCTACCGCCCGCTTCTCCTCTACCAGACTCGACACCGCGATGGCCGCCGGTGTGGGTTGCTCATCCAGCATTTTGCTCACACCCTGCAGGGTCCGCACGATCTCTGCGAGAGCCGGTACTGCCCTCTCGAGATCGCCAGGTACAAGAGCCCCTCGTGCCGCGAGCGCCAGGTCCTCCACCATGGCCAAGTCGGCCGCGACACGTTGCCGCAGGTCGCCATCCGGCAGGCTCGAGGCCATGGCCGAGAGCGAGGTGTCGATGCCGTCGAAGATCGAGGTCGCCTCTTGCCTGCCCTCTCCTGCGATCCAGACCATGCCACCGCGATAGGAGCCCAGTTGTTGCACACGGCCCATATCCTGGGTACGGTGCATCGAGCGGCTGGCAGAGGCGATCTGAATGATGGACTTACCCGTAAGGGGGTCGATCAAGCCAAAGTCTGTTTCGAAGATGGGCTCTCCTCGGCCCCGCCAGAGTCGACGGTAGGCCGCCTCGGGTTGCCATGGCCCCAGCCCTTCGGCTGTGAGAGCCGGAAAGCCGTCGGGATTCCCTGCCAGATCGAGGATCTCCGCCGCGATAAGACCCGCCATTTGATGCTGTCCATGACCTGCAGTGGAGTCACCTGGAAAGACCGTTACGATGACCTGCGGTTTGAATCGACGCACCGCTCGGACTGCGTCCTCTTCGAGGATCTCCCGAGGCCAGCGATCGAAGGTCTCCTCCAGCGAGCGTGTGTAGCCGAAGTCGTAGGCCCGGGTGAAGAATTGCCAGGTTCCCTCGAAGCTCCTGGCCGCTAGAAGCTCCCCCGTGCGGATCAGACCCAGTCCGACTCCGAGCTCGGGCCCGACCAGATTCTGTCCGCCTTCGCCTCGAGACAGCGACAGATAGGCCGCTTCCCCGCCCATTCCCCGGCTCACCAGAGAGAGAATCGTGGTGTCTTCGTCGTCTGGATGCGCGCCCACCACCATGACTCTGCGATGGGTCGACAGCTTGGCAAGCGCACGATCGACGGTCTCGATGCCGCCTGTAGAGGCAGGCTCGAGAACATTGGGAACGGGAACGGCCGGATGCCAGGCCGAACAGACAACAGCCACGAGAACGGCAAGCGCCGCACCGCTTCTGAATCGATGCATGACGCGGGATTCTACCCCGTCACGCAGCACGATCCTCTATTGCTCTATTGCCCCACCGCCTCGAGCCCTCGAAGATCGGCCGGCAGAGGCGCCGGCCGCTTCAAGCCCCACTGCCTCACTGCCCCAAGGCCCATTGCCTCACTGCCCCAAGGCCCCACTGCCTCACTGCCCCAAGGCCCATTGCCTCACTGCCCCAAGGCCTCACTGCCCCACTGCCCTAAAGACCGGCCGAAGGTACGCCGGCCGCCTCGACCCTCAGGGTGGGAGGGGGGTCAGGCCCTTTCAACGGCGACCAGAGTCACGAGATCGAGGTCGATCTGACGCTGGGGAGTCAGGAAGTCGAGCTCTTCGTAGAACTGGGCCCGATCGATGATCTCGCCCAGCAGAGGCCCGGCGAGAAGCAACGGCATGGACTCGATGCCCGTCATCCACACAACCAGGGGCGCCAGGAATCCGAGACCGATTCTCAGAGCCGATAGGGCTCTCTTGCCCGGCCTCAGATTGCCCGGCCTTGAAAGGTAGAGGGCCAGCTTCACCACAGCTGCCGGCACTGCGATCCATGGGCTGCGGACCAGCAGCCCCACGAAGAAGGCGGCGGCGAGCGTCGTCATCGCGCTGTGGGGAACGGTCGATACCCCCAGGCCAGGGATCCGGTAGACCATGTCCATCGACAGGAGGGTGGCAAAGCCGAGACCCACCGTCGTCAGGGCCATCATCGCCGATGGGTTCGTCGCTATCCCACAGACTCCCAAGGCACCCATGAAGAGGGTGAAGAAAACCACCTCCCGACTGACCCACGAGGTCCTGAAGTTCAGGACCGCTCGCCATGCCCGAGTCGGCTTGCCGAGGTGCAGTGTGCTGACCATCATCGCCAGAAGTCCAACTGCCAGCGTCGCCGGCCAATGGAGGTCGTCGCTCTGGATCAGTTGAGCGGTCACAAAGGAGACCAGGCCCGTAGCGAGCAGAGTGAATGTCAGAAGAGGCCACTCGGATCGCAACTTGCTCTGCCTGGCCCTGGTCGGAATTGGTGGCTCGTCGGGTAGATAACCAGCATTCGCCGTCATCTCAGGCGCCAGGGCCAGCCTTCTCCTGGGCTTGAGACGGATCGCCGGCTCGAGCCCCACATCGGGAAACCCCGGCGGGCTCACGCCGTCGAGCGAGCCTCGCTCCACAAAGCCCAGAGCATCGACCGGGCAGGACTCGACACAGGCCGGTTCCAGCCCCTGCTCGAGACGATGCGAACAAAATGTGCACTTCTCCACGATGCCTGAGACCGAATTGAATTGCGGCGCACCGTAGGGACAGACCCACGTGCAGTACTGGCAACCGATGCAGCGGTCACCGTCGAGTAGGACGGCACCCGTTACCGGGTCCTTGCTGTAGGCATTCGCAGGACATCCGTAGAGACAGGCGGGCTCGAGACAGTGATTGCAGGCCAGGGAATAATGAAAGACCGCGGCTTCGGGAAGGTTCTGCTCGTTGAAGGTGTGGATGCGGCGCCAATCGAGCTGCGCGTCTACGAGGTTCTCGGTCCGACAGGCGATAGCACAGGCAGAGCACCCGGTGCAGCGATCGAGATCGAGGGTGAAGAGTGCCTGCTCCCTCAAAGGCCTTCCACCTCGACGGCATTGTCGTGATACGCCGCGCCGTGCGCCATGTCGGTCTCACGGGCCGCGGACAGTTGGTTGATGCCGCCCCCTTCCGACAGCCACCAACCATTGGTGACCGAGACGCAGCCCGGCTTGAGGCCGTAGTCGAGCTTGGCTTCGAGCTCGACAGAGCCGCGATCGTTGAACACCCGGACCCAGGCGCCGTCCTCGACTCCGCGCGCGCGAGCATCCACCGGGTGAATGTGGACCAGGGTCTTCGGGTTCAGCTTGCGGATGGAGGGCAGGTTGTTGAACTGCGAGTGAATCCGGTCCTTGGTGTTGGGGGTCAGCAGATGCAGTGGAAAGCTCGAACCTTCTGTCCCCTCGGCCTCCGGTGTCTCCAGCGGTTGGAGAAAGCCGGGCAACCGATCGAGGCCCCACCGCCGCTCCGCTTCTTCCGAGAGCAGCTCGACCTTGCCCGAAGGCGTCGGGAACCGCAGGTCGGACCACGCCACGGTCTCGGTTCCAGGGGCCAGTATCGGCCCCCGCCTCAATCGACCCAGGGTGAGCTCCGGAAACGCCTCGAGCCGCCTCGTCAGATAGGCCTCGACCGCCGCATCTCCAGGCTCCGGAATCGAGGCCGTCAGCCCCTCTTCGTCCAACCCCAGTGCGTGACCCAGGTGGTAGTAGATCTCCGACTCCGGCTTGACCTCGCCCGGCGGCTCGATGAGCTTGTCCTTGATCTGGATGTAGGAATGCCAGTAGGCGCCGATGACATCGGTCTGTTCGAAAAAGGTCTTGGCCGGCAGGACGA
>JAUVRX010000302.1 GCA_030597375.1 Acidobacteriota bacterium
CAGGCAGCAAGGCCGCGATCGAGGGCTTCGGAAGCGTGGGTTCTGTGGTGGCCGACCTGCTCAGTCGTCGCGGTGTAAAGGTGGTCGCGATCTCCACCTCAAAGGGTGCGCTGTACGATCCAGAGGGTTTGGATGTCGATCGACTACGGGCCATGGCGAGGGAGATGGGTAGTCGAAGCGTCAGCGAATACGACACCACGCTCGCACTGCAACGCCAGGATCTACTCGAGTTGCCCGTCGACCTGCTCTTTCCCTGTGCTCGGCACTACTCTCTGCACCAGGAGAACGTCTCTCGGCTCGCCGCTCCCATCATCTGTCCGGGTGCCAACAATCCGGCGAGCCCAGAAGCGGAGACAACTCTGTTCGATCGCGGCCACCTTTTCCTTCCCGACTTCGTGTGTAACAGCGGGGGAGTCCTGGGCGGCACGATGGATTTTGCCGGCATCGCCCTGGAGGAGGCAGCGAACCTGATCGACGAGTGGATGAGAAGAATGATGTTGGATCTTCTCGAACAGGCCGAGAGCCGTGGGCTCACCGTGCGCTCGATCGCGGAACCGATCGCCCTGGAGCGGCACCGGGTGGTACGGGCAGCAGCAGAGAACCCCTCACTCAGTTCTCGTTTGATGAACCTGGCACTGGAAGGCCACCGCCGTGGCTGGCTGCCGGAGTCGTTGGTGGGAGCACTGTCGAAGCCGTACTTTCGCAGGTCACTGCGACTATAGTCCTCGAGGATTGGGGATCTTCAATATGGGAGAGACATCTGTGTCAGGCCGGAGTTTCGAAGAGGTCGTCCTGCAACGGCGCTCGATTCGCTGTTACCAGCACCGAGACGTTCCCGAAGCGGTGATCACAGAGATCTTGGAGACAACGAGGCAGGCACCTTCGTCCATGAATGGGCAGCCCTGGTGTTTTGTCGTCGTCCGCGATGCCGAGACCAGGAGGCGGATCAGCGAGCTCAAGAACCGCTTTTGTCCACCTGAGAAGAGGTCCTTCTCGGCCGACTTTCTCTCCCAGGCTCCGGTGATCGTGGTGGTAGGGGTGGATCGGAGCCGATCCTTTGGCCGTGAGCTGGAGAACGGCGTTCTGGCAACCGCATGGCTGCTGCTGGCCGCGCAAGCACACGGGCTCGGAAGTGTCTATCTATCGGCCTACCAGCCGCACGATCCCGGCCTCGAGGTGGAGATCGGCAATCTCCTGCGTTTACCCGAGGGGGTCCAGCCGGTGACCCTTCTCCCTCTCGGTTATCCGGCTGAGACGCCTTCGACCAAGGAATTACGACCCTTGACAGAGATGATTCATCATGAGTTCTTCGGCGAGTGAGTTTCTGAGCGCCATCGATCGGCGTCATAGCGGCGAGCAGAGTGTAGTTCTGCGGTATCGGAACTGTCTGCGCTTCGAGGAGTCGCCAGCCGCGGATGAGGATTTCAAGAAGCTCCTGGACCGCACCAGCATTCGTGAAGGGTTACGGATCTTTCCGCTCCTTACCTACCGCGATGTCGAGATTCTCGTACTGGATGAGACCTCCCTGATGCACACCCACACCCTGAAGTCGATCGACGGTGCGGTCTCCATCGCCAGGTGTCTGCAGCGGGGGTATCGGAGGATCGCGTTCGAGTCCGGTGGCAACACGGGCACGGCTCTCTCCGTTTATGGCAGGCGGGTCGGATTGGAGACGTTCCTGGTTCTGCCGGGCGAGAATCTCAGCCTATTGGACAGCGCCGTTTTCGCGGCTCCGAGCACTCATCTCATTGCAGTGCGGGACCGTGCCCGCGTAAAGCAGGTGTCCAGTGAGCTCCGCAAGCGCGACGGGCTTCCCAAGGTACCGCAGCCCGAGTGGCGGCTGGAAGCCTCGATGTTTATCGGTAGCTATCTGCTCGAAGCCATGCTCGAGGGTCTGCAGTTCGACATTCTTGCCCAGACCATCAGCGCTGCCTTTGCCCCCATCGGAATTTTTCGGGTGCTACGCCAGCAACGACCCGAGTTGGGTCGACTGCCGAGCTTCCTTGGCATCCAGCAAGCCCCCAACTGCCCCATGTATCGCGCTCTGCGGGGTGGGGAGACTGGTGGCGGACCGGAAGAGGTCGGCTCTACGGTCCGACTCCTGACCCGTGTCATGTACGATGCCAGCCCGCAAAGCTACGGCACGGTCGAGGAGTTGCGTGGGATTCTGGACGAGACGGCGGGTGACCTGACTCTTGTAGACTCGACTGACTTCAGTCAGCTACTGAAAGACGATTTCGACGGTGCCGGGATCTTGAGTGTCCTCGCAGAAGCAGGTGTGAAGATATTCATTCGTGAGGGAGAGGTTGTGGAAACGACGGGTCTACTGGCTCTTACCGGGACACTGAAGGAGATTGATGCGGGTCGGATTGCTGCTGGTAGCCGTGTTCTGGTGTGTCTCACCAGTGGCACGGGCCGACCGGATGGCAAGGTGGTGCCGGAGGTGTGGGCCGAGGAGTGGGCGACTGCAGGCTGACCCGATAGGGGGCCTGTCTCCTGAGGAGACCTTGAATTGCCAGAACCAAAGCGCCACATCATCCTGCGAGACTCGACCCTGAGAGAGGCCATGGACACCCCCGGGGTGTGGTTCGATATGGCGGCTCGGCGGGAGATCGCCGCGGCGTTGGATCACCTCGGTGTCGTAGAAGCAGAGGTCGTAGCGCCCAGCCGCGTCGAGGAGGATCTCGAGGTGGTCCGCGCGCTGCGGGACGCCGCGGTCGGCCTGCGGTTCTCTGGGTTGATTTACGCCTCGTCACCTGAATGCAGGGGTGAGGTGGAGCAGGCGGCAGCGCTTCTCGATCGGGTTGACCTGCTGATGCCGTTATCGGCCAGGCGTGAGCCGACATCCCGGCAGGGCAAGGTGTCTGTCATGCTGGAGGCTCTTTCCTGGGCGCGTCAGCACTTCTCCGATGTCGGTGTGGGTTTTCCCCACTCCAGCCAGACAGATGGAGATTTTGTCGCCGACATTGCTGGCCAGGCGACCGCTGCCGGTGCCGGACGAATCACCTTCTATGACACCAACGGCAGCGCCGAGCCGTTTGGCGTTCGCCAGATCGTCGGCCGTCTGGTGGGAGAGCTCGACACGACCGTGATCTTCCATGGTCACAACGACCTGGGGCTGGCCACCGCGAACTCGCTGGCGGCTGTGCTGGCGGGTGCGACGGTCATCGACGCCACCGTCAA
>JAUVRX010000021.1 GCA_030597375.1 Acidobacteriota bacterium
CATTCACCAGCACTCTGGGTGAGATCGGAGCACTGCCGCCCATGCTGGCCGTCTGGGCTCCCAGCATCGCCTTCATGATCCTGTCGATCTACCTGATGCTGGGAGGTCGCACTTAGGAGCTCGTGGGCGGTCTCATGGCGGTATTCTTTCTCTTCCTTCTGGCCCTGTCCGTCGGCTGCTTGGCCACCCAGTTCTTGGTGCCTGGGCGCGGTTTCGGGCGCGGTTACTTTCAGCTGAACGCTCTGGTGGTGCTGGGGCTACTTGGTCTTGCCTCCGCGGTCTGGATCTTCTCTCCGCTCGATCCGTTCGGGCGGTTTTCCGGACTGGGATCGGCGGCCATGATCGTCGCCGTGGTGGCTCTCTTCGCTTACCATGGAGCCATCTGGCGAGAAGCCTGGGACGCGAGTCACTGGCCTGCCCTTGTGGGGCTCCTCGCCGCCGGGACCGCCTTCTTGACGGCCGGGCATGCCCTGATCGGCACCCCCACTCCCCTCCCCCACCGGAGTCTGCTGCTGACGGTGAATCTGACGGCATCAGCCTTGCTCCTGGGCTGGTCGTTGATGACCATGCTCCTCGGACACTGGTATCTGGTCGTGCCGGGGCTTCGATTTCGGCATCTCGTGGTCTTCTGTCAGATTCTTCTGGGAACTGTGGTGCTGCGATTCCTGACCATTGGAGCCTCCCTCGTACTGGCGGCTTCGGTCGATCCTCTCATCGAGCCCCATCCGCTGAGAATCCTCGTCGGTCTGGCCGGACATGGGATGTTCTTCTGGTTCAGGCTATTGTGGGGTCTCGCCATTCCTCTGCTCCTGGGCGTCATGTCCCTGAGCTGTGCCCGCCGCCAGTCCAATCAGTCGGCGACGGGAATCTTGTATGTCCTGGTGATGGGGAGCCTGATCGGTGAGATCACCGCACTGTACCTGACGCTGATCACCGGTGTTCCGGTCTGATCGCCGTCCGCAGCCATGCGCCTTCGGATCCAATGCAAGTCCTGTGGGTTACCCTTCAAGGCACGGGTGGAATCGGGGACTGCGCATGTCGACTGCCCCAACTGTTCGCACTCGTTGCCCCTTCGCGAGCAGGGCTGGAGTGATGATCCTCCCCGTGTCGAGGTCTGTCCGATCTGCGCTTGCCGCCACCTCTATCGCCAACGGGACATCAACCGCGCCTGGGGTTGTCTGCTGGTGCTGGTGGGGGCAGTCCTGGTGCCCTGGACCTACGGCCTCTCCCTGGTGGTCCTCGCCCTCGTGGACCTGGCCCTCTACCATCGACTTCGGGAGGCGGTGGTGTGCTATCGCTGCGACACTGTCTACCGCGACGCCAGACCCGAACCCCGGCAGAAGGAGTTCGACCTGCTCAGACACGATGTCCTGAAATACGGCAAGAGTTGGGACACCCCAGCCGGGCTGGAGATCGAGGAATCCCCTACTGACGACGCAGAGGGTGACTCTCGATAATGCCGTAGAGCACCGAGGACACGGCGTTGAACGTGGCCGCGGCGACGGCGTTCCGCCGCGTTTCGAGACCACCCGTCAACGAGGCCGTCATGCCACCCTTTCGCCGAGTCCCCGGAATGGCGAAAGGTACCTGCTGGTCGTCGAGCCCTTCGATGAGGCGTTGAGGGATCTCGACCGAACTGCTCGCCCCCCAGGCTTCGCCGGCCAGGCCCAGCACCACCGACCATGCGCGGACGAAATAGTGGGCCTTGCCTTCGAGCTCGATGGAGTGCAGGCCACCCTCCGCTGCAACGTAGAAGTGATAGGCAGCACCGAAGCCCTCGCGCAGCTCCACGGCCCGTTTCCTGGCCAGCTCGATAGTCTCTTCATCGCTCATGGGCAGCCCCAGCCTCGGCTCACCGATCTGTTGGGGAACTACCGCGATGGGAAGTTGTCGTCCGAGCCCTTGATGAAAGTAGCGGACGAAGCCGTCGCGCACTCCGAGCAGCTTGTCTGCGGCAGAGCTGGCGACCGCAACCTCGATTCCGTCTTGGAAGCGGCGCCAGAAGGCTCTAAGATCTCTTTCCATGATCGTCAGTTCAAAAAATCAGAAGATCAAGGATATTCGGCGCCATTTGCGCTGTAAAGGTGACCGAGCCGTCCTCGAGGGTCCGCATCTCGTCCGAGAGGCTCTCGCAGGTGGGTTGGCTCTCGAGCTCGTCCTTGCGACTCCAACTTTCCTGGCCTCGGCCGAGGGTCGAAGACTGGTGCCCAGCCTGACCGCTGCCGTCGGCGAGGTCGACGAGCAGATCCTGGAAGACCTGTGTGATGCCTACTCTCCGAAGGGCATTGTTGCCCTGGTCCACCTACCTCGCCAGGGTCTCGACGGCCTCCGATCGACACCGAGAAACGGAGTCTACCTCTACGGCCACCAGATGCAGGATCCAGGAAACCTGGGTGCCCTGGCCCGAACGGCAGAAGCCTTCGGCGCCAGCGCCCTGTTGCTCTCACCCAACACGGTCCATCCCAACCACCCCAGGGCCCTCAGGGCATCGGCGGGAAGCCTGCTCCGCCTGCCCGTCGCCGTCGGCGTGGAAGCAGCCGACCTCACCGCTCAACTCCTGCCTGCACAGATGACCACGGTGGCCCTGGTTCCGAGAGATGGGATTCCACTGCCAGACTATCGTCCCACCTTTCCGCTACTCCTGATCTTGGGCTCCGAAGGCCCTGGCCTGCCGGACACCCTGCTCCAGAGAGCCCAAGCTCTGGTGACCATACCGCTCGCCGAACCGGTAGAGTCACTCAATGTGACCGTCGCGGCCAGCGTCGTGCTCTGGCAACTCCAGCAGCAGGGAGCGGGCTCCTAGCCGGTTGTGGCCTCCTTGATGGCAGCCGTCAGTGCGGGCACCACCTCGTGCAGGTCACCAACGATGCCGTAGTCCGCGACGTTGAAGATCGGCGCGCCAGCATCCTTGTTGATGGCGACGATCACCTGCGAGCCCTTCATCCCCACCAGGTGCTGGATGGCGCCGGAGATGCCAGCCGCGATATAGAGCTTGGGCGTCACAGTCTGCCCGCTGGACCCGATCTGCCGATTCCGGGGCAGCCAGTCGCTATCGATCACAGGCCGGCTGGCACCGAGCTCCGCCCCCAGGGCGTCGGCCAGGGCCTGCATGGTCGGCATCTTGTCCGAGTCGCCGATACCGCGGCCGACGGCGACGATCACCTTGGCCTGAGACAGGTCTACCTCGCCGCCTGCGGCCTCCTCGACGCCGAGAATCTCGCGGTCGGGCGCCATGGCTGCGAAATCCAGGCTCAGGCTCTCGATCGCCGCGGTTCCTGCCTCCACCTCGTCAGCCGCATAGGCCCCCGATTGCAGGGAAACCAATACCGGCCCCGAGCCCTTGGCTCTGACCGTGGCGAACATCTTGCCTCCGAGAATGGGACGCTGCCAAACGACGGAGCCGTCCGCGACTTCGAAGGAGACCGCCTCTGGCACGAGTGCGGCATCCAGAGACTGAGCCAGGCGAGGCAGGTAGTCCACTGTCTGGTAGGTGTGGGGGAACAGGACGAACGCCGGTTGGGCTGTTCCGATGGCCGCCTCGAGGGTCTTCACGAAGCGCCCCGGGGTGTAGTCCGCCAGGTTCTCATCATCGGCTACGTGTACGGCGTTCAGAGAAACCTGGGCGAGCTCGTTCGCCGCCTCCTGCACTCCTGAACCGAGGAGGACAGCCTCGGCGGTGCCGCCGACGGCAGCGGCCAATGCCTGGCCGGCTCGGATGGCTTCCCACGACATCTTGTTGATCTTGCCGTCTCTTTGCTGAAGAACGATCCAGATCTTCTCGGACATCACAGAACCCTCGCTTCTTTCTGTAGTTTCTCCACCAGGCTTCTCGCCGCGGTCTCCGCGTCACCTTCGATGATCTGGGCTCCTTTGCCGGCTTCCGGAAAAGCCACGGAGAGGACCTCTATCTTCGCTCCGCTCTCCCCCAGGCGCTCCACCGCCAGTCCGAGGTCGCCCGGGCCTGGCTCTGATATCTCCTTCTTCTTCGCTTGCATGATGCCCTTGAGAGAGGCGTAGCGTGGCTTGTTCAGCCCTGCCTGGATCTCCAGCACGGCCGGCAGATCGAGGTTCGAGAGCTCGTTCATGCCACCTTCCATCTCACGGGTGACCTTCACCTTCCTGCCTTCTTCGTCCAGGTCGACGCCCATGACGAGCCAGGCGTGCGGCCAGCCCAGCTCCCCGGCGATGACAGAGCCGGTCGAGCCGAAGCCGACATCGTCTGATTGGGAGCCGGTGAGGACGAGATCGAAACCCTCCGAAGCGATAGCTGCGGCGAGAGCGCGCCCGGTGGAGAGGCTGTCCCCTCCGAGGAATGCCGGGTCCTTCAAATGGACACCGCGGGCAGCGCCCAGCGCCAAGGCCTTGCGCAGGGCCTCTCGCACTCTTTCTGGGCCCAGACTGAAGACGACCACTTCGCCACTCGTGCGCTCGGCGATCTGCAAAGCCTCCTCGAGTGCGTATCCATCGCTCTCATTGATGACGAACGACAGGTCCTCCTCGTCGATCCATTTGCCGTCGCCTGACAGACGAAGGCGGGCTTCGGCATCGGGTACCTGCTTGATACAGACAGCAATCTTCATGATCCTCCTTCCCCCACAGTCGCCTCAGGAAACCGTGGATGGCGAATCAGCGCCCATGCTTGATGAGTGGAGACCGGTCTCTGCTCCGAAGGGCTGTTATCGTTGAAGAAACCGACCGCCGGTGAGACGCGGAGCCGGTCGCGGCGGTCGGTCACTCACCCGCAAGTCTAGCATGCCGCACTGCGTCTGAAACACATCGACACATAGACATGTGTCCGAAACCCGTGCTACCTTTTGCCCGCTGATCGAGGAGGCCCATGCAAGCACTGATCCCCATCCCACCGCTTTTCCTGGCACAGATCGAAAGTGCCTCCCGCACCAATGTGCTCGCGCTCTTCGCTCAGAGCGGACCCATGGGCTGGTTCGTGGCGAGCGTGCTGGTAGGCCTGTCGCTCGCCTCCTGGGCAATCATGATCGCGCGGTTCCTCCAGTTCCAGCGAGCTTCATCGCAGACAACGTCCTTTCTCGAAGTGTTCCGCAAGAGCCAGCGATTCAGTGAGGTGGCATCCCAGGGGGATCGCCTCCAGGCCTCTCCACTGGTCGGCCTCTTTCGTGCCGGCTACATCGAGATCGACGCCCAGGTGAAAGCCTACAACGAGGACCATCCAGAGGAACAGAAGTCTTACAAGATCAAGTCCCTGACGGCCCTGGAACGGAGCCTCCAGCGGGCGACGAACGTCGAGATAGCTCTGCTGAGCCGGGGCACTGGGCTCCTTGCCACGACGGCGGCCGCCAGCCCTTTTATCGGTCTATTTGGAACCGTATGGGGCATCATGGTCGCCTTCCAGGACATCGGCGCCAGCGGCTCGACCTCTCTGGTGGCGGTGGCACCGGGTATCGCCGAAGCCCTGGTCAATACGGCGCTCGGGTTGGCAGCTGCCATTCCGGCTCTCATGGGATACAACTACTTCGCGCGCCGACTCCGCGACTTTCGCTCGCAGATGACCGATTTCACCCTGGAGTTCCTGAATCTCTCTGAGAGGAATTTTCTCTAGAAAAGCGAGCTGAATCATGGCCTTTAGCACCTCAGGGATCGGAGAGGAGGACCACTCCGAGCTCGCCGACATCAACGTAACACCACTGGTGGACGTCATGCTGGTGCTCCTGATCATCTTCATGATCACGGCACCGATGCTTCACCAGGGCATCGAGGTGGCGCTGCCCCAGGCCGATGCCGAGCCGATCACCCTGAAGGTCGATGACCCCCTGATTCTGTCGATCAACCGGGACGGCCTGGTCTATGTGCAGGACGAGCCGATTCATCCGAGCCAGCTCATGGAGCGCTTGACTCCGCTCCTGAAGGCCCGTGGAGAGGACACCGTCTTTCTCAAGGGAGACCGCGAGCTGCCCTACGGAACCATCATGGAAGTTCTGGCCATCCTGAACAAGGGAGGAGTACTCCAGGTCGGGATGGTCACGGAGAAGCCCGAGTAGCCGGCTACACCCCTGACGTGCAAGAGAGCATCGACACACTGCTGGCCAGCCGCTTTCAGAGTGGTTCGAAGGCTTACCGCAAGCCGAGCCTCTTCCTGTCGCTGGGTCTGCATGTCGTGCTCTTCGCCGCTGTACTCTTGGTGCCTATGATCACCGCCGGACAGCCCGAACCCCTGGAATTCGTCGCAGTGACCATTGTTCCGGTGCAGGCCCTCGGTGTCACCTCGCCAGCTCCAGCCCCGACCCGCAAGCCCGTCCAGTCCCCTGCCCCGCCTCCCAGGGAGGTCAAACCCGAGCCGGAGACGGAGAAGCCCTCGGCCGACCGTGTCGTTCTGCCGGAGCCCGAGGCGAAGAAACGATCTGCAGCAAAGCCGAAGGAAGCACCGAGACCCGCCTCCGGTCCCGATCTGGGGCAGAGGCTGGGTTCTCCGCTCGGTAGCTCCCTTGGCACATCGCCCTTGGGAGCCACGGTCGGGGGGCTCGACAACCCCGACTTCGTCTACAGCTACTACGTCGACCAGATGCTGGCGATGATCAGCGCCAACTGGCTGCGACCCTCCATCGGAGGACAGGTCGAGGCTACAATCCACTTTCGAATCGACAAGAACGGCAGAATCTCGGATGTCCGTATTTCCCGGTCCTCCGGGTACAACTCCTTCGATCTGGCGGGGCTTCGCGCCGTACAGCAGGCCGCACCCTTCCCCCGTTTGCCCCAGAGCTATCAGCACAAAACGCTGGGGGTCAATCTGATTCTCCGATGATTCGGCAAGGAACCCTGAGCATGACTCGAGCTTCGAAAACGACGGTCCTCTTCGCACTGACCTTCCTGGCCTTTTGGCTTGTCCCCGGCATCGGCCGGTCTCAGCAGTCGATACCTGCCGATGAGCAGCTCAGCGATCCAGAGGTCAATGTCGTTCTCGAAGGACGGCAGCGCTCACGGTTCCGGATGGCCATGCCGGCGCTCGGCAGAGACGGTGCCCTGGGGCCTCAAGTTCGCTCGGCAGCGGAAGTGCTGGAAGAGACCTTGCGAGCCGACCTGGATCAGAGCGGCGTCTTCGACGTGCAGGGCCCCACGCAGCTTTCTGCCCTGACACTCACCGGCGTCGAGGCCCGCGATTTCGAGCTCTATCGTTCGCTGCGCAATGAGCTCCTGCTGAGGGCCACGGTCAAGCAGGAGCAAGGGCGCCTCATTCTCGAAGGGCGCGTTTTCGACCTCGGCAGCGGCAAGGTGGTCCTCGGCAAGCGATACCGAGGCGATCCTTCGATCGCACGTCGCATCGCCCATACCTTCGCCGATGAGATCATCGTCTACTTCAGTGGACGGCAGGGCCTGGCACTGACCAGTATCGCCTTCGTGTCGGATCGGAGTGGCTTCAAAGAGATCTTCCTGATGGGCTCTGATGGGGCCGATCAGCGTCCCATCACGGCTCACAAGTCAATCTCCATGTCGCCGGAGTGGAACCCCAACGGCCGAGAGATTGCCTATATCTCCTACTACTCGGGAACCCCGAATATCTACCTGGTGGATCTCAGCAGTGGGCGTAAGACTCCTGTGATTACTACGGGCTCCCTCAATATCTCGCCATCTTTCTCTCCCGACGGCAAGAGGATGGCGTTCGCCCGCTCGATCGGTGACGGCAACTCCGAGATCTTCATCTGCAATCGTGATGGCAGTGGTCTGCAACAGCTCACCCACTCGTCGGGGATCGACGCCAATCCGGCCTGGAGCCCCAGCGGTCGGGAGATCGCCTTCACGTCGAGCCGCACGGGCTCGCCGCAGATCTACATCATGGATGCCGAAGGCACCAACTTGCGCAGGGTGGCATTCGAAGGCAACTACAACGACGGTGCCGCCTGGAGCCCGGACGGGACCCGCCTGGTCTACGCCTCGCGCCGGACCGGCGATTTCGACATCGCCGTCGCCGATGTAGTCACCCTGGAAAGCAAGCTTCTGACCCATGGAGGTGGTAGCAACGAGACGCCGTCATTCTCACCGGATGGCCGTCGAATTCTCTATTCGACGAAACGGCGGGGAGCCTCTGGTTCCAACACGCAGATCTTCGTCATGGATGCAACGGGTGGCAACCGCAAGCAGCTGACGACGGAAGGCAACAATACCTCGCCGGTGTGGTCGGGTTTCAAGGAATAGGTCGAATTTGCCGCAAGCTATTGAAGGTGCTCCGGGAGTTCTGCTACAGTTCCAACGAGGTCGCACTTTCAAAACGTGAATTTGGACGTCGAACACCAATTTCCTAGAGCAAGGAGTGCCGAAATGCGCCGTAAGTCCCTGGTGACGGTTTGGGTCGGAGTCTTGGCAATGTCTGTCCTGTTCCTCGGGTGCCCCAAGAAGAAGCCCGCACCTGCCCCCGAAATGGAGGTTGTAGAGCTCCAGCCCCCCAGAGAGGAGATCGTGGTTCCCACACCACCTGTAGTCGTCGAGGTGGCCCCCGATCCGTTCAGCGAGGACATCGAGACGGCCAACATTGCGGCCTACGAACAGGGTCTTCTGGGTGATGTCTACTTCGACTTCGACCGGTACGAGCTCAAGCCGGAGGCTCGTGAGCGCCTGGCGAAGAACGCCGACTTCATGCGCGCCCATCCCGAGTTCGAGATTCTGATGGAAGGCCATTGCGACGAACGCGGCACCGCCGAGTACAACCTGGCACTCGGAGATCGACGAGCCAATGCCGCCAAGAACTATCTGGTGTCTCTGGGCATCCCCGCCGGGGCCTCCCAGACCGTCAGCTTTGGCGAGGAACGACCCCAGTGCACTGAGGCGACAGAGGCCTGCTGGTGGCGCAACCGCCGCGCGCATTTCGTCATCCGAGGCCGCCAAGGCGGTTGATTGGGTAGGTGAAGACCATGAAAGCGCCAGAGCTTCTAGGCAGCCTCCTCCTGCCACTGCTGCTCGGTGCCTGCATCTCGAGCAGCGATATCGACGAGCTGCATACCCAGCTCTCCGACATCCAGAGGCAGGTGCTCCTCCTACAGAAGCAGACCTCCAGCAAGCAAGAGGTCATCGACCTCCAACATCAGATCTCGGCCCATACCGAGTCCCTGCTGAAGTCGGAGGCCGACGTCCAGGTGGCGGTCCAAAATCTCTCCATGCAGATCGATCAGCTGGAGGCCAACCTAGAGGACACGAATTACCGCCTCTCGCAGCTATCGCAGCAGATCGCCGCCACGAATCAGGAGCTCAAGGCAGTCCGAACGACCCTCGGGGCGACAGCGGGACCCGCGGAGACCTCTCAGCCCCCCTTGACGCCGCCATCGGATCCTCAGTCCCTCTACCAGACGGCCTACAACGACTATCTGCGAGGCAACTACGATCTGGCAGTTCTGGGGTTCAGGCAATACCTGGAGACCTTCCCGGACACCGAACTGGCCGACAATGCCGCCTATTGGATCGGCGAGTCCTTCTTCAGTCAGGCCAAGTACCAGCAGGCCATCCGAGAGTTCGACTCGATCCTCCGTCGGTACCCGCGCAGCGACAAGTTGGCCAGCGCCCTACTCAAGAAGGGCTACGCCTACCTCGAGCTGGGTGAGAGCGAGCAGGGCATTCTGCAGCTGCAGCACGTCATTCGAGAATACCCTGGAACCGACGAGACCAACCTCGCTCGTCAGCGTCTTGCCGGTCTCGGAGTTGACTCGGGATAGGCAAAGGGCTACACTGCGCCGCCTGTCGGGCCTCGGGTTGCGCGACAGGCACACCGGAAAAACAACGCCTCATTTGGAGAGGAACCGCAGATGGCGAATATCAAATCGGCCGAGAAGCGAATCGGCCAGACGCAACGCGACAGGGAGCGCAATCGCTCGTATCGCTCTCGCATGCGTGGGGCTGTCCGACAGCTTCGGGAGGCGGTGAGTGCTGGAGATGCCAGCAAGGCACAGGAACTCTTGCCCGGCACCCTCGAGCTGATCGACTCGACCGCCCAGAAGAAGGTCATTCATCGTAACGCCGCGGCTCGAACCAAGTCCCGACTCTCACGGGCTGTTGCCAGCCTCGACAAGAGCTAGGTCGGCAGAGTCAAGCCTGAATCGACGAGCGCCTCGAGGCTACCGGCCCCGGGGCGCTTTGTGTTGTCGCTTCTAGAATCCTTCGAGCAGGTCGATCACCAGCGACTGTGCGAATCGCCGTCCGACCACCGCAATCGTGGCATCTTCGAAGTCGAAGACGGTGTTCTCTCCCAGCTCCAGCGCGTAGTCACCCTTGAAGACATAGTCGTCCTGGCTCCAGAGGACCTCCTCTGATCCGGTTCTTGCCAGTCCCATGTTGGCGCGAATGGTGATCTCGTACTCAGTAGCTCGTCCGTCCGCTCCGAACTGCACGGGCCTGACGATGAAGGCGGTCAGGACGCCACTCAGCACGGCGTCGGACTCGGCCTTGCTCCTGACAACCGTATACCGTCTCCGAGTCACCAACTCGTCGATGATGGACTGGGTCAGCTCGAGCTCGATCCGAGAGCGGGTTGTCCTGTTCTGCAACGGCTCCACGAAGATCTCGGTCACATCCTCGGGCAGATTGCTCGTACGTCCGATGAGCCCGTAGCCGCAACCGAAGGGCGCGAGAAGTACTACTGCCACCAGGATCAGAAGGTTCTCTTGTTTCAACTCCACCTCCGCGATTTCAAAGACAGGGGCCGCCCCATCGACTCGTTCAGGTGAGGGGCCCCGGCAGATCAGGCGTCTTGAGAATACCGTCGAGAACACCGTTTACGAATCGGCCTGATTGCTCGGTGCCGAATTCCTTGGCGAGCTCGATCGCCTCGTCCAGGATGACGAGCTTCGGCACATCGGTCTCGAACAGGAACTCGTAGACAGCCAGCCTCAGAATGTTGCGATCGACCGCCGGCATGCGCTCGAGCCTCCAGTGCTCGGCCTGCTGCCGGATCAGCTTGTCGATCTGCTCCTGATGATCGAGAGTACCTCGCACGAGCTTCCTCGCATACTCGAGAGCGCCTCCCAGCTGTGCCTCTCTCCGTGCCGAAACCTCGGTGGTCGACGCTCTCCTTGTTGTCGCGACCGCAGTCGCCCCTTCGGCTTCCTCGCTCAGGTAGTCTCCGGGCTTGAAGTCCGCCAGCACCTTGTCGCAGGACTCTCGTCCCAGGTCGCTCTGGTAGAGCATCTGGATCGCCATCTCACGCGCTCGCCGCCGCTTGCTCAACCTATTCTCCCGAGTCAAAGAACCCTTCTCTCCCTCGATTTTGTCGGCAAAATGCCCGAGATGCCTTGTCGAGCCCGGACCCTTCACCTTGGTTCCACCGTACCCGCTCCACCCTGATGCTGTCAACGGGAACCGCGGCTCTATTTCACCAATCTGCAGATCCGCGGAAGCCCCGCACCAGCTCGTCAGCTGCCTGCGCAGCCGTAGAGCGTCCCTCGGCCACTGCGGATTCTATGTCATGCAGCCGCTGCTCGACCCCAGGATGAGTCCGAAAGGAGACCAGTAGGCGCTCCTCGATCACGGTCCAGATCCAATGTCGAAGCTGAGCTTGCCGTTTCTCTTCCAACTCACCGGTCTCCTCCAGAGTCCGCCGATGCTCCTTCAGGCTCGCCCATAGGTCCGACAGTCCTGCGCCGGTTTGTGCGCTTACGGTCAGAACCGGTGGTGACCAGGCCCGATCTCTCGCCGGCAGGTAGTGCAATGCGGCCAGATATTCCTGCTGGGCCAGCCGCGCCCTTTCCAGGTTGTCGCCGTCCGCTTTGTTGACGGCGATCACGTCTGCGAGCTCGACAATCCCTTTCTTGAGGCCCTGAAGCTCGTCTCCGGCACCTGGGAGCATGAGAACGAGAAAGGTATCCACCAGATTCGCGACCATCGTCTCCGATTGCCCGACTCCGACGGTTTCGACCAGGACGACATCGTATCCAGCAGCTTCGCAGAGCAGCATGCTCTCGCGCGTTCGCAGAGTGACCCCGCCGAGGCTGAGGGCGTTGGGTGAGGGACGAATGAAGGCCGCAGCCCTCACCGCCAGGCGAGGCATCCGGCTCTTGTCTCCGAGGATGCTTCCCCCGGAGATGGAGCTCGAAGGATCGACGGCCAGGACTGCCACCCTGTGCTTCTCGTCGATGAGCCGAATGCCCAGGGCGTCGATCAGGCTGCTCTTGCCGACACCGGGAATGCCGCTGATACCGACACGGTGTGATTTCCCGCAATAGGGCATCAGACGCCTGAGGACCTCTTGAGCCCGATCGCTGTCGGCGGGCTGTTGGCTCTCCACCAGGGTGATTGCCTGAGCCAGGATCCGACGGCTGCCCTGCCGAATCCCTTCGACGTAGTCGTCGATGGGGATCGTCTGGCGATCCGATCTGCCTACAGCCGTCACTGGGAAGATCCTCGGTCCGCAGGCAACCACGGCGTACTCGGAAGCCTCAGGAGCTTTCTCCTTCAGCCTCTGCGCTCTCGAGATCGTCAAGCAGGTCCAGGGCTGCTGTGGGAATGCGTGTGCCGGGCCCAAACACCGACCTGGCGCCAGCGGCAAAGAGGGCTGGGTGGTCCTTCTCGGGCACCACGCCACCGACGACAACCATGATGTCGGCCCGGTTCAGCTTCTCCAGCTCGCGACAGAGGCTCGGAATCAGGCTCGAGTGCCCCGCTGCCAGAGAGCTCACACCGACGATATGAACGTCGTTCTCGACCGCCTGCCGGGCAACCTCCTCGGACGTCTGAAAGAGCGGTCCGATGTCCACATCGAAGCCGAGATCGGAAAAGGCACTGGAAATGACCTTCTGCCCCCTGTCGTGCCCGTCCTGTCCGATCTTGGCAACAAGTATCCGGGGACGACGGCCCTCCCGCTCGAGGAAGCGCTGCACCCGACGACGAACCGCCTCGACCTCTTCTCGGTCTTCACCCATCTCTTTACTGTATACCCCCCCGACTGTCCGAGTCGTTGGATGGTGCCTACCGAAGACCCCTTCCAGAGCCAGGGAGATCTCTCCGACCGTGGCCCAGGCCCGAGCCGCGGCGACAGCGAGCTCCAGAAGGTTGGCGTTGCCTGACTCCGCACCTTCGGCCAGATGCTGAAGAGCTTCCTCGACCCTCGTGGGATCGCGCTCAGACCGAAGCCGTTCCAGCCGCTCGATCTGAGTCTGCCGCACGCTGTCGTTGTCGACACTCAGGACTTCGACCGAATCGCTTTCTTGCGGCGGGTACTTGTTGACGCCGATGATCGCCTGACGCCCGGAGTCGATCCGGGCCTGGGTGCGAGCGGCAGCCTCCTCGATCCGCAGCTTGGGCAGGCCGGCCTCGATCGCTTTGACCATGCCGCCCATCTCCTCCACCTCGACGATCAGCGCTCGAGCTCGTTCGGCCAGCTCATGCGTCAGCCTCTCGACATAGTAGCTGCCACCCCAGGGGTCGATCACCCGACAGCTTCCGCACTCCTCCTGCAGGAATATCTGGGTCTCGCGGGCGATTCGAGCGGAAAAGTCCGTCGGCAGAGCGAGTGCCTCATCGAACGAGTTGGTGTGCAGGGATTGCGTCTGCCCATGGACCGCCGCCATGGCCTCGATGCAGGTACGGCTGATGTTGTTGAACACGTCTCTGGCACCCAGCGACCAACCCGATGTCTGGCAGTGTGTCCGCAACATCAGCGAGCGAGGGTTGCGCGGCTCGAAGCGCCGCATGAGCTCCGCCCACAGCAGGCGAGCGGCACGCAGCTTGGCTACCTCCATGAAGTAGTCCATCCCGATACCGAAGAAGAACGAAAGTCGGGGCGCAAACTCGTCGATCTCCAACCCGGCACCGAGTCCAGCACGGACGTACTCGAGGCCGTCTGCCAGGGTGTAGGCCAGCTCGAGGTCGGCCGAAGCGCCGGCTTCCGGCATGTGGTACCCAGAGATCGAGACGCTGTTGAACTTCGGCATACGCTCGGCGCAGTAGGTAATGACATCGCAGACGATCCGCATGGAGTCCGCGGGCGGATAGATATAGGTGTTGCGGACCATGAACTCCTTGAGGATGTCGTTCTGGATCGTCCCCGACAGCTTGTCAGCCGCAACGCCCTGCTCCTCTGCCGCAACGATGTAGAGCGCCATGATCGGCAGGACGGCGCCGTTCATGGTCATGGAGACGCTCATCTGGTCCAGGGGGATGCCTTCGAAAAGGATCCGCATGTCCAGGATCGAGTCGATCGCGACGCCCGCCATGCCGACGTCGCCAGCCACACGGGGATGATCGGAGTCGTACCCACGGTGAGTCGGCAGGTCGAACGCAATGGACAGACCTTTCTGTCCTGCTGCGAGGTTTCGTCGGTAGAAGGCATTCGATTCCTCGGCCGTCGAGAAGCCGGCGTATTGCCGGATCGTCCATGGCCGACGGACGTACATCGTCGTGTACGGTCCCCTGACGTAGGGAGCAAACCCAGGCATCGTATCGACGAAAGGAACACCCTCCAGGTCCCTGGCCGAATAGAGTGGAAAACGGGAGATCCCCTCGGGAGTGGGAGATCCACGCCCCCTGTCGACTTCCTGGGCGTCTCCTCCCACGGACGAGGTGACGCCACCTTCGGAGGTGTGTGACTCGAAATTCCCTGCTTGCTCACGAGGGGGCGCCAGATCCTGAAGATCGAAACCATCGCGGAGCAGTGAGGCGATTCCGCCTCGGCTGTCGATATCCCGATGGACCGCCCACGCCCTCCGCGCCAGCTCCTCGGTGAGCCACTCCAGATAGTAGGAGCCCCCGCCAGGGTCCAGGACCTTGTCGAGGGAGCTCTCTTCGGCGAGGATCAGTTGCGTGTTCCGAGCCAGGCGGCCCTGCTGTCGTGGGTCCTCAGCCTCGTCGAAGGGCATCGAGGTGATGGCATCAGCGCCGCCTGCGATGGCGGCAAACGCTGCCGTCGTCCCTCGCAGGAGATGGGTCCAGGCCTCCGACTGTGGGAGCCTCTTCCCGGGGGCGCAAACAGCGTGTATCCAGGGTCTTGCAGGAGACGTCAGGCCACAATCCTGGAGCAGCCTACTCCACAGTAGGCGAGCCGCTCGCAGCTTCGCAATCTCCGGAAAGATCTCCCGGCCCACCGCGAAGGAAAATCCGATCTGCTGTGCCGCGGTGGACATCGCCAGTCCGTCGGCATGGAGTCGCCGCAGGTAGTGGTTAGCGGCTGCGGTGGCCCATCCAAGCTCCTGGACCAGGTCTGCACCGGCTTCCTGGACCTTCAGCGTCGACACGATGACCGATCGCGAAGCTGGAAATCGATCCATGAACAGGCCGACAATCTGTGCCAGGTGGCCCTCTGCCGAGGTCAGGTCGAGAGACGACGGTCCGGCCTCGGCCAGGGCCCCCAGAGGGTCTGCTCTGAAGACAACCGTGGTCTCTCCCCGGTCGCCACCTCGCTCCTCCATCGCGTCGAGTACGAGCGCTGCTGCGGATTGAAGGTCTCCTTCGACAGAGAACATCCACAGCGCCGGCTCCGCGGACAGATCCCGCGTGGCCGTTCGAAAATCCCCGAGGCTGGAGATCGTGGAGCCGCCAGGACCGACCTTCAACCAGACACCCGTTGCCCCTCCCGCCAGATCTCCTTGGAGTCTCCTGTTGATCTCGTGCAGGTCGTCGTCTCCGTACACCGGGCAGATTGCCCAGGAGCGGCCTTCTGGGAGACCGGATCGGGACCCGCGGGCGAAGGCGGCGCTGCCCGGCTTTTTCGATGGGCCCTCCTTGCTTGCTCCGGCCCCTTGGGGATGCTCGGATGTGAACAGGGGCTCGACGGAGAACCCCTCAGAGCCCTTCGACGCCAGGGCTGTGACGAAGTCTGACCCGGAGAGCTCCGATTCGACTCGTCGCCGCCAATCGCTGTAGGAGACTGGGGGGAATTGCTCCCCTGGCCCTTCCATCAGAGGCCCCTCTCCGGTCCGATCACATGTTCCGCCGATACTGGCCGCCAACCTCGTAGAGCGCGCTGGAGATCTCTCCCAGACTACAGATCTTGCCGACATCCATGAGGGTCTCGAAGATGTTGCCCTGTTCGACGGCAACCTGTTGCAAGCGCTTCAGGGCAGCCGCTCCCTCGGGTCGATTGCGCTCACTGAAAGCTTCGCAAGAGAGGATCGCGTAGTCCTTTTCCTCCTGCGTAGAGCGCCTGACCTCATGGGGAACCGTCGTCGTCGAGCCCTCTGGATCGAGAAAAGTATTCACCCCGATGATGGGCAGCTCGCCGCTGTGCTTCAAGGACTCGTAGTGCAGCGACTCTTCCTGAATCTTGGTCCGCTGATACATACGCTCCATCGCCCCAAGGACACCGCCTCGCTCAGAGAGACTTCGAAACTCGTTGAGGACCGCTTCTTCCACCAGGTCGGTCAACTCTTCCACCAGAAACGAGCCCTGGAGTGGGTTCTCGTTCTTGGCCAGTCCCAACTCCTTGTTGATGATCAACTGGATCGCGACCGCTCGCCTGACGCTCTCCTCTGTGGGGGTGGTGATGGCCTCGTCGTAGGCATTGGTATGCAGCGAATTGCAGTTGTCGTAGATCGCATAGAGAGCCTGCAACGTAGTCCGGATGTCGTTGAAGGCGATCTCCTGCGCGTGCAGGCTTCTACCTGAAGTCTGAATGTGATACTTGAGCTTTTGCGAGCGCTGGTTGGCGCCGTACTTGAATCGCATGGCCTGGGCCCAGATGCGGCGCGCGACCCGACCGATGACAGAGTACTCTGGGTCCATTCCGTTGGAGAAGAAGAAGGACAGATTGGGCGCGAAGTCGTCGATGTGCATGCCCCGGGACAGGTAGTACTCCACCAGAGTGAAACCGTTGGCCAGGGTAAAGGCCAACTGGGTTACCGGGTTCGCCCCGGCCTCGGCGATGTGATAGCCCGAGATCGAGACCGAGTAGAAGTTGCGGACTTCGTTATCGATGAAGTACTCCTGGATGTCCCCCATGATCCGAAGCGCGAACTCGGTCGAGAAGATGCAGGTATTCTGCGCCTGGTCCTCCTTCAGGATATCTGCTTGAACGGTGCCGCGAACACGCTTCAGCGTCTCGGCCTTGATTCGTTCGTAGACCTCACGGTCCAGCACCTGATCACCGCTCACTCCGAGCAATAGGAGCCCCAGACCCTCGTTGCCGTCGGGCAGCGCTCCCTGGTATTGGGGTCGAGGCCGGGCCTGCTGAGCATAGATCGCGTCGATCCTGGCTGTGACCTCCTGCTCGAGACCTTGCTCGTGAATGTAGCGCTCGCATTGTTGATCGATGGCGGCATTCATGAAGAAGGCCAGAATCATGGGAGCAGGACCGTTGATGGTCATGGACACGGAGGTATTGGGCTCGGCGAGATCGAAGCCAGAATAGAGCTTCTTGGCATCGTCCACCGTGGCAATGCTGACACCGGAGTTACCGATCTTGCCGTAGATATCCGGACGCCGGTCGGGGTCCTCGCCATAGAGTGTCACCGAATCGAAGGCCGTAGACAGTCTCTTGGCGGGCATCTCCTTGGAGACGTAATGGAAGCGACGATTGGTCGCCTCGGGCCCGCCCTCCCCGGCAAACATGCGCGTCGGGTCTTCGCTGGTCCTCTTCAGGGGGAATACCCCGGCTACGAAGGGGAACATCCCCGGAGCGTTCTCGGTCAGCAGCCATCTCAGGATCTCGCCCCAGTCCTCGTAGCGTGGCAGGCTGACTTTGGGGATTCGGATCCCGGAAAGGGACTCGGTGAAGAGATCCTGCTCGATCACCGTGTCGCGTACCTGGAATCGGTACCGATCGGCGCGGTAGCGTCTCACGGTTGCCGGCCAGTCCCTCAGGAGCGCCCTGCACTCGGGGTCCAGCTTGGCCTCGAGCGCGTTGTACCGATCGATGAGGTCCACCAGGTAGTCCGGCTCCGCCTCGAGATGCTCGATCACCTGAACCACACGATCGGCACCAGGCTCGACGATCTCCAGCCTCTGCTTGCCGATATCCGCCCTCAGAAGCTCGATGGTGCCTGCCAGTTGGTACATGCTGCGAGCGATGGAGGTCTGCTCCTGATTGAAGCGATCACGAGCTTCGCTGTTTTCCACGATCTCGGCCAGGTACCGAACCCGCTCTGGAGGAATGACCTGGAGTTTCGAAGGCTCGGCTCCAGCCTTCGGACTGTGACGAGACCAAGGGGCTCCTGTCTTCTCGGCGAGAGACTTCGAAAGGGCCTCGTAGAGTCGATTGACGCCGGGATCATTGAACTGGGAGGCGACTGTGCCGTAGATCGGCAGGTCTTCGTCAGCGCCTTCGAAGATCTGGTGATTCCTACGGTATTGCCGGCGCACGTCGCGCAGAGCGTCCAGCGATCCTCCCTTGTCGAACTTGTTGATGACGATGAGGTCGGCGAAGTCCAGCATGTCGATCTTCTCGAGTTGGGTGGCGGCACCGTATTCAGCGGTCATGACATACATCGAGACATCGGAGTGTTCGACGATCTCGGTGTCCGACTGCCCGATGCCCGATGTCTCGACGATGACGAGATCGAAGCCGGCTGCTTTGCAGATCTCGATCGATTCGCGGACGTATTTGCTGAGGGCGAGATTGGACTGCCGAGTGGCCAGCGAACGCATATACACGCGGGGATGGTAGACGGCGTTCATGCGAATGCGATCTCCCAGAAGGGCTCCCCCACTCTTGCGCTTGGACGGATCTACGGAGATCACCGCGAGCGTCTTGTCCTGGAAGTCGGCGAGAAACCTTCGCACCAGCTCGTCTACCAGAGAGGACTTTCCGGAGCCGCCAGTGCCCGTGATACCGAGAACTGTGGCAGGAGCGCTGACGTCCAGGCTGCTCAAGGCCGCCGCAATCTCGGGCCCGAGCTCCGGGTAGTTCTCTGCGAGGGAGATCAACTGTGCGATCGTTTTGGGATTCCTCTCGCGTAAGCCACCGAGGTGTCGATCGAGAGGCGGCTCCACGGTCGGAAAATCGCAGCCCTCCAGCACTTCGTTGATCATCCCCTGCAGGCCCATCGAGCGACCATCGTCCGGCGAGTAGATGCGGTCGATGCCGTATTCCTGGAGCTCCTCGATCTCTTCCGGCAGAATGGTGCCGCCGCCGCCGCCATAGATGCGGATGTCGGCCCCTGCCTCTTTCAGCAGATCGTGAAGGTATTTGCAGAACTCCAGGTGGCCGCCCTGGTAGGAGGTGATGGCAATCCCCTGCACATCCTCTTCGATAGCGCATTCCGCAATCTCCGCAGCCGAGCGGTTGTGGCCGAGGTGGATCACTTCGGCTCCCGAGGCCTGCAACAGGCGTCGCATGATGTTGATGGCGGCGTCATGGCCATCGAAAAGCGAGCCGGCGGTGACGATGCGGACGTGATGCTTGGGACGGTAGATCTCGGTTTCTCGCCTCATCGCGTCAATTCTATCGCGGTCCGGGGGCTTCACTGCCCCTCGAGATTCCCCCAGCGAGCTGGCTTGTCACTGCAGCCGAGTCACCGACGCCGGCTAGTGGGCAGTAACGCTCAAACGGTTAGTGGATGTGCGAGTCATCGGGTTCGAGATCAAGGCGCGAAGACGCAGGCATAGCGGGACTATGTCGAGGAGGCGCAACGCCGAGATCGGGCCTGAGGGCCGCTCAGGCGCTAAGCGTTTGAGCGTTACAGTCCACTAGGAGGGGTCTTGCCGCCCTATGGTAGATTCAGGGCCGTTGTTTCCAGGCAGGTGATCGCTCGTGGGGGAATCTGAGCCTCCGCAGTCGAGTGCCCCATCCGCAATCGGGAGCCTTGAATCATGCAGCCCAAGAAAGCCCGCCGCGAGGAGATTCTGGACAGGCTCGAGGAAGCTGGCGGGCAGCGCACGGGTGTCGCCAAGACCGTTCAGCGCCAGACCCTGGTACCCGAGGCCGACATCTTCGGTGTCGCCACTTTCTATTCTCTCCTGGCACAGCCGGAGGCCGGGATCCGGGTTTGTCAGGGGTTGACTTGCCAGCTGGCCGAATGTGAGCACCTCAAGTCGGAATTGGAGGCCGATGGCAAGAGCTCGGTCTTCGCATCCTGTCTGGGAAGATGCGACCTGGCGCCGGCCTTCTGGGACCCGGAGGATGAGAGCCAGATCGATCGAGCGCCAGGTTCACCCAGCAGTCCCGATCTGGCCATCGATCTCGCGGCACCCGACTCCCTCGCCTACGAAGCGCTTCACAAGGCGGCGGAGAAAGGACCGGATTGGGTTGTCGGAGAGCTCGAGGCTTCGGGTCTGACCGGCCGTGGCGGTGCCGGATTCCCGGCCCACATCAAATGGCAGGCGATTCTGGACCAACCAGAGACCGAGCGTTACGTGGTGCTCAACGCCGATGAGGGCGAGCCAGGAACCTTCAAGGACCGAGAGGTCATCCTCAGACGACCTCATCTGGTGATCGAAGGTCTCGCCGTCGCGGCCCAGTGCCTCGAAGCCCGGGATATCTATGCCTACGTGCGAGGCGAGTTCGGTCGCGTTCGGGCGGCCCTGGAAGAAGCTCTCCAGGCGGCCAGGAAGGCGGGCCACCTCGACGACGGCGTCACGTGGCACTTCGTAGATGGTCATGGTGCCTACATCTGCGGGGAGGAGACGGCTCTCCTGGAGGCCTTGGAGGGCAAGCGGGGAATGCCCCGAATGAAGCCCCCCTTCCCCGTCGAGAAAGGCTTCCGAGGCAAGCCGACCCTGATCCAGAACGTCGAGTCGATTGCCTGCCTGGCGGGCATTCTGCGGCGCGGTGGCGCTTGGTTCCGCGGACTCGGCCGTACGGAGCCCGGTACCAAGTTGTATTGCCTGTCAGGCCATGTCGAGAGACCCGGCGTCTACGAGGCGCCCATGGGTACGACCCTCAGGGAGCTCCTTGCCATGGCCGATGGGGTCTCAGGCACGCTCAAGGCCTTCTCTCCGGGAGGTGCTTCGAGCGGCTTCCTGCCAGCTTCCAGCATCGACATGCCGATGGATTTCGGCGGCCTCCGAGCCGCCGGCACGATGCTGGGCTCGGCTGGAGTCGTAGTTCTCAACGACACCGTTGACATGGTTTGGGCCGCACTCACCCAGGCAGTCTTCTTCGAGGAGGAGTCCTGTGGGCAGTGTTCTCCCTGCCGCATCGGTACCCAGATCCTGCGTCAGGCCCTGGAACGGTACCGCGACGGCGATCCAGGCGCCCTGGCCTACGTTCAGGATGTCGCCTGGGGGATGGGAGAGGCCAGTATTTGCGGACTGGGGCAAGCGGCGGCGCTGCCCTTGACGAGTGCCCTGAAGTACTTTCCGGAGGAGTTCGGACTCGCATCGGCACCAGGAGGTAGCACGACATCATGACTTCGAAGAGATTCGTCATCATCGACGGCAACGAGCTCTCCTTCGAGGAGGGCGAAACCATCCTCCAGGCCGCTCGCCGGGCCGAAATCGAGATACCGACACTCTGTCACGACGATCGTCTGACGCCTGCGGGGGCCTGTCGAATCTGTCTGGTGGAGGTCGAAGGCGCCAACCTCATGCAGCCAGCCTGTGCTACTCGCGTGTCTCCGAACATGGTGGTGCGGCCGCCGACACCGAGAGTGACCCGCAATCGACAGTTCACCCTATCGCTCCACCTGGCCGACACCATCCAGGATCGGGCGCTCGCCGAGGACAGCAATCCCTCGCGTCTCCACGATCTGGCCGAACGATACGGAACTGCAGGGCAGTGGGTCCCCGTGGACTCTCCACGTCCGGGTCGGCCCTCGGACGACAACCCCTACATCCAGTTTCGTCCGGATCGCTGTATCGCTTGCTCGCTATGCACCCGATACTGCGACCAGATAGAGGCTGTGAGCGCCATTACCCTCGCCTTCAAGGGGGCCAAAACGACGATCTCCACAGCCGATGAACGCTCCCTCACCGAGACTACCTGCGAGCTTTGTGGTGGTTGTATCGACGTCTGTCCGACGGGAGCCATGACCGAAAAGGCGGCCCTGGCCTGGGGCAAGCCGGAAATGGATCTCGAGAAGGTCCGAACGACCTGCAATTTTTGCGGCGTCGGCTGCCAGGTGGACCTCAATGTCGATCGCGCCGCGAATCGGGTCGTCAAGGTCACCAGCCCGCCCCCGGGTACGACTGTCAACGACGGCAATCTCTGCGTCAAGGGACGTTTCGCCAACGACTTCATTCACCACCCCGATCGGCTGCAGGACCCCTTGGTTCGCAACGAAGCCGGTGAGCTGGTTGCCACCAGTTGGGACGAGGCTCTGGATCGGGTCAGCAAGGCTCTGCTCTCCGTCGCCGACGAGCACGGCAACGATGCGCTGGCCTTCATCAGCTCCAGTCGATGCACTGGAGAGGAAAACTACCTGATGCAGAAGCTGGCTCGGGCAGGGTTCCAAACGCACAATGTCCATCAATGTGCCGCTACGTGACACGCTCCCACGGTCGCCGGTCTGGTGACCACCTACGGAGCGGGCGCGATGACCAACTCGATCCCGGAGATCCGCGAGGTCGATTTCCTCTTCGTGATCGGTTCGAACACCACCGAGGCGCACCCCATCATCGCCATGGAAATGAAGCGCGCCGTGCAACGTGGTGCCAGGCTTGCAGTCGCCGATCCCAGGGCCATCTGGCTCACCGAAATCGCCGACTGGCACCTGCAGCTCAAACCGGGCTCGGATGTCTGGCTTCTCAACGCCATGGCCCATGTCATCATCACCGAGGGCCTCGAGAATCGAGCCTGGATCGAGGCCAATACCGAGAATTTCGACGCGGTCCGGGATGCTGTCTTACGCTACCCGCCAGAGGAAGCGGCAGGGGTCACCGGAGTTCCCGCCAAGTGGATTCGCGAAGTGGCCCGTGCCTATGCCACGACTGAGAAGGCCGGTATCTACTACACACTGGGGATCACCGAGCACACCTGTGGCACCGATAACGTCTATGCCCTGTCGAACCTGGTGCTCATGACCGGACACCTGGGCCGGCGGTCCTCGGGGCTGAATCCACTGCGGGGCCAGAACAACGTCCAGGGCGCCAACGATTCTGGGGCATCTCCAGTCTTCTACCCCGGGTACCAGCGCGCCGCTGATCCGCAGGTTCGAGAGAAATTCGGCGATGCCTGGGGCGTCGAGCAGAGCTCCACCACCGGCTTGAATCTCAACGAGATGATGAAGGCCATGGGCGACGGCAGGATCCGAGGCCTCTACTTGATGGGCGAGGACATCGTCATCTCGGAGCCCAACGTGGCACGCGTCGAGGAAGCCCTCAACGACTTGGACTTCGTGGTGGTGCAGGACATCTTTTTCAATGAGAGCTGTCGATTTGCCGATGTGGTTCTTCCCGCTGCCTGCTTCGCCGAAAAGGAGGGTGTCTTTACCAATTCCGACAGGCGTGTCCAACTCTTGAGACAGGCCGTCGATCCGCCAGGGCAGGCGCGACCCGATTGGCAGCTCCTGTTGGAGGTGATGAAGAGAGTCGGTCTGAAGCAACCCGACTACTCCGGCCCGGCCGAGATCTATTCCGAGTTGGCCTCACTGGCGCCGAAGTTCTCCGGCATCTCGCATGAGCGCATCGATAGGGAGGGCGGTCTACAGTGGCCGGTGACGAGTGTTGACGACTCCAGCACCGAGTACCTGCACAAGGACGGTGTGCTGCGTGGAAAGGGCCTCTTCCAACCGGTGGACTACTCCCCTCCTTTCGAGGAGACCGATCCCGAGTTTCCCCTGGTTCTTTCTACCGGACGGACTCTCTACCACTACAACGCCGCAACCCAGACTCGCCGGTCGCAGGGTCTTACCCAGAAGCAACCCGAGGCCTTTGTCGAGATCCATCCAACCAACGCTCGCAAGTTGGGCATCGAAGACGGGCAGCTCGTCGACGTCGTCAGTCGGAGAGGCAGGGTACGCTGCCGAGCGATGATCAGCAGGCAGGTCCGTCGCTATTCGATCTGGATGCCGTTCCATTTCCCGGAGGCACGCACCAACTACCTCACCACCGATGCCGGCGACAAGGTGACCGGCACCGGTGAGTACAAGGTCTGTGCTGCACGTCTCGAGCCGGTGGTGGACGAAGAGACCCCGAAGGCGGTCTTCCCGGGGTCGTACGCCGCCGCCGTCGACAGCTAGTGGGCTGTAACGCTCAAACGGTTAGTGGATGTGCGAGTCATCGGGTTCGAGATCAAGGCGCGCAGATGCAGGCATAGCGGGACTATGTCGAGGAGGCGCAACGCCGAGATCGGGACCGAGGG
>JAUVRX010000155.1 GCA_030597375.1 Acidobacteriota bacterium
TCGATCACCAGGGGCTGAGCCTCGATCTCGGCTTTGCCGTCGGCTCCGACCAGGAGCCGAACCTTGTGAGTCTCGGCTGAGAAACCCTCGGTTGTCCCTTGGAGGAGCTTCACCAAGCGATCCGGGTCGATCTTGAAATCGAAATAGGCTGCCGAGCGGCTCAGCCGATCCAGGTGACGTTCGAGGAGGTAGTAGCCCTCGACCGGATCCCATCGAAGTGTTTCGAGGAGCTGGAAGGTCGGGGAGGGTGATCTGAGAACCAGGGACTTGGTAAGGGCCTCCCCCCATTCCTCCTCTGCTGTCGATTCGGCAACGATGCCGCCGCCGGTTCCGAACTGGGCGAGCCCTGTCTGCCGATCGATCTGGACGGTGCGAATGGCTACGTTGAATCGCGCCCTCCTACCTGGGGCGGCGTAGCCGATGGCGCCGGTGTAGGCCCCTCTGGGAAGGGTTTCGAGGTCGGCGATGAGCTCCATGGCTCGGATCTTGGGTGCGCCGGTGATCGAGGCGCACGGGAAGAGCGCGGTGAGGATCTCAGACAGGGTTGCCCGGGTCTCCGCCTCTACCGTAGAGGTAAGCTGAAATAGAGAGGGGTACTTCTCCAGTTGCCAGAGGTGCGCGACGTGGACACTGCCCGGGGTGGCGATTCGACCCAGATCGTGGCGCACCATATCCACGATCATGACGTTCTCGGCGCGGTTCTTGGGCGAAGTCTGGAGCCACGCCGCCGCCTGTTCGTCTTCCTCGGCGGTGCGGCCCCGCGCCGCCGTCCCTTTCATGGGTCGGCTGACGAGCGCATTGGCTTCGAGTCGAAAGAAGAGCTCCGGGGATGCGGAGCACAGCGCCCACCGGCCGATGTCGATGAAGGCGCAGCACCTCGAGCGCTGTCCTTGAACCAGGGACAAGAAGAGCTTCCAGGCTTTGCCTGCGAATGGGGCCTCCAGGCGAAACGTGTGGTTGATCTGATAGGTGTCCCCACGGGAGATCGCCTGCTGGATCGCGGCGATGGTCTCCTGGTAGCTCTCCTCGGTCAGAGAGGGCTGCCATGCCAGCGGAGTCTCGCCGCTTCCGGGCGCCAGGGGTGTCGGCAGCTCGACGACTTCCGGCTTCTCGAAGAGGCCGAACCAGACGAGGGGTAGATCGCTCGCCGGTCTCACCATCATGGCGGGGTCGAAGGCCGGTGCAGATTCGTAACTGAGGAATCCTGCGGCGAAGAGGCCACGCTCGGTCGCCGACTCGATCTCCCGCAGGATGGGCCGAACCTCGGAAAGCTCGTTGCCGACGAGAGTCGCCACGGGGTGGCGAAAGCTCAGCCACTCCAGAGAGCTCCCAAGAGGGGCTTGCAGGACGATGTGGGGAGCCTGTCCCATGTCGGAGTCGTCGGTGAGGGCCGCTTCCGGTTTCTGGTCTTCGCCCGGGGGTGGTTGGGTTAGACTCGGGCAACCCATCAACAGAAAGCCCGCCCATGCCTAGAATCACTCGAGTCTACACGCGAACCGGCGACGACGGCACAACGGGTCTCGGCGGCGGTCAGCGGGTCAGCAAGAGCTCCCCACGCATCGCCGCCTACGGTACGGTCGATGAGCTCAACGCACTGATTGGCGCGGCTATCGCCACCGGTCTGGAGGAGGAGCTGGCCAGCGAGCTGTCGAGGATCCAGAATGAGCTCTTCCATCTGGGCTCCGATCTGTGCTTTCTGGAGGAGGACAAAGGAAAGACTCCCCTGCCCCGGATCGAGGAGCGCCACGTGACGAGTCTGGAAGAGCTCATGGATCGTCTCTCAGCCGAGGTTCCGCGGTTGGAGAATTTCTTGCTGCCGGGTGGCTCGCCAGGCGCTGCGAGCCTGCATGTAGCGCGCACCTGCTGTCGCCGGGCGGAACGCGAGGTGGTCCAACTGGCTGGGCATGAGAAGGTCGGAGCCTTCACCTTACGCTACTTGAATCGGCTTTCCGACGCCCTGTTCGTCATGGCCCGCTTCGAGAATGCTCGAAAAGGAATCCCAGAGCCGATCTGGGATTCTCGGGCCTAACCCGAAAGTCGGATCTGGAAGAAAGCGGACGACGGGCTAGAGAAGCGTCTCTCGCATGACCTCTTCGGCGGTGGTGACGCCGTCTCGGATCTTCTGAAGACCACTGGCTCGCAGGCTGATCATGCCGTTCGCCAGAGCCTGTTGCCGCAGCTCGTTGGCGCTGCCCCCCGACAGGATCATCTCACGCACGTCCTCGTCGATATCCATGACCTCGAAAAGGCCGATCCTGCCCTTGAAACCCGTCCCGCTGCAGCGCTCGCACCCGCGGCCTCTGAAGGGCTTGACGGTCTTGGACTCCTGCTGGGTGAAGCCCAGATCGACTAGAGCTTGCTCGGGAACCTCGTAGGTCTCCTTGCAGTTGGCACAGATTCTACGCACCAGACGCTGGGCGGCGATGAGGTTGACGGAGCTCGCTACCAGGAAAGGCTCGATGCCCATGTTCATCATCCGGTTGATCGAGGAAGGCGCGTCGTTGGTATGCAGGGTGGAGAGCACCAGGTGACCTGTCAGGGCGGCCTTGATGCCCACCTCGGCGGTCTCGAAGTCGCGGATCTCGCCTACCAGGATGATGTTGGGATCCTGTCGAAGGAAGGAGCGCAGCGCGGCCGCGAAGTTGAGTCCGATCGAATCCTTCATCTGCACCTGATTGACGCCGACCAGGTTGAATTCCACCGGATCCTCGGCGGTGATGATGTTGGTCTCTGGAGTGTTGATGCGCTGGAGGGCCGAATAGAGGGTGTTGGTCTTGCCCGAGCCCGTGGGTCCGGTCACCAACACCATGCCAAAGGGCTTCAGGATGGCTTGCTCGAATCGCCGTAGGGAGGCCGACTCGAATCCCAGCTTCGTCATGTCGAGCTCCAGATTGTCTTTGTCGAGAAGACGAAGCACGATCTTCTCGCCGAAGATCGTGGGCAGTGACGAGACGCGGAAGTCCAGGTCCTTGACCCTGTTGCCGACCCGAGTCTTGATCTTGATCCGTCCATCCTGCGGCAAGCGCTTCTCGGCGATGTCCAGCTTCGCCATGATCTTCAGACGACTGGTGATCGCTTCGCGCAGACGCAGGGGTGGCCGCATCATCTCGTAGAGCAGTCCATCGATCCTGTAGCGGACGCGAAATTCCTTCTCGTAGGGCTCGAGGTGGATATCGGAGGCGTCCCGTTTGATGGCGTCGGTCAGGATGATGTTGACGAGGCGAACAACCGGTGCCTCCTCGGACTCCTGCTCCAGGGCTTCGAGATCGATGTCCTCTTCATCATCCAGAACCTCGAGGTCAGCGTCTTCGTTGTCCTCGAGGTCCTCCATCACCTTCTTGAGCTCGATGGAGTGGGTGCTGCCGTAGTATTGATCGATGGCGCCTCGCAGCGTCGAGTCGGAGGCCACTACAGGCTCGACGTTGTAGCCGGTCATGAACTTGACGTCGTCCATGGCGAAGACGTTGGTCGGGTCCACCATGGCGATGGTCAGCTTGGCGCCGGCCTTGGACACAGGGAGGATGGTGTACTTGCGAGCCACCTCGGCCGGGATGATGGCGACGATGCTGTCGTCGACCTCGATCTCGCTCAGATTGATGGCCGGTACTCCGTAGCGCTGCGAGAGGAACTCCACCAACTCTTCATCGTCGATGAAGCCCATCTTGACGAGGTGGGAGCCGACGCGTCCGCCCTGGCTCTGCTGGGCGGCCAGCGCCTGGTTGAGCTGTTCCTCCGTTACCTTGCCGGCCTGTTGAAGAAGCTCGCCGAGGCGTGTCATAGCTATTGGTGCTCCGGTCTCCAAGTCTCTCGAATCGCTCTGTTTGCCGCGATGTCGGCGGCGAGCAGCGGACCACTACGGGAGAGTGCACCCTCCCGCCAGGGGATTCATGGAGGGCGAGTGTAGCAACGGCTTCGAAAACGGGTCAATGGCGTGCACCACAAGAAGGGCGCTGGGGCAGTGGGGGCTCGAGAGCTTGAGGGCTCGAGGGAGAAGGGGCGCAAGGGCCTGGGGAGCGGCTCCCTGACAGGAATCTTGAAGCGGCCGGCGCCCCTGCCGGCCGTTGCTCCATCCGCCAGAGAGGCTTGTCTCTTGGAGGTCCGTCCGTGGAGATCCCAGGGGGGCTATCCTCCCTTCCGCTGCGAGAACCCCCAGGGATCCCCCCCGAACGAACCTCGGAAACCGTTCAACTAGTAACGATTGAAGCGGCTGGACCTGTGCCGGCCGGGGTGGGTGGGGGAGGCCGGCGAGGCGTCAGCCGGCTGCACGTTGGAGGAGGAGGCGGGCGCGCTCGGCGACCTCTCCGGGATGGAGAGCCGTCAGACAGAGCTTGGACCCGTCGAATCTCTTGTGGCAGAAGCTGCACGGTAGCGGGTGCCAGAGCGCGGCCTCCCTGTCTCCATAGGGACCATTCGTCTCCGGGGCCGTGGGGCCCATGAGGCAAAGAACCGGTGTCCCCAGGGCGTGGGCCAGATGTATTGGGCCGGTGTCGCCACCCATGACCAGTCGAGCGCGACGCAGAAAAGTGGCCAGAAAGGCGAGTGTCGGGGCTACGAGGGTCTCCGCCGAGCCGTCGCTGGCAGCGACAACCTCATCTGCCAGGACCTCTTCGCCTGGGCCGGCGGCCACCCAGCTGCGCAGTCCGAGATCGCGCTGAAGGAGATTGGCTACCTGCCCCCAGCTCTCGGGTGGATAGCGCTTGTTGCCCCAGCCGGCACCGGGCTGGATCAACAGCCTCTGGCCCTCGGTCGAGGCCAGCTTGTCGAGGGCTTCGGCTGGTTCCCTACGAAGAAGCTTGCTGCCCCCGAAGTCGGCCGGCTCGTGTGGGAGCCCCACAGCGTCCAGCAGTGCGAGGGCCCGATCGACGCTATGCTCGCCTCGGGGAACGACGGACTCGCTGATCCAGATGGCGCTGGAGGGTTCGCGCCGAAACCGGCGCGCCACCCCCACCCTCCGATCAGCCAGGGTGAGTGCCGCCAGGGCCCCAGCCTTGTGATTGCCCATCAGATCCAGCACCAGATCTGGCGCGAACCGTTCGAGTCCCAGGAAGAAATCGCGCATCTCGGCCCAGGTGCTGCGGCGGTGCAGCTGTCGTCTCCAGGTCCGGAGATTCACGACCAGCAACTCGTCGAGGTCGGGATGCCCATTCAGCAGTGGAGCCATGGACGATTCCACCACCCAGCCGAGAGTCGCGTGGGGTAGGTGACGCCGCAGTGCCGTCAGCACCGGTAGAGCATGCACGACATCTCCCAGTGCGCTCGTGCGGATGAGAAGGACCCTGCTGGGGCTCAAGGTGTCGCCCCCGTTCCTCAGTCCGGCAGTCGCCGGATCTTGTCGATGAGGTCAGTAGTGGAGTGATCCTTGGGATCTCCCACCAGTCGGGTGTCGCCTCCGTACCGCCTGACGACGTCGAATTCGGGGACCTGGTCCGGAGTGCCGTAGTCTGGGCCTTTGCAGTGGACATCAGGTCGCAGCCGATCCATGAGCGGTCCCGGTGAATCGCCTCTGAAGATCACCACGAGATCCACGGGCTCGAGTGCGGCCACAAGTTCGGCTCGCTCCTGCTCGGGCGCGATGGGCCGCCCTTCTCCCTTCAGCAAGGCGACGGATTCGTCGTCGTTGATGGCGACGACAAGGATGTCGCCTTCCTTCCTGGCGGCTTGCAGATAGCGCAGGTGACCGACATGGAGGAGGTCGAAGTGACCGTTGGCGAAGGCAATGCGCCTACCTTCTGCCTTCAAGGCCGTGACGCGAGGAACGATCTCCTCGAGACTCAGGATCTCGCCCACTCGAGCTCTCGCAACAGATGGGCATCCGAGGTCACGGCATCTCGAAGCTCGTCCGGGGTAAGGGTGGCCGTGCCCAGTTTCATGACGACGACCCCCCCGGCATAGTTGGCCAGCAGGGAGGCCTCGAGTGGGGTGGCACCAGCCGCCAGGGCGAGGGAGAAGGTACCGATGACGGTGTCGCCAGCTCCTGTGACATCCGCGACCTGGTCCGTGCCGTGCACCGGAATGTGACAACTTTCGTGCTCTTCGAACAGGGTCATGCCGTAGCTGCCCCGGGTTATGAGCAGGAATCGGGCGCCGAGCCTGGCCAGGAGCTCCGAGCCGCGCTCGAAGGCCGACTCCGCCGACTCGGCGGCCGTAGCGTCCAAAAGGGCCAGAGCTTCTTCCTCATTGGGGGTCGCACCATCGAGGCCGACAAAGTCGGGCAGGCGATGGCGGGAATCGCAGAGCACGGTGCTGCTGGGCGCCAGCGCGCTTCGGATCTCCTTCATGAGGTCGGGCTGCACCGCTCCATATCCGTAGTCGCTGAGTACGGCGACTCGTGCCCGACCCTGCCAGCTCTCGAGTTGGTTCCCGAATGCCCGGCGCTCCTTCACCGAGAGCTCGCCTTCTTCCTCGATGTCGAATCGGACGATCTGCTGCTTGATGGAGTGACGTGCCCCGCCCAAGATCCGGGTCTTGGTGACTGTGGAGTAACCGTCGCGAATCAGGATGCCCTCGGTGGTCACACCCGCGCTTTGCAGGGCCGTCAGCAGCTGCTCGCCGTTGGAGTCCCGCCCGACGACTCCCAGGGGTAGTGGCACCCCGCCGAGAGCGGCGACGTTGGCCACGGCGTTGGCTCCACCGCCCGGCGAAAAAGTCTCGCCTTCGTAGCTCAAGATCAGGACCGGCGCCTCTCGACTGATCCGCTTGGGAGACCCCGAGATGAACCGATCGGCGACCAGATCGACGAGCATGAGAATCGGCTGGCCGGCCATGGCGTCGACCAGCTCCAGGAGTCGTTCCGTCGCCGGAAGTGTCGCCGTCTGAGGCATTTTCGGCAGCTTAGCACGCAACAA
>JAUVRX010000254.1 GCA_030597375.1 Acidobacteriota bacterium
AGGACGTCGCCTTCGACGGCGAGGCGAGTCGGCACGAGCTCTGCTTGCAGCGGCTTGTCGGAGTTGATATGCCAGCCGTCCGCCAGGTCGATCATGACCGTGACTCGGCTCGACGAGCCCTCATCGAGGTCGAGCGAGGCCTTGGCCCGCACCGCGCCACGAGCACCGTACTCCAGGGGCCCCACCCCACCCTGAAGCAGCTCGTCGGCTCCGAGCAGCATGTAGCCGAACGCCGTCGGGGCGCGCCGTATCTGGCTGGAAAAGGCCGCCAGGGTGGCCTCAGCCTTCTGCCGATAGAGAGCCTCTCCTGTGCGCTCGGCGAGCATGGCCAGGACTCGGACAGCCACCGAGTTTCCCGACGGAATCGCCCCGTCCATCGGGCTCTTCGGACGCACCAGGAGTCGACCACCGTGGTCGTCCTCACTCAGGAAGAAGCCGCCGGCACTCTCGTCCCAGAAGAGGGTCAGCATGACCCTGGCCAGGGAGCTGGCCCGCCCCAACCATCGACGTTCTCCGGTGGCGTCATACAGCGCCACCATCGCCTCGGCAAGATAGGCGTAGTCCTCGTGCGTGGCCGCGACCGACGAGCTTCCGTTCAGGTAGACGCGCCACAGGCGCCCATCGTCCCGCCGATTGTGCTTCCAGAGAAAATCAGCCGCCCGGCGTGCGGCCTCGAGATAGCGCTCCTCCCCGAGGACATCGCCGGCACGAGCCAGAGTCGTGATCATCATGCCGTTCCAGGCCGTGATGATCTTGTCGTCGCGAAGGGGGTGAATCCGTTCTTCTCTCACCTCGTAGAGCCGCTGGCGGATGTCGTCGATCCTGGCGAGCAGATCGGGCAGGGTCAGGTTCAGTTCCGCCGCCGAATCGGCAAGAGGCCTCGAGAGATGGAGGATACTGCTGCCCTCGAAGTTGCCAGCGTCGGTCACTCCGAAGAGCCGAATGGCCAGCTCGGCATCCTCGGCAGGCAGGGCAGCTCGAATCTCTCCAGGGGTCCAGACGAAGAACTCACCCTCCCGCCCTTCGCTGTCGGCATCCGTAGCCGAGTAGAAGGCACCTTCGGGGGAAGTCATGTCGCGCAACACGTACTCCATCGTCTGCCGCGCGACGCGCTCGAAGAGCGGATCACCCGTCAAGAGCGAGGCCTCCAGGTAGGCGCGAGCGAGATGGGCCTGGTTGTAGAGCATCTTCTCGAAATGGGGCACCAGCCAGCGGGAATCCGTCGAGTAACGGTGGAATCCCCCTCCCACCTGGTCGGCGATGCCACCCCGAGCCATGTGATCGAGCGAAGTCTCGACAGCGGCGAGGGCCTGCCGGTCGCCGGTTCGCAATGCTCTTTCGAGCAGAAACAGGAGATCCGGCTCGTGAGGAAACTTGGGTGCCCGGGAAAACCCCCCCAGCCTCTCGTCGTGCTGGGCGAGAACCTGCTCCACCGCGCTTGCAGCGAGCTCGATGCCTACCTGCTCGACCTCGCCCGCGGTGGCGGTCACCTGCGCGACCCTGTCGGCGACTTCCTGGGCCTGCTCGAGCAGCTGCGGCTGCTGTTGCTGCCAGGCCGCGGCCGCCTTCTGAAGCAGATCGACGAAAGTCGCGCGCGGGAAGTACGTACCTCCGAAGAAGGGCTTGCCGTCGCTCGTCAGAAAACTGGACATGGGCCAGCCGCCTCGCCCCGTCATCAGCTGCACGGCGGTCATGAAGACCTCGTCGACATCCGGCCGTTGCTCGCGGTCCACCTTGATGCTGACGAACCACCGGTTCATCAGGAGTGCCACTTCCTCTTGATCGAAGGACTCCTTTTCCATCACGTGACACCAATGGCAGGTGGAGTAACCGATGGAAAGGAAGATGGGCTTGCCTTCCCGACGTGCCTTCTCGAAAGCCTCGGGTCCCCACGGATACCAATCCACGGGGTTGTGGGCGTGCTGGTTGAGGTAGGGGGAGTCTTCCAGGATCAACCGATTCACGTAGACCGGGCTGCCATCGGACCGCAGGTGCTCGGTACGGGGTTCATAGTCGGGGCCTTTGGCCTCATAGGCGGCCCAGAGCCGGCTCGCCAGATCGCCCGGAAGCGCTGCGGTGCCTGGGAATCGGTGGGGGGTCCCCTCTTCGGTGGAGACTGCATCATCCTGCCCGGCCCCTCCAGCCAGGTTTGCGCCACCGCCCAGACAAAGGGCCGCTGCAACGCCGCCCAGGAGCGTCCATCGCCGGAACCGACTCGGAGGCGGCAAGGCTGTCCTGTCAGGGGGTAGCAAGGGATCGGCTCTTCTCAGCTGCATGTCGACTTCGTATACGGGTGGTCAGTCGAGCTTGGATCTCGAGAGGAGAGTCGAGGCACTGTCCTCACACCAGCACTGATCTACGGTAACGCCATCATACCGGGATCACTTCTCAAGTAGCGATTCCGAAGTCAAGGTGTAATGATCCGGTTCCTTGCGGCACTCACCTCCTGATTCGGCTACTGGAGTCGGGTCGAAGACGCGAAACTACAAACACTACGGAGAAATGCTAATGAGACAAGCAATCCATCGAAGTCGCTGGTATCTGCCGGCCCTGCTAGTCGTAGCTATGGTCGCCGCACACGTAACCGCAATCGCCGCACCCACCACGGGTGCCTGGTCGGCCGATCCCGCCCATACCGAGATCAACTTCTCGGTCAAGCACTTCTTCACCCCTGTGACGGGCAGTTTCGAGGACTACGAGATCGACTTCGACTACAACCCCGAAAATCCAGAGAAAAGCACTGTCGAAGCACGCATCAAGGTGGCCAGCGTCAACACCGGCAACCAGAAGCGGGACGATCACTTGCGCTCCGCCGACTGGTTCGAGGCCGACAAGCACCCCTACATGACGTTCAAGAGCACCTCTGTGCGCAAGGTGAGCGACACCAAGCTCATCGCCTCGGGGTCGCTGACGATCAAGGGCAAGTCGCAGCAGGTCGAGATGCCGATCACGATCCTCGGCAACCAGATGATTCCAGAGCAGATGCAGCAGATGATGGGTGGTACCAAGCACGTGGCCAGCTTTCAGGCCACGACAGCTATCGATCGAGGTGATTTCGGTGTCGGCGTCGGCAATTGGGCCGCCACCATGGTCGTCGGCAGCGAGGTCTCGATCGAGATCCTGCTCGAAGCCCACAACAAGTAATCGCCCACTTTCACAGCGACTAACAGGACCCCGGACGGAGCTTCGTACGCTCCGCCGGGGCTTTTCGCTGAATGCAGGAGGAGGGAAGAATGAACGACTCACCGATTACCGTGTACGGGGCCTTCTGGTGCCCGGACTGCCGCCAGAGCAAGCAGTTTCTCGGCGAGCACCAGATTCCCTACCGATGGGTCGACATCGAAGAAGACAAGGATGGAGAGCGCTTCGTCATCGAGGCCAACGCCGGCAAGCGGCGCATCCCGACGATCACGTTCGCCGATGGCTCGGTTCTCTCCGTGCCGTCGAACGCCGAGCTGGCTGCCAAGCTGGGCCTCAAGACGACCGCCGATCGCCATCACTACGATCTGATCGTCGTGGGTGGTGGACCGGCAGGGCTCACGGCAGCTCTGTACACGGCCAGGGAAGGGATCGACACCCTTGTTGTGGAGAGAGCCGCCCTGGGCGGGCAGGCTGCCACGACGATGCACCTCGATAACGTCCCCGGATTTCCCGACGGTATCGCAGGCCACGAATTGGCCCAGCGCCTTCGGGCTCAGGCCGAGAGGTTCGGGGTCGAGCTGCTTCAGGCCCAGCAGGTCTCGCGCATTCACAGTCACCACAACTACCACTGCATCGAGACGGCCGACGGCAGCGAATACAGCGCTCTGGCAATTCTGCTGGCGACGGGGAGTCGGTATCGCCGGCTCGGGGTCCCAGGTGAGGAGGACTACCTCGGGGCCGGTGTCCATTTCTGCGCCACCTGCGACGGGCCCTTCTACAAAGGTCGTTCGGTCGCCGTGATCGGTGGAGGCAACAGCGCGGCCGAGGAGAGTCTCTTTCTCACCCGATTCGCGGATCACGTGAGCCTACTCGTGCGAGGTGATTCGCTGGCTGCCAGTCAGGTGATCCAGGAGAAGGTGCTGGAGCACCCCCAGATCGAGGTCTACTTCGACACCGAGGTCGTGGGCTTCGACGGTGCCGAGTCCAAGCTCGATACGATCCGGGTTCGAAACTCGCGCAGCGGTGAGACCGCCGACCTCGAGCTACCCGGAGCCTTCGTCTTCATCGGCCTGGATCCGACCACCGGTTTTCTCGAGAACAGTGAGGTCCGACTCGATTCGCAGGGATTCGTCGTCACGGGTCACGCCCTGGTCCACGATGGCGAACCGATCCCCGCCTTCGGGGGAGCAGAGCCCCACATTCTCGAGACCAGCGTGCCCGGCATCTTCGCCGCGGGCGACGTCCG
>JAUVRX010000077.1 GCA_030597375.1 Acidobacteriota bacterium
TGGCCATGGCAGTGGTGGCGACCACCTTGGTCAGGCTGGCGAGATCGTAGATGGTCGCCGCCGTGACCTCCGGAGCCCCCTCGTCATAGGAGAGCCGGCCGAAGGGTTTGAGATAGGCCAGCTTGCCCTTGTAGCCGACGGCCAGGACGCCACCCGGGAAGGCGCCCTGCTCGACAAACCCTTCCAGGACCGCATCGACCTCCTCCAGGCCGGCTGGCCGAAAGCCGGCCTCTTCCGGCAGAGCTCGCGGCAAGGTCATCTCGCGGCGCGCCAAATCGAGGCCGTGGCCATAAGGGTAGAGATCCGGCAGGGTCACCGGCAGCTTGCCCTGGACATCGATCTCACCGAACAGGGCGGCGATTGCGGCCCGCTGGCTCGAGGCTGCCGAGCCATAGGCACAGACGAAGACCGGCACCTCGGGGACCTCGGCGAGGAAATAGGGGCTGCCAAAGGACAGGGCAATCACCGGAACCCCGGTGTCACCGAGTCGCTGGATCAGCCGGGTCTGGCTGGGCGACAGGTCGTTCGAGGACTTGACCCAGATGAAGGACGAGACCAGCACATGGGTGTAGTCCGGAGCTGCCTCGACGATCTTGTCCATGGTCTCTCGCGACACCTCTGGCCCGAGGGTGAAGGTCCTGGTCTCGATGCCACGGGCCTTGAGCTCGGCCTCTGGCAGGCCCCGGATGGCCCGATCGCGCAGGCCGGTGGAGATCACCACGTGGAGGATTCGCAGGGGCTCCTCGGCGCGTAGCGGCAGGATGTCGCCCTCGTTGCGCACCACCGTGATCGAGGCCTCGGCTACCTCCAACGCCCGGTCGAGGTCCTGGGGGCGAGCGACGCTGCGACCCAGGGCCTGCCTGTCCACCATGCGGTTCTTGTGCAGGCTCAGACGAGCCTTGGCCTCGAGAATGCGGCGCACCGAGGCGTCGAGACGCTCCTCGGTCAGCTGCCCTTCCTCGATCGCTCGGACCAGGGACTGAACGGCGACCCGGGCATCGGAGGGCAAGAGGACGACATCGGCCCCTGCCTGAACGGATCGCACCGTGGCCTCTCCGGTCCAGGCAGGCCGTATGCCGGCCATCTCCAGGGCATCGGTGACGATCAGTCCGTCGAAGCCGAGCTCGTTGCGCAGCAGATCGTGCGAGATGAGGTGCGAGAGCGTCGCCGGTGCTGCCGACGGATCGATCGAGGGCAAGGCCACATGGGCGGTCATGATCGAGTCGACTCCGGCCTCCTCTGCGGCGCGAAAGGGCACCAACTCGACGGCCTCGAGCCGCTCACGGTCGACCCCTACCACCGGAAGCGCGTAGTGACTGTCAGTGGAAGTGTCCCCGTGGCCCGGGAAGTGCTTGGCCGTGGTCAGCATGCCGCCGTCGTGGGCCCCCTGGATGTAGGCACGCACCATTCGCGCCACCAACTCGGGGTCTTCACCGTAGGAACGGATGTTGATGACCGGGTTGGCGGGGTTGTTGTTGACATCGGCTACCGGCGCGAGAGCCCAGTGGATTCCGAGAGCACGGCCCTCGCGAGCGGTCACCTCGCCGGTGAAGCGCGCCGCTTCCTCCGAGCGACTGGCGCCCACGGCCATGGCCCAGGGCAGGGGTACGGTGCCCTCGGGAACGCGAAAGGCCATGCCCCGTTCGACGTCGGCCGAGACCAGCAGTGGAACTCTGGCCTGGGCCTGGAGATCGTTGAGGAGACGGGGAATGCTCTCCAGCTCCGACCGGAAGATCACAAGACCGCCGACACCGAGATCGCGCACCTCGGAGACCAGGTCTCGGTACTCCTCGGAGGCGGGGTTCTGGTAGCGACCGTAGGCGCGGACCATGACCAACTGAGCCGCCTTCTCCTGCAGGCTCAAGTCCTCGAGGGTGGAGTCGACCCATTTTTGGGCGGATCTGCTCAGCGGTAGTGGCGCCAACTCCTGGGCGTTGGCCTTCGAGGCCGGGACGGCCGCGATGTCGGCGACTGGCAGCAGCAGAGCCAACGCCAGCAGCGTCGAGAGCAGGCAGGTCGTGCGTTGAAGTCGGCGCATTACGGCCCCTCTTCGACCGGGTGACCGTCCAGCCATACCGAGGTCAGGCCGGTCTCCGTGACATCGATTCGGCCTTCGGGTGCCGGCGAGACGACCAGGAAGGAGGCCGCCTGCCCTGGCCGCAGGCGGGGTGGACTCGGCGCGGCGCCAGGTTCCTTGACCCAGAGTCCCTGCAACTGTTCCACGGTGGTCCAACCCTCGATTCCCAGCACCTTCAGGGCGGCGGTCAGCGATGCAGATGCGGCTGCCCCGGGAGGTCCAGAAAGAACCACCCGAGGCAAGGGAGTCGGTGCAGTCAGGATCACGATCCGGGGAAGACCCCGGACTTCTAGTTGCTGGGCGAGAGCCCGGGCCGCCTCGCTGCGACGCCGGCTGACCGACCAGTAGAGGGTGCCGACTCCGACTCGGGCCAAACGATGCAACGCCGCCTCATCGAGCCACTTGCGTGCCGACCAGCCTTCAACTCCCACCTCGAACGGTGCCAGCAGCAGGCTGTCGGTGGCGTCCAGGCTCTGCCCGGCACCGACAAAGCTGGCATCTCCGACCTCGGAGATCTGTGAGCGCACCCGATCTGCGGAGGAGCACCCGACGGCCAGGCGATCGCCGCGGAGACGATCGAAGGCGAGGTCGGCCCGATAGGCCTGGGTGGTGCCCGGCTGCAGGAGGTAGCCGCCGCGAGCCACGACGTCCGACCACGAGTTGGATTGGTTGCGCGGCAGGTCCTCGTAGACCCGGGGGTCGTAGCCGGCGAGATCGTCTCGAGCCAGACCCTCGAGGGTGGTGAGGATTGCCACGAAGTTGAGGCGCGTCAGCACGGTGAACTCCTGCCCGGGCGGCAGTCCGCCGCTTTCGATGAGCACGACCGGCGTGCCCCACGCGGTCAGGTTGTCGCCAAAGGCCCGTGGACTCCAGTCTTCGTCGTAGCGCGCCATGCCGCCGGGCATGAAGGGCGCCAGGGCATCGACGATGGCCGCGCAGGCGCGCTTGGCACGCCGCCTGCCGGGTGTCAGGGTATTCTCTGGATCGCCCGCCACCGCCAGGACCGCATTCGTTGCCAGGAGCCCTGTGTCTCCCACCGCGGTTCGACGGTTCTGGTCGTGGAGATTGAAGCCCAGCATGGGCTCGTGCTCGTCGCGTACCCGCTTGAGGATCCGCCCCTCTGGAGTGGCGAGATTGAGGGCGTCGCGGTTGATGTCGATGGCCTGGGCGTTGCGCCGTTCGTAGACTTCGGCGCCGTCGGGATTGAGCATCGGGATCATCAACAGTGTGAAGCCATCGAGAATCGACCCGGCTGCCGGCTCAGTGGCATGCTCGAGTAGATAGTTGGCGATGTCGAGCAGTGCAGGGGTGGCCGAGGGCTCGTCGCCGTGCATCTGCGACCAGAGCAGGATCTTCTGCTCTCCGCGTCCCAGGGTGAGCATTCGAATGGAGCGTCCGAGGAAAGATGTTCCCACCTCCTCGAGTCGGATGCTGTCCGGGTATCGAGACTGGAGCTCCTGCAGGCTCTCCATCAATCGGGCGTGGCGTAGGCAGGGTGCGACCGTGGTTTCGAAGCGCTCTTCTGGCCAGGCCTGCCAGAGCTCCTGTGGCGTCGAGGCGTGAGCCGCGAAGGAAAACAATCCAGCGAGTACGAGTGTCGAGATCCTGATCACAGTTCTGTCTCCGGAGCTCAAGGTCGGATGGTGTTCCTGTGTCGCCAAGGGCCTCTCGGCTGGTAGTCTATTCTTTCTCGACCGAGGGGGATCAAACCATGAAAAGTCTCGTCTTGGCGCTGATGATTCCAACAGCGCTTCTCCTGGCCAGCGCCTGCGGCAGGCCCGAATTCGACGTCGTCATTCGCGGCGGCACCCTCTACGATGGTAGCGGTGGACCGCCGGTAGTGACCGATCTGGCCATCGATGGTGACCGTATCGCCGTCATCGGCGATTTGAGTGACCATGGCGGTCGGGTCGAGATCGACGCCACGGGGTTGGCCGTCGCACCCGGCTTCATCAACATGCTGAGCTGGGCCAACGAATCCCTCATCCAGGATGGTCGCTCACTGAGCGACATCCGCCAGGGGGTGACCCTGGAAGTCATGGGCGAGGGAACCTCCATGGGGCCGCTCAACGAGGCGATGAAGCAGGAGAAGGTCGAGCGGCAGAGTGACATCGAGTATGACGTCACCTGGACGACGCTGGGCGAGTACCTGCAGTCCCTGGAGGACCGGGGTATCTCCACCAACGTGGCTTCCTTCGTCGGGGCCGCCCCGGTGCGGACCCACGAGCTGGGCTATGAGGATCGTGACCCCACCCCGGCGGAGCTCGAGCGCATGCTGCAGCTGGTGCGCGAGGCCATGGAGGAAGGCGCCCTCGGCGTCGGATCTTCCCTGCCCTACATCCCAGCTCCCTTCGCTTCGACGGCAGAGTTGATCGCCCTGGCCCGGGTGGCTGCCGAGCACGACGGCATGTACATCTCCCATATCCGCAGTGAGGGTGACGAGATCCTTGCAGCCATCGAGGAGCTCGTCACCATCGTCCGGGAGGCCGGCGTCCGCGGCGAGATCTACCACCTGAAGGTCTCGCACAAGCGCAACTGGGACAGGCTGGACGAGGTCGTGGGCCTGATCGAAGCGGCTCGGGCCGAAGGACTGCCGGTGACCGCCGACATCTACACCTACCATGCCAGCTCTACGGGTCTGAACTACGACCTGCCCGCCTGGGTCAAGGAGGGGGACCACGAAGAGCGGATCGAGCGATTGAAAGATCCGGCTGTCCGCGAGCGCGTCATCGCCGAGACCGAGATGATCCCTCCGGAGGATATCCTCCTGGTGAGTTTCCGCAATGAGGACCTGCGCCACCTCACCGGCAAGACCCTGGCCGAAGTGGCTGAGATGCGCGGCACATCACCCGTGGTGACGGCCATGGATCTCATCATCGAAGACGACAGCCGGATCGGCACCGTGCGCTTCACGATGAGTGAGGACAACATCCGCAAGAAGATCGCCCTGCCCTGGGTGAGCTTCTGCTCCGATTCCGCCTCCATGGCACCCGAAGCGCCGTTCACCAACGCCCAGCCCCATCCGCGCGCCTACGGCTCGTTTGCTCGATTGCGCGGCAAGTACGTGCGCGAAGAGGGAATCCTTTCGCTCGAGGAGGCGATCCATCGTCTGACCGGTCTGCCTGCTGCCAACCTGAAGCTCGAGGGGCGAGGCACGCTGGCACCGGACTTCTTTGCCGACGTCGTGGTCTTCGACCCCGAGACCGTCATCGATCGGGCGACCTTCGAGGAACCCCATCAGTTGGCAACCGGCGTGGTCCACGTGTTTGTCAATGGCGAACAGGTGCTGCGAGATGGCCAGCACACCGGAGTCACGCCAGGTAGATTCGTCAAGGGTCCTGGATGGGTTGGAAGCGACTGATGCCACGGGTTCGGGACCAGCGCAGAAAAGGGTCCCTCACAGGAAAGCTCCGAAGGGAGGAAGAGTGCCCGTGCTGAGAGGAAGGTCCTTCGTACTGCTGGCTTTCTTGTGTCTGGTGCCATCGGTCGCCGCCCAGAGTGGTGACTTCCTGGTAGAGCACCCGCAGGTTCGAGACGCCGTCACCCTGCTAGATCTCTGGATCCAGGAACAGATGGCCTACCAGCAGATTCCCGGCCTGGCGGTGGGTATCGTCTACGACCAGGAGATGATCTGGTCGAAGGGCTATGGCGTCAGTGACCTCGAGTCGCAGACGCCGGCGACACCCGCCACCCTCTTTCGACTCGGCTCGATCAGCAAGCTGTTCACCGCCTCGGCGATCCTGCAACTGCGCGACGAGGGCAAGCTCCGACTCGACGATCCGATAGCCCAGCACCTCGCCTGGTTCAAGCTCCAGAGCTCTTTCGAGGAGGCGCCCGAGATCACCATCTGGCATCTGTTGACCCATACGGCAGGCCTGCCGCGGGAGGGCGCTTTCCCCTATTGGACGACGCACGAGTTTCCCACCAGGGAAGAGGTCATCGCAGCGGTTTCTACTCAGCCGGCCATCTTCCCTCCGGCCAAGACCTACAAGTACTCGAATCTGGGGATGGCGTTGCTGGGTGAGATCATCGCCGCGGTCTCCGGGGAGACCTACGCGGACTACATCCAGAAGCACATCATCGATCCACTGGGGATGACTCACTCCACCGTCATTCCATCCGAGGATGTGCGTCGGCAGATGGCGACGGCCTACATGCGCCGTCAGCCCGATGGCAGCCGAGAGGTGATGGAGTACTACGAGACGAAAGGGATGGCACCGGCCGCCAACATCGTCTCGTCAGTGGACGACCTGGCCCGATTCGCCGCTCTGCACCTGCGCGCGGCTCCAGAGTCCGGTGACGGAGAGGTCCTGAAAGCCAGCACCCTATACGAAATGCAGCGTCCGCATTGGGTCTACTCCAATTGGTCGGGTGGCCGGGGCCTGGGCTTCGGAATCTCCAGGCGAAGCGACAAGACCCTGGTTTCCCATGGCGGGTGGATCGGGGGCAACAGGACCCACCTTCTCCTGGTGCCGGCTGACAAGCTAGCCATCATCGCCATGGTCAACGCCGATGACGGGATTCCCTACCAGTTCAGCTATCAGGCCCTCGACCTCGTGGGAGAGGCGATCGCCGCGAGCACGGCTCAGCCCCCGTCCGAAAGACAAGTCGATCCAGCCTGGGAGAGGTACCTGGGCCTCTACACCGATCCCTGGGGCTGGGAGCACCAGGTCATGATCCTCGACGAAGGGCTGGTTCTGTACTCGCACAACTACCCACCGGAGGACGATGCGGCGGAGGGCCTGACGCGACTCGAGCCGGTCGAGGGCGACACCTTTGAGATGTCGGATGGTGAGATGCTGGTCTTCGAGTTGGACGGGGAGGGTCGGGTGGTGCGCATCCAACGACGGTATGAGTATCTGTACCCGGTGCCTCGCTGACCGGGCACCATGTCCGCAAGTTGTCGAGATAGGGTGAACGCATGAAAGACATCGAGGCTTTTCGTTTCCAGGACGGGGTCTTGCACGCCGACGGGATTGCCGTTCCGCAGATCGTCGAGTCGGCCGGGACTCCGACCTACATCTACTCGGCGCCGGCGATCCGAGCCGCCTACCAGCGTCTGGACAAGGCCTTTTCACCCTTACGGGTGCGCTTTCAATACGCGGTCAAGTCGAGCCCCAATCTCCATCTCTGCCGCCTCATGCACGATCTGGGGGCCGGCATGGATGTGGTCTCGGGAGGCGAGCTCGACCGGGCCTGGCTGGCCGGCGCCTCCACAGCGGACATGGTTTTCGCCGGCGTCGGCAAGAGCGACGCAGAGATCCGCTCGGCCCTCGACGGCCGTTTTCACACACTGGATGGTGTCCCTGGGCTCGAGGAGCGCGAGCCCGAGCAGAGAGGCCCGGTCGGCATCCTCAACGCCGAGTCGACTTCGGAGCTCGAGCGCATCGCCTATTGGGGAACCGAGCTCGGCGTCAGGCCGCGGGTCTGCCTGCGCGTCAACCCCGACGTCGATCCCCATACCCACGAATACACGACGACGGGCAAGGAGGAGAACAAGTTCGGCATGGACGCACCCTTGATCCCCGATATCTTCGATGAGTGGGGTCGAGACAGGGGCGTCGACCTGGTGGGCCTGCACGTCCACATCGGGTCGCCCGTTCCCCAGGTGGAACCCTATGCCGAGGCCGTCGAAGTGTTGCTCGGCCTGGTCGACGAGCTCGAGCGTCGTGGCCACAAGATCGAAGTCCTGGATCTGGGCGGTGGCTGGCCGATCAACTACGTCGAGGGTCAGGTACCGCCGCTCGAAGACTACGCCAAACGACTCATCCCGCTGCTTGGCGAGCGCGTCGAGAACGGCTTGCAGGTGTTGATGGAACCCGGACGCTTCATCATGGCGAATTCCGGCATCCTGGTGACCCGGGTGCAGCACGTCAAGAAGGGACGAACCAAGACCTTCGTGATCTGCGACGCCGGCATGCACACCCTGATCCGGCCAGCCCTCTACCGCGCCTTCCATTTCGTCTGGCCTGTGAGCTGGGCCGGTGAAGCTCCCCGACTGTTGGAGGATCCCGGCCTGCCCGACCTCGAAATCTGCGATGTCGTCGGTCCCATCTGCGAAACGGGCGACTTCCTGGCCAGGAATCGACAGCTCCCACCGATGGAGAGGGGCGACCTGGTGGCGATCTTCTCGGCCGGCGCCTATGGCATGTCGATGGTCTCCAACTACAACGACCACGGCCGCCCAGCGGAAGTCCTGGTGGACGGCGATCGAGCCACATTGATCAACGAGCGCCAAGCCCTGGCTACTGTCTTGGCCACCGAGCGCACGGCTCGGGAGTTGGAGCTGCCTCGACCCACAGTGGAGTCTTGAGGCATCCTGTCACTTTGAGATCAGAAAGAGGTGAAGGGCCGCGTACGAGGTCTCCAGCCGGAGGCCCAGGACGACGGGGGAGAGCCTCGTGCGTGGCCCAATGCCACCAGAAAGCCAAGTCTTTCGCTCACCCCCACACGCCCCGGCCGGCACGGGGTCCGGCCGCTTCAAGATCTCATTGCCCCACTGCCCAAGCCCTCAGAGATCGGCCGGAGCAATCGACGGCCGCCTCAACCCCCAAGCCCTCAAAGACCGGCCGAAGGTACGCTGGCCGCTTCAACCCCCAAGCCCCCAAGGACCGGCCGGAAGGTACGCCCGGCCGCCTCAACCCCCAGTGCTTCAGTGCGGCAGGATGCGGAGCACGCCCTCGTCGGCGTCCACCTCGACCTGACCGCCCAGCGGCAGCGTGGCGTTGTACGGGCTGTGCCCCACGGGATAGTTCATCAGGACCGGTATTCCCAGCGGCTCGAGATACTGACGCAGCACCCCGTCGACCGTGAAGCGGGGGTCCTCGGTCATCTGATCCTCTTCCCGGTCGTAGTTGCGGGTGAACTGACCCAGCACCGCGCCCCGCAAGGTGTCCAGCTTGCCGGCCAGTTGCAGTTGCCGCAGCATGCGGTCGATGCGGTAGGGCGCCTCACGGGTGTCCTCGAGGAGCAGGATCGCGTCGCGGGTGTCAACGGCGTAAGGCGTCCCTTCGAGAGCGGAGATCATGGACAGGTTGCCGCCGACCAATCGGCCCCGGGCACGCCCTTTGCCGAGAGCCTCCGGCTGCGGAGCGTCTCGGGGGATCTCGATCGTGTAGCCATGGCTGCCCTCCTCTTCTTCGGTCGTCGCTAGAAGCAGGTACTTCTGGGTGAAGGGCGTCATGCCCTCCTGCTCGCTGTCCAGACGCCAGAAGGAGGTGGGCGAGTGGAAGGTGATGAGGCCGGCCTGGCGGTTCAGTGCCAGATGCAATCCGGTGATGTCGGAGAACCCGACGAGGATCTTGGGATTCCTACGGATTTTCTCGTAGTCCAGCAGGTCGAGAATCCGCATGGTGCCGTAGCCACCCCGTCCCGAGAAGACGGCCTTGACTTCCGGGTCGGAGAAGGCCTGCATGAGCTCCTTGGCGCGCCGCTTGTCGGTGCCGGCGAGATAGCCCTCCTTGGCGAAAAGGTCCTTACGCATCTTGACCCTGTAGCCGCGCGCCTCGAGACGACTCTTGGCCTGGAGAATTCTCTCCTGGTCGAGATCTCCCGCTGGTGCCACGAACATGATGGTGTCGCCGGGCTGCAGCCTTTCGGGCCAGAGCATGGGTCGCTCGCCGGCAGGGACCGCCGGTCGAGCTTCGGGTGCCTGTATCGATCGGCAGCCAGAAACCAGAGAAGCCAGCGAGAGAATCGAGATCAGAAGACCAGCACGCTTCTTGGAAAGCATCTTCACTCCGCGACAGTCGGCCCTGTCGTTCGGGCCGATTGTGGCAGTCCCAACAGGACCAAGCAACTGGCGCCGAAGGGGATTTCTGTCGTGGTACGCTGCCGGCCATGACGAGCTCCCGAGAGGGCACCGACGCCGGGCTTCCGACTTCGGAGGAGCTGCTGGCAACCGCCGATGAGCTCGTGGCCTGGATGAGTGAGATCCGGCGCGATTTCCATCGACACCCCGAGCTCGGTCTCGAGGAGCACCGCACCGCGGCTCGAGTCCAGGCCGTTCTCGACGAGCTCGGCATCGAGCACGTCGACGGCCTTGGCGGTACCGGCGTCCTGGGGCTCATACCTGGCAGCTCCGACGGTCCGGTGGTGGCGCTGCGGGCGGATATGGACGCCTTGCCGTTGCAGGACGCCAAGGATGTCCCCTACAGGTCACAGATTCCCGGCACGATGCACGCCTGCGGTCACGACGTTCACATGGCGATTCTCCTCGGTGCGGCACGCATTCTCTCAGGGTTGGCCGATCGGTTTCCGGGTACGGTCAAACTCATCTTCCAGCCGGCCGAAGAGACGGTGGGCGGCGCCAAGCTGCTGATCGAAGAGGGGGTCCTGGAAGATCCGACGGTCGATGCCATCTTCGGCCTGCATGTCGATGCCGGCCTCGAGGTCGGCATCTTCGGGCTGCACTATGGCCAGCGCAATGCCTCCTCCGACAACGTCGACATCATCATCCACGGCCGTTCCGGACA
>JAUVRX010000308.1 GCA_030597375.1 Acidobacteriota bacterium
CAAGGCCGCCCGGCTCACATCGCCGATTCTCTGAGGCCGAGCTCTGCTCAGTCCAGGACGAGTCTAGAGTTGTGGGGCTGGATCGGGCGATTGTTGTCGAAGCCCAGAAGGTCGTGGTAGTGCTGGATCTGCTCAGGGGAAACAATGATTGGCTGCTTGAGAATGATCCACTGCACCCCTTCCGTACAGGGAGGGGTGGTCAACGAACCGTTGTATAGGAAGTAGTTCGTCCGATCGGTAATCAGCTCGTTGAAATCCACGGGGTCTCCGTGTGGATCCTCGCCGCGCTCGGCCCTGAATGACGGCAAGTTGTCTATCAACTCGTTTCTCTCACCCTCTTCAAAGATCAATCCCAGGACGGCATACCTGCCATTCTGGTCCTGGTGCACGAAATGCACCTCCATCGGACAAGCCTCGCCGTCGACCAGGTGCTCGCTCGGGCTGTGGAAGTGAAACTGCTTGAGCTCGTATCGCTTGTCGACGAAGACCAGGAAGTTGCCGGGATTGACTTCATCTTGAATGGCGTGCCCCGTGTTGGTCTCAACGAGGTTGCCAGGATTAGTGTACTCGAAGATCAACTCGGGAAGATCGGCATCAATATCGGCAACGAGATCGATCGGCGACTGGTTCAGGCCTCTGGAGCACATATCGAACTCCGCCGACAGCTCGCTCCAGTGCTCCGGCCCCTCCTCGCCTTCGTAGGTCCAGTGGGCGCCCTCGCTGGCCCAGGCAAATGGCGCCACCGCCATGGTTACCAGCAATGCACAACCACCGATCCGAAGAATGTGACGCATTGAAACCCCCTCTTTGCTGGTTACCAGGGTGGACTCTACCCAGCCTCCTCGACATCGCTGATCCGACTGACCTCCATGGCGATGTGCGAGTCGTCCGTCTCCTCGAAGATGTTACTGAACCGCACGCCCCACTGCACCTCATCGGCCTTGTAGGAGGAGCGTGCATGAACCATCTGGGAAAAGGTCTCGTCCATCCCGGTGAGCAGCACCAGGAACTCGGCGTCGCTCTCCAGGAGATCCTCGCGACTCAAGCCGTAGAGGGGGCTGGCCTCGTCGATGGGATGCACGACCGTCCAACTCAAGGGAAAGAAGTTCACCTGACGGCGCTCCAGTTCGAGATTGTCGAACACCCGGCGAATCAGCCCATCGGTCCTCGCCAGGCGGGCGAACACGACTCGCGCCTCCAGATCCACGATCTGATTCCGGCGGCCGTTGGCGACCCGAAACTCGAAGGCCTGAATCCCCCGATAGGGGGCGATGATCGCGTTGCGGCTGAAGGTGATTCCGGCCAGGGGTCGGGAGAAGCGAGCGAAGATGAGCCCGGTTCCCAGAGCCAGACCGAACAGGCCGACGATGGCTTCGATCGTCATGAGCAGGTTGGCCGGCAGGCTCGTAGGCACGATGTGCCCATAGCCGACCGTGCTGATGGTGTGAACGCTGAAGAAAAAGCTCTGGAGCCACCGGCCGCCGAGGGCGGTGCTTTCGTCACCGGCGAGGGCCTCGGGACCGAACAGGAAGTAGCCCGTCGCGAACAGGGCGTTGATCACCAGATACGCTGCCAGCCCGACCAGAAGGAAGCGTGGCCAGGACATGGTGAGCAGCGAGTAGTAGAGGCTCAAAGAGGCTCTCACCCCCAGTCCCCGGCGCACGACGTTGAAGGTGCCGTCCCGATTCAGCAATCGCTGGCGGCTCTGCCGAGCCACCACCGAGCCGAATCCGAGATCCCGGTCGCGCTCGTCCTTTTCGGGGGTTTCGTCGATCAAGGAAATCCTCTCGAGCCCGGCTAATCTACCAACTGCGCGGGCAAAAGAGAGAGCCGCCCGCCTCCGAGAGCCGAGAACCCCCGGAGCAGGCGGTTTGTGGACTTGTCGATACCACGTCCTACTTCATCAGTTTGGTGTTCTCGTTGACCGAGACCCAGTTGTACCAGAAGGTGTCGAAGCCGCCGATCGCTGTAACGCCCACGGCCTGCCCCGACTCGATCGCGGCCAGGAGATCCTTCGGCTTGCCAATTTTGTCGGCTACCTCCGCCGGCACGAGATAGGCCTTGCTGGACTCGAACATGGGAGAGCCCTTGGTGCGGTAGACGAAGAGACGGTGCGCACTGTCGCCCTCGATCTCGAAGACCTCGCCGCCCTCGAAGGCCTTGTGCGGTACCGCGTAGGGTTCACCGTCGATCCAGAAGGCGTAGATGGAGTCTTTTGCCTTCAATCGCTTGTCTTCGATCTTCAAGTCGCGGAAGGTATCCGCAGATTCGAAGTAGTTGTCGTACGGGTTGTTGTCGACGTGCTCCTCACCCTCGATGGAAAGCACCAGGGTGTCGGGGTGCCGTTTCACCCAATCCTTCCAGGTGGCCTTCTCGCTGACCGGCATCTCTTCGAGCTCTGCACCTTCCAGATCGCCACCGATGGCGGTGGAGGTCATGATGGACCACCAGCTGTCGGTCTCCCGGTCGCGCATGACCAGAGAGGCGTCCATCAACGCTCCCGAAGCCTCGAAGTTGAGCTCTTTGTCGCCGATCGTTCGGCCGTAGACCACGGCCGTGTTGGCCAGCGGTCACCACACAGCGGCGAACGCCGTGTCGCCGATCTGATCGTTGACGATCTCGTGTCGATTGAGCAGGTTGAGGCTGTAAGCGCGCGCCTGGCCGTCGATCACGACCCCCAATACCCAGGCATCCTTGGCGATCTTCGCCTCGGCAGCTGGAACGAACTGCGGATCGAAAACAGCGGCAATCTTGCCGCGAGGAAGGATTTGTTCCACTCCTTCCGGCAGCTCCTCGGCCAGGGCGATGCCGCCCAGCCCAAACCACAACCCCAGCACGCTCAGCGTTGACAGATTTCGAATCACTCTCTTCATCAGCGGTCTCCTTGGCTGGTCCACATCGCACTTACGGCTGCGGCGCCCGGGCAGATCTGCGCGGTGGGCCATCCTACCGCAGGCGGAGTGCCAGCTCAGCGGCCAAAA
>JAUVRX010000230.1 GCA_030597375.1 Acidobacteriota bacterium
ACTGTCAAACAGACCTTGACAGCCCTCCAACTGTTCCTCCGGACCCTCTCATTCCGGATCGTTCAGCACCTGTTCTGAACCATACACCAGGAGCCTGTCTCCACCAACGTTAATCTCGCTAAATGCATATATATCAATAAGTTAGTAGAAGCGTCACCGAGGACACGTCGCCTGACCGGCAGAGGTGCCAGCCTTTTTTGTGGGCGGGGGTCGGGGTGGGTGGTGGCGCCCGCTTCAGGAGTTGGGGGCCGGGGTCGGCAGGCGTGCCATCTCAGCCTCGGCAGCGATGAATCCGAACGAGGAGGGTTGTCCTTCCTCGAGGACCTGGTTGTAGATCTGCACCGCCCGTTCCTGGTCGCCATTCAGCAGGTGCCAGGTCCCGAGGCCGTAGCCGACCGTCGCCAGACTGAGGCTGCCGCTGGTTCGAGCTTCCGCCCAGAGCTCCTCTGCGTCCTCGTCTCCCATGAAGACCATGAGAAGGCGGTGGTAGTCGTGGTTCTCGATGATGTCCATCTCGGAGTCGATGGCGAGCAGCACCACGGCCGCCTCCGCCTGCTCTCCGAGGCGCACGAGATTCAAGTAGGCCCAATAGGCCATGGCGCACAGCATGTCCGGGTTGCGGGAGGCCTGCAGACCCCTTCTATAGGGCTTCCGCGCGTCTGCATGGTCTCCCTGGAGGTAGTAGGCCAGGCCGAGGTGATACCAGACATTCGACCGCAAAGTGCTCGTGGGAATCCCCCGTTCGTTGGGCAACCCATCGGGCTCCACCTCATCGGGCCGCTGGCTCATGAGGCGAGCGGCGACCTCCAGATCGGCTGCAGCATTGTTGAACCGGCGCAGCGTCAAGAAGCGATGTCCTCGGTGGCGGTAGAGTCGTGGGTCCTCGGGGAAGGCCTCGATCCCCTGGCTGTAGAGATCGATCGCTTCACGATATCGAGCCAGATACCCGAGACGTCGCCCGGCCCAGATCAGGGCCTCGACATCGTCGGGTCGGGCCTCGAGATCTGCCATCGCCTCGGCCAGGCGGCGTTCCTGCTCCCTTCGAAAGACCTCCGGAATCAGGATGCGGTCCAGAGCTTCATCCGGCCGCCTGGAAAGCGACTCCGGCAAACCTTCGAGTCGGGCCTCCTCCGACGAGACTGCGGACTTCTGGCTCGAGCCCTGATCGCATCCGACAGCTGCAACCACGGGCACCAGGAGCAGTGCAAGAACCGCCCGTCTCATTCCGATCCGCTCCATGACTCGTTCCATGACTCCCCCTCTCCACCCTACCGCATCTTGTGGCCGATTCAGGTCACCGATATGCTGCCTCTTTGTGGGGAGAACCAACGCATGAAGCGACTATTGCTCGTCAGCAGCTCGAAAGCCTACGGCTCTGGTTACCTGGAGCACTGCGAAGAGGAAATCCGACAGCTCTTCGCGAAAAGCAGCAGAGTTCTGTTTGTGCCCTACGCCCTCTTCGATCGGGACGCCTACGCGCAACAGGCCCGACAGCGATTCGGAGAGATGGGCATCGAGCTGACCTCGATTCATGAGGCGGAAGACCCTGTGGAGGCCGTGCGCAAGGCTGAAGGAATCTTCATCGGAGGCGGCAACACCTTCCGCCTGTTGCGCGAGCTGCAAGGCCAGGGTCTCATAGCGCCGATTGGCGACAGAGTCGAAGCGGGAATGCCCTATCTGGGAACGAGCGCCGGTTCCAACGTCGCCGGCCCCACCATCAAGACCACCAACGACATGCCCATCGTTCAGCCGGCGAGCTTCGTCGCGCTGGATCTCGTTCCGTTTCAGATCAACCCCCACTACGTGGACGCCGATCCCGACTCCACGCACCAGGGTGAGACCAGGGATCAGAGACTGACCGAGTACCTGGAGGAGAACGACACCCCGGTTGTGGCCATTCGAGAAGGTGCCATGGTCATCGTCAGGGATCGAGAGGTGAGGCTGGCAGGCCAGGCCGGCGGAAAGCTGTTCAGGAAAGACACAGGTCCTGTAGAGATTCCACCGGGGCAGCTGATCGATGGACTCGGGGTCGTTCGAGAATAGGGCCGGCGCTGAGGGCTAGCCGGGCGACCGAATCCGGAATGCTCCTTCGACACCGCCATCCTCTGAGTTAACGGCAAGAGGGAAGACACCGGCGCTCTTCTTCACCACCTCGACCGTGGCTTCATTGAACTCGACGCCTGATTGGAAGACCTTGAGCTCCTTGCCTTCCGAGGTGGAGATGGTCCGAATGACACGGCCCCAGCGGATCCATCCTCGCAACTCCATGATCTTCGAGTTACGCCGCAGTCGGAATGTCAACTCGTAGCCCGGAGGCAGATCGACCAGCGTCTCGATCGCCATTCCGAGCTCGCTCAGGTTCACGATCTCGCCTGGCATCGGAGAATGGAAGCGCAGATAGAGAGCGCGGTGCCTGGGTCGGCACCGCCTCTCGAGCTGAGCTCCGTGATTCGACAAGTCAGTCACGTCAGTCGGAGGAGCTGTCCAAAGTGGCGACGTCTGCGGCCGACAGCGACGAGACCGACACCTCGCGGGTGTCTCGGACGATCCCCACGTCGGTGACCGGAGTCGAGGAACACTCCGCAACCAGTTCGTGCCACTCGGGCTGCACATCCTCATCGAACACCGAGATGCCGACGTGATAGACCGGCGACAGTTGGTTGCCGATCCGTGTACTGGCGACCTGGCGAATCCACCGCACCTCTCCAGGCACGCCGATCTTCTTGCCGTCCATATTGGTGTTGACGAAGATCCACTCCCCGGGCTTCATTTCCTTGATGGTCTCGATGGACAAGCCAGCCTTACCCACGTCGAGAATCACGCCGGGCGATGGGGACCAGCAGTTTCGGAACTCACCCTGGTAACGAGAGGATTGCCTTCGCTCTTCTGTGCGGCTCAAGGTGTCGGTCCTCCTGATCTGGGTTGTTTACCCTCACGTCCTGCCTCTCACGCAGGAGACGAATGATCGATGCCCACCGTGCTATTTTAGGGAGCGAAGTCCACCCTGACTAATTCAAGTATCTACAATCTCAAATGGGTTTTCCGTGGCAGCTGCCGACTCGGCCTACCGGTTCCAAGACGCTTCGTGTGCTGCTGTTGCTGGCCGCTCTGATGGTGGTGGTGGCGGCCTGCGCGAGACTCGTTCACCTCGAGGCCGACTTCCCCGTCGAGCTGACAAAATCAGGCGCCCCCCTAACCGACGAAGGTTGGTTCTCGAACGCGGCGATCCGTTGGCACCTGTTCGGTTACTGGTACCTGCCCGGCGATGTCAATCGAGCCATCATGCAGCCCACGTTCCATCTCCTGCAATGGCTCACCTTCAGTGGCCTCGGCGTCAGCCTGGTCTCGGCCAGGTTGACGCCGGCCCTGATGTTTCTCGGACTCGTCGCGCTCATGGTCAGCACGATTCGCATCCAGGCTGGCCTCGTCGGGGCACTCGTGGCGGCGGCGCTGCTGACGACCGATTTCCATCTCTTCGCCTACAGTCGGATCGCTCTGCTCGAGCTGCCTATGCTGTTCTTCGTGATCGCCTCCCTCGGGTTGTTGGTCACGCTGGGCTCGACACGCCCCGTTCTGGGCGGTGCTCTTGCTGGGCTGGCCTACTCCTGGGCCTTGCTGACGAAGCCGACTGCCCTCTTCGCATTGCCTGTGCTGCTGCTGGTCGCGGCCATGGGTACCGACAGCTCGAGACTCAGAGTGAGGCGGAGCGTCGGTTTTCTGGTGTCGGCAGTGCTGTTGACCGGTTCCCACTATCTCCTGGGCCTGCTCTTCTTTCCTCAGGACATGCCCGAATTCTGGTTCCTGATCTCATCCAAAGTTGCGGGAGGAGATATCGGCCTGTGGGAACGAGCCTGGAGCGCCATCAGGATCATGGGAGGACGGGATTTCCTCCTGTGTGTTGCCATGCTCCCTTCGGTCCTCGTCATCGTCCAGCACTGGAAAAGGACAGGGTTGGCCCGGGAGCGCATTTCGATCTTCTATTTGCTGGGAGCCATCAGCTACTTCGCGCTGATCTCCTCCACGCACTATCAGCCGGTCCGCTACTTTGTACCCTTCAGCGTTCTGGCAATAGGCACCGTCTCCATGGCGACTGCCTACGCAATTGCGGAGAAGCGTCGCCCTGTCGCAATCGCTCTTCTGCTTCTGGTCGGCTCCCACATTGCTCTCGGCTCCTTCCGCATCGCCGACTACCTGATCCACCCCGAGTGGTCGTATCGCGACTTCTGCGAACAGTTGGCCGCGGATCTCGGTGAGCCTCTGGACTCGACCCTGCTCATGGGCGACATCGCGCCGCAGGTATCCATGGCTACAGGAATCGAGGCCATCAGCGGACGGGTCGGAGTCGAAACTCCCGCCTGGCGCTACCAGACGTATCGACCCACCCACCTCATCACGCGAGGACCGATCGAGGCGAAACTGCGATCGGCGGTCCCCGCCGATGACGATCTGAAACTGATGAAGACCTACGATGTCATGGGCAACCACTATGACGGCCCCGTCCACCTCTACCGAATCGTCCGGCCAGCCGACTAGGCATCTCCCCTAGCTCGACATCGTCACGTACCCAGGGATTCAGCGCGCGAGCCCCAGAGGGTTCCGGCCCAATCCTCGAACTACCCAAGCTGGAGACCTTTTCTGTCTCCACGTCGATCTGAGACGGAGCTTCGCTAAGAGCCCGTGGTAGGAGTATGAGGGGGCGGGCCTGCAGGGGGGAACCGGTCAGTAGCCCGTCAATGTCCAGGTCGACGTGTTACCGAACTCGAAACCGTCGCTGAAGACGCGGTTGAAATCTC
>JAUVRX010000086.1 GCA_030597375.1 Acidobacteriota bacterium
CACGCCGATCATCAGAAACAGGGCGAATTGTGCCAGGACGACGAATCCGCTCGTGATCAGGGCACGGCGCGCGTCGGAGAGGTTGCGGGCGGAGAGATAGCGCTGCACCATCATCTGGTCGACGCCAGGCGAGCCGAGGGTGATGAACACTCCACCGATGAGCCCAGCCCAGAACCCGTAGGGCTCGCTCCAATCGAGGGCGAAGTCGAACACCCGTAGCTTTCCTGCCGCCTCTCCCATGCTCATCATCTGCTGCCAGCCACCCGGTAGGCGGTCCAGGAGCAGCCAGAAGGCCAGCGAAGCGCCGGCCATGTAGACCACGAACTGCAGGGAGTCGGTCCACAGCACGGCTCGCATTCCGCCGAAATAGGTATAGACGATCGTCGCGACGCCGATGGCGACCACCGCCCAGTACATGGGGATGCCCGTCATCTCCTGCAGCACGATGGCCGAAAGAAAGAGCCTCAGGCCATCGGCCAGGCTACGGGTGATGATGAACAACACGGAGGCGGCCTGCTTGGTGGCACCCCCGAAGCGTCGGTCGAGAACCTCGTAGGCGGTGAAGAAGTTGCCCTTGAAGTACTGTGGCAGCAACAGGAAGGCGACGAGGAAGCGTCCCAGAACGAAGCCGAGAACGATCTGCAGCCACGTCATGTCCAGGCCGTAGGCGAAGCCCGGGATACTCAAAAAGGTCACCGTGCTGGTTTCGGTGGCGACGATGGAAAACAGGATCACCCACCACGGCAGATCCCGGCCAGCGACCATGAAATCAGCAGCCGTGCGCGTTGCTCGGCCGACCCACATGCCGAGAAACACGACACCGGTCATGTAGACCAGGAGAATCGCCAGGTCGACGGTTCCGACGCTCAAGCGTCACCTGCCCACAGGTGGGCTTCAGGAGTGCGTGGTCGAAGTGGGAGGGGTTGGATCATCCGCGCGGCATTATACGTTTCGCCGGTCACCACTCGCCTCCGGCCGCGGCGCGATCGAGGACCACATCGAACCTCTCGTGGCTGCGCAGCAGCGAGCAGGGCCACCCGGGGGTCTCGGGACCCTCCAACAGGGCGCGCACGGCCCTCGCCTTGGCCTCACCGACAGCCAACATCACAAGCCGCCGAGCGCCGAGCAGCATTTCCAGGCCCATGGTGATCGCTCTCAAGGGCCTCCACTCCTCTGGCACCCCCAGGGAGTCGGCCAGGCTGGTGGCCAACTCCACGACATGGGTCGAAGGGTGCGGTGGTCCCGGAAGATTGTAGGCCACGTGGCCGTCCGCTCCGAGGCCCAGGAACACCAGATCCAGGCCTCCGGCCACGGCCACGGCGCTGTCATAACGCCCGCATTCGAGGTCGGGATCGACCTCGCCATCAGGGATGTCACAGCGCTCGGGATCCAGGCCGATACGCTCCCAGGCGTGGAGTCGCATGAAACTCCGGAAGGTGGCCGGGTGATCCCTCGGCAGCAGGAGCTCGTCGAGATTGAAGGCTCGCGCCCGGGAGAGATCCAGCTCTCCCCTCGCGTGGCGCTCCGCTAGTTCTTCATAGACGGGTATCGGCGTGCGGCCGGTCGGCAGCCCCAGGACCAAGCTGGGCTCGACACTGGCCGCGGTCGTGATTACACCAGCGACCGTGCTCGTGGCGGCCCGCGGATCGCTCAGGATCAGGACGTTCAAAGCTCTCCGAAGTGGGTCAGGGAAATGCCCGCTTCCCGGATGGCTCGGATCGCCCCGGGGTGGGTCAAGACCGCGAGCTCCTGCTGGCGCTCATCCACATAACTGCTGTCGAGACGCAGTGCCGCATCGACCCTCGCCGGGTGACACATGATCTCGGTGACGCCCGGAGGGAGGCCGGCCAGGATCTTCAAGAGAGTCTCGAGGTTGGCCTCCTGCCCGAAGAAATCTTCGTTGAACCTGTCCGTGGTCGCGATGCCGTCGCGACGCAACCACACGCCCACCTCGGCAGAGGCGTTGCGCACCGGCAGGCCATACCTGGCCGCGAGGCTCACCAGGGCATCGTAGACCACGGGTAGACGGTGGGAGTGATGGTGGCTGTCCAGATGGGTCGGCAGCCGACTCGTCCATTGGCGGAATCGATCGAATTGTGCCTCCACCTCTGCGGTCACCTCGTCGGGGCGGGCTCGATCGAGACCCTCCGGTCGAGCTGGGAATCTACCCTCCTCGTCCACCAGGCTGGGAACTTCTTCTGGTGGCAGGATCGGACGCCCACCCGTGAGTGCGACGTGAAGACCGATACCGAGCTTCGGGAGGCGGCTCCACTCGACAGCCGCCGCCTCGGCCGACGAAAAGCCCACCATCAGCGTCGCGCTCGTGACCAGACCCTGGTTGTGGGCTTCGAAGATCCCGGCATTGATGCCCGGAGTCCGCCCCAGGTCGTCGGCGTTGACGATGAGTCGCTTCTTGGCCTCGGGCATCAGCTCAGCAGCTCGACAGCCAGGGTCACAGCACCGGTAGCCGGCTCTTTATCGAGGCGGATGACCTCGGCCTTGGGCAGATCGAGATTGCTCTCCACTCGCTCGTAGAGACTGGGACAGGCCCGGAAGACGCCGCCGGCCAGTACCAGGGGATAGCCCTCGGTGAAGGTCAGCTTGCGGTCGACAGCCCTCGCGGCCCGGGCCAGATGTTGAGCCGCCTGGTCCAACAGCGAGTTCGCGGCGACATCGCCGTCGTTGGCCGCCTCCTCGACCAGGATGGCCAGCTTGGCCACCCGGTCGCGGGAGAGCTTCTGGTCATAGAACCACTTGACGAGCCCATCGGGAACGTCCAGGTCGAGCTTCTTGGCGATGCGGTCGAACAGCGTTGTCGCCGGTCCTCGACCATCCACCGCCCGGATGCCCTGTCGAATCGCCGCATGGCCCAACCAGAAGGCCGACCCTTCGTCGCCGAGGAGGTAGCCCCAGCCGCCGGAGCGAGCCGTCTCGCCGCTGGGGTCTTCGCCGTAGGCGATCGAACCGGTTCCGGCCGAGACGACGATACCGATCCCTGCCGTCGCCCCCGCCACCAGGGCGATGCGGGCGTCATTGACGATGCGGATCTTCTTGCGCAGGCCGAGCCGGCGCAGTAAGCCTTGGATCAGTTCTTTTTCCTCGGGACGGTCGACTCCCGCCATGCCGAGGCAGATCGCCTCGATGGGACCGGGAGACTCCAGGTCCTCAAGGACCTGATAGAGGACCTTCTCGACGCTCAACTCGCCGTGGATCACCAGGTTGGCACCGCCCCCCCGGGCCTTGGCGAGCACCTCGCCGGTGTCGTCCGCCAACAGGCCGACCGTCTTGGTGCCACCCGAATCGATGCCGACGACGTAACGCAAGAGATCAGCCCTCCTCTCGATCTTTCATGACGATACTGGCTTTCATGACCATACAGGACTATCCACGGAGCCGTACACCCAGCCCCGGTTCTTCGGGCAGAACGAGTCGCCCTCCCTTGACGGTAACACCGACGAAGGGATCGTCGACGATGAGCAGGTTGCCATCGAGATCGACATGATCCACAAGCGGCGAGAGGTGGGCGGCGGCGGTGATCGCCAGGGACGACTCCACCATGCATCCCAGCATGACCTGCATGCCGTGTGCCCGAGCCACGGCGATCATCCGCCGGGCCTCCCCGAGACCACCACACTTCATGAGCTTGATGTTGATGCCGTCGAAGGCGCCGGCCAGGCGCGGAATGTCCGCGGCGCGATGAACGCTCTCATCGGCGAACAGCGGCAGGGGGCTCAGACGGCGCAATTCGCGCATTTCCTCCAGTTGCCCGGCCGGCAGGGGTTGCTCCACCAACTCCACTCCCATGCTCGCGAGCCACTCGAGCCGCGATTGCGCCCCCTCCAGGGTCCAGCCTTCGTTGGCGTCCACCCGCAGTGGACGATCCGTAACCCCACGAACCGCCTCCAGGATCTCCCGGTCCTCATCGGAGCCCATCTTGATCTTGAGCACCTCGTACTCCCCGGCCTCCTGGACTTTCTTGGCCACCGCTTCGGGAGTGTCCATTCCGATGGTGAAGGAGGTCACCGGTGTTTGGCTCGGGTCGATCCCCATGAGCTCATAGAGCGGCGCCTCCAGCCTCTTGCCGGCCAGGTCGCACAGCGCCATGTCCATGGCGGCCTCGGCGGCCGGCTCGCCAGGCACGGCGACGCTCACTACCGACGAGTCGTAGGCCAACGGGGGAGTCAACCGCTGGGCCATCGTCTCCACGGCTCGAGCAACCGAGTCGCAATCCTGGCCATAGCGCTCGATGGGAGCCGCCTCCCCCAGGCCAACCAGTCCCTCATGCTCCAACTCCAGGACGAGGGTCTGACGAACGTCGCTCGCCCCGCGTGCGAGGCGAAAGGTGTGCCGGAGCTCGAGCTCCTGTCGATAGTGCCGCAAGGGGATCATGACCGGAGGTCCAGACCCTCGGCGCCCGCCCTGGAGACCCGCCGGTGGTCGGCGAACGCCTGACGCGATCGAGGAATCTTACCTCGGAGCCAGGGCCCATCTGCCAGACGCGACTCCCCGTAGGCTGTGCTATACAGGGCGGGTCGCTCCGCGAGCGGGCCCGAAGCCGACTCCCGATCATGTGTGCAACCATCTCCACCCATGCCTTTGTCCTGACGATCGGTCTGGCCCTGCTGGGCTGCGGGTCCGAAACCTCGGAGACCGCTTCTCCTCTGCCTCGGGATGCGAGCCCTCGGCAGCCGCCCTCGATTCTCCTGGTCACCCTCGACACGACCCGTGCCGATCGCTTGGGGCTCGAGACGGACGTCGTCGAAACACCCGCCCTGGATGCCCTGGCGGCGCGTGGTCAGGTCTTCTCCCAGGCCTACGCCACCGCGCCCATGACCCTGCCGGCTCACACCTCCATCTTGACGGGTCGCTACCCGTCGGAGCACGGCATCCATGAAAACGGCAGACGGTTCACCGATTCCGAGAGCCTGATGGCGAGCAGACTCCAGCAGCGCGGCTACAGGACCGCGGCGTTCGTCTCCGCCTTCCCGCTGGCGGCCGAGTTCGGGCTGGCATCGGGCTTTGACCGCTATGACGATGATTTCGGCGACGACAACGCAGAGCGGCCTGCCAACCAGACGACCGACTTGGCTCTGGCGTATCTCGAGCGGGGAGGTGTGGGACCGCTTTTTCTCTGGGTTCACTACTTCGACCCACACGAGCCCTATGAGCCTCCCGAGCCCTTCCGATCCAGGTACCCGGAGGATCCCTATCTGGGCGAGATCGCCTTCATGGACCAGGAGCTGGGGCGACTCGTGAACGCTTTCGAAGCGCGCTTCGAGGCGACCCCCTACAGGATCCTGGTGGCTGGAGACCATGGGGAGGGCCTCGGGGATCATGGGGAGGCTCTGCACGGCAATCTGCTCTATCAGGGTGTGATGCGCGTGCCGCTGATCGTCGTCGGTTCCGGAATCTCGGCCGGGATGGTCGCTGTGCCCGTCAGCACACGTCGCATCTTCGACACGATTCTGAGCTGGGCCGGTGACGGAGACGGGGGTCGAAGCCTCCTGGGCGGTGCACCATAAACGGTGCTGGGAGAGGCCTTCAAACCTTTCCTCCAGTACGGCTGGCAGCCACAGGTAATGGCGGTCGACGGTACCGTCAAGGTGATCCGTTCCGGAGAGTTGGAGGTCTATGACATCCAGGCCGATGCCGCTGAATCCCTGAACCTCGAAGGCCAGGTGGCGGTCGACCGTGAGGTCATGGAGACGGTTCGAGTCCATTGGGAGCGGGCCCTCTCGGAATCCAAAGATGCAGGGGCAGTCCTGGGACAGGAAGCCAAGGAGCGGCTGGCGAGCCTGGGTTATGTCGGCTCCGAAGGCCGCACGGTCCTTCGAGAGGATGCGCCCAATCCCAAAGACAGGGTCGATCTCTTCCACGACCTGGATAGGGGTTCAGCCCTGTTCATCCAGCACGATTACGAGAGCGCAATTCCGGTCTTCGGACGACTCCTGGAGGCCGACCCGCACAACCGTGCGGTCGCTCTACGTATCGCCGTAGCTCATTCCGCTCTCGGCCACGAGAAGTCGGCGCTGGAGTATTTCGACAAGGCGAGGCAGATCAGCCCAGACTCCCTGGACCTGCAGCACTACCTGGCCATGCACCACTTCCGCTTCCGGCAGTGGGAGGAGGCCGAACCCCTCTTCGAGATCGTCCTCGCAGAAACACCCGACAGGCTGCCGGCGCTGGAGTGTCTCGCGCAGATCCGTGAACGGCAGGGAAGAGTCGAGGAGGCGAGCTCGATCTTGGAGCGCATCACCACCCTGAAGAGCGACCCTGTGGCCGAGCTGCTCAAGTTGGGCGAGATGAGGATGGCGGTCGGAGACACGCTGGGAGCGATCCGCGCCTTCGAGCGGGCTCGCGCCCTCCAAGAGGACGAGTTCACCCATCACCTGGAGTTGGGAGTGCTCTACCTGGCCAACCGCCAGTTACCCGAATCGGCAGCGAGCCTGGATCGGGTCTCGCCACCGCACCCGACCTACCCCCTGGCGCTCTTCAAGCGGGCCCAGGTCAGCGTCCTGCTGGGCGAGCCCGACCAGGAACAACGCATCCAGTTGGCCCGCGACAACGCCGACGCCATGACCGCCCCCCTGATCGCCAACGAAACTCTCTTCCTCAGGCCGCCCTCTCCCTAGGAGACCGGGACCGTTGGTGGGTAGAGGTCCGTCCAGGTGGTCCGCAGGGGGACGGCGGCGGCTACTCAGACTGCAACGGTCGGGCCACCACCTTGTCTCGTCATCGCGCCTCATCTCTCTTGCTCTTCGACGGCCCTTGCGCTGCGCTCGACGAGGCACCCCGTGTCGAACCACCCGAACGAACCTTTGGCACCGCTGAGGAAAGAGATCAGTGACGGTTGAAGTGGCCATCGCCTCTGGCGCGGCCCAAGACCACCAGCCTTCGTGGCTCAGGACCTCAAGACCTCAAAGGCCGGCCGGGGCGAAGCTCCGGACGCTTCAACCTCACTGCCCAAAGACCGGCCGAAGGAACGCCCGGCCACGTCAACCCCTACGACACCGCTCCCTCCAAGGCCACCAGGGTTCCGTTCGCGGCATCCAGGTGAACCACCGTTCCGTAAGGCAGGGCCGTGTTGCGATCACCGTGGCCGAAGGTACCACCGAGCACGACCGGCACCGCGAGCCGCTCCAGACGCTCGACCAGGACCTCACGGGGCGTCGGGTGCTGGACGACTCCATCCTCCATCTCGTCACAATCGGCAAAGTCGCCGATCACGACACCCGCGATCTGCGACAGCACGCCTGCCAGTTCGAAATGGGTCAGGAGGCGATCGATGCGGTAGGGAAGCTCACCCACCTCTTCGAGAAAGAGGACGGCGCCCTCGAAGTCGGGTTGGAGAGGCGTGCCCAGCAATCTGGAAAGCACCTCGAGGTTGCCTCCCAGAAGGGGTCCCCGTGCGACTCCCGTAACCACCGCCTCCAGGCCGGTCAGCAGAACACCCGGCTCCGGATTCTCGAGCAGCGTGAAGAGTGACTCCCTGTCCTCCATGGGGAGAGCCGCGAATTGACTGATCATGGGCCCGTGAATCGCCGCCACTCCCGCTTTGGCACATGTCGCCAGAAGGACCGTGGCATCGGAAAATCCAACGATCGGCTTGGGCTGCGCTATCAGGGCATCTCGATCGACCTGCGGCAGGATTCTCAGGAGTCCGTAGCCACCTCGAGCCAGGAAGATGGCCCTGCATTCTGGGTCCGCGATGGCGGCGTTGAGCACCTCCAGGCGATGGGCGTCGTCCCCGGCAAGAAAGCCCTTCCTGGCGAAGAGATCTGGCTCCTCGAAGCAGAGATCATAACGCCCTTCGAGGGCCCGAATACCGGCCGCAAACCGGTCCTGGTCGACAGGTCCCGAGGCGGCCACGACCTGCACCCGGTCGCCAGGCCGTAGATGGCGAGGACGAATGATGTCGCTCATCTCCTGATCCTATCCGCTCCCTCATGCGAACGGACCGAGGGCCGCCCACACATGCCTTACAATCGAGCCGACCCGTGCCGATACCCGGAGCCGACGCCCATGCCTCGGAAAACCAGCCTCCCTGTACCCTTGGTGTTCTGCCTTGGATTTCTGTTACTTGCGGTGCTGACAGGCTGCTCCCCTGCGCTTCGCATTCGCGATCGGCCGATCCCCTTCTCCTCGGCGCGACAGGAGGCCACGCTCGAGTGGATCGCGATGGAACCCTCTACCGGCTCATGCCCGAGACCTGGGTGGCACGTCATGTCATCGGCCTGAACTACAACGCCATCGGGGTCGAGAACGTCGGCGGGGCCGACAGCGTCGACAACATGACAGCTGCCCAGATCGAGGCCAATATCCGACTCGTGAGCTACCTGGCGAAGAAGTACCCCTCGATCGAGTATCTGATCGGGCACTCGGAGTACCGGGAGTTCGAAGGTCACCCCCTGTGGCTCGAGTTGGACGACAGCTACCGGACCGAGAAGGTCGATCCGGGCGACCGCTTCATGACGGCGATCCGCACTGCGGTGGCCCCCTTGAGTCTGAAGGGCCTGGAAGAAATCCGAGCAGAAAAGCGCCTCGAGTGAGCCGTCCGTGGGTCTGACCTCTTCAGACCGAAGTCGGGCGCAGAAGGCCTGCCGCCAACCGAGCCGTGGCTCCAAGGCCCAGGCTTGCCAGGGGTTGCTCGCGAGCATGAATAGCCAGCAGCCTCGAAAAGAGGTCTGGGGCTTCGGCCAGCGTGCCGATCAGACGGTGGCGCAAGGCGGGATGGCGCTCGACAAAGAGCAGGCCGGCAATGAGTGCATTGGGCAGCGCGACGAGTCTTCGCACCCGGCCATCATACTCGCGCAGGTCTCCGTTCTCGATAGCCGCCGCTAGCGCCGCTGCCTGATGGAAGGCCAACGACAGCCCTTCGCCCGTGATGGCATCCCGATATCCTGCCGCATCTCCAACGAGGGCCACCCTCCGCCTCGCCACCCCGGTGACGGCTCGGTGCAAGGGGCCCAAACCACGGGCCTGGCTCGAGGGCCGGGCGCCCTCCAACCGACGCACCAGCTCCGAATGTCGTCCGAGCAACTTCCCGAAGTTGGCTTTCTCACCGCTCCACAGCAGGGCGACCCCGACCTCGCATCGTCCCACCGGCGTCACGTAGGCTTCGCATTCGGATCCCCAATAGACCTCCACCAGGTCAGTCCAGGGCTCGATCTCGAAATGCTGCCGGACACCGAACCGCCGGGGGCCCTTCGCCGATCTCTCGAGCCCGGCCCAGTGACGAACCTTCGAGCTCAGGCCGTCGGCGCCGACAATCCATGAGGCCGAGATCTGTCCCTGCGCGGTCATCACGCCCTCGGCGCAGAGGCCCAACACCTTCTCTCCCCAGACGAGCTCGACGCCTGTCTCCGCAGCCCGCTCGACCATGGCTGCATGCAACACCGTACGGCGAACGCCCAACCCACAAAGGGTAGAGAAGGCCGCCTCTGCGACTCTTTCGCCCTCGAGATATCGAATGCCTCGAATCTCGCAACACTCGTCCTGGAGCGGCTCCACCCCCATGGATCTCAGGCGCTCGACCCCGTCGGGCATGATTCCCTCGCCGCACGCCTTGTCGATGGGGGGCCGTGAACCATCGATGACCAGCACGCTGATTCCGCGCCGGCGAAGCTCCAGCGCCGTGGCGAGACCGGCCGGCCCGCCACCTACCACCACGACTTCCCGCTCAGCTACCCTGCCACCCACCTCGTCTCCTCACACGCCATCGCAGGAACGCCCATGACGATCTCACCCACGACCTGGCCAACAGCAACGCTGAGACCGTTTCGGGGGGCGCCAATTCATCGACCCGATACCGGCGCAGGGTTTCTGCCCGCCGCACCTTGCCCGAGGA
>JAUVRX010000146.1 GCA_030597375.1 Acidobacteriota bacterium
CATGGGCCGAGCAGTTTGCCAAGTCCTTGAAGAAGAACAGAAGCGCGAAACCCGCGTTCCGGGTCCCCGGGGTCTTTACGAACTACGCTGTCGGCGGATCCAGAGCCCGCTTCCTCGACGACAGGTTGACTCTTACCACCCAGGTCGGTCTGTTCGCTCAAGATTTCCCGATAGCTCCTATCAATGCGCTCTATTCTGTGGTCATCGGAGGCAATGACGTGCGCGACGCGATCGTGGCGTTCGGGGACGATCCGACGGGTATTACAAGCGCTCAGATCATCGAAGATGCGATTGTCGCCATCGCCGCCAACATCACTGCGCTGAGAGGCATGGGTGCCACCCACTTCCTGGTCGGCAACTCGCCAGACCTGGGACTGGTTCCAGCTGTTCGGGCCCAAGGCCCCCTGGTTCAATTTCTCGCGACGTTGCTCTCCGTCGGATTCAATGAGGCTCTGGATGAGGTGCTGGATGTCCTAGAGCCCGCCCTGGGTATCAGCGTTGCTCGCATCGACGTGTTCCAGTTGGTCAACGACGTGGTCGACGATCCTGAATCGATGGGCCTGACGGAAGCCAAAGCACCGTGTCTGACCTTCTCCGTTCGTGCCGGAGCTTTTTGCACGCAACCCGATGAGTACTTCTTCTGGGATGGCATTCATCCCACACGGGCAGGACACGCGCTGATGGCAGCCAGAGCGCTCGATGCCCTGAACTGATTCCGGGCCGCCGGCTACCGAGGGTAGCCGGCGAAGGTCCGTTCCAGCTCGGTGAACGGATTCTGCTACTCCTGGCCGGCACCGCGGTCTGGCTCCGCCTCCTCGCAGCTCGAAGCAGCCTGAATCATGAGCCCGGATCCCATCGTGGCTGCGGCCGAAAACTGTCCGAAGGATGGGGTTCGCCTCTCAGGCTGGCCGATGCCGTCCAGGCCGCTGTTTGTTTGTTAGATCAAAGTGTCTTTGTGAAAAGAAACTAAGTTTGACCGAACGAACATTTGTGATAGCATTCTCGTCGCCTCGACGGGAAGGTTTCTCATGCACCGCGCAGATCCCGTTTCCGTGTCCCATCCGATGTACTTGAAGGCTCTGTTCCGGCTTTGCCGGACGCATCCTGTTGGGCGCGTTCGGGATCTGGCTGAGGAGCTTGGGGTGACTCCGGGCACTGTATCAACTGCTCTTAACCGGCTCCAGGATCTCGGACTCGTCGAACGGGAGCACTATGGGGGCGCACTCTTGACGCCCACAGGTACAGCAATCGCCGAGTGCGTCCTTCGTCGTTTCGAGACGCTCAGAACCCTTCTTGTGGAGGTCTTCGGAGTCGCTGAAGATGATGCCGAAAGCGATGCCTGTCTGATGGAGCATGCCATCAGTCCGGCGACTTTGAATCGAATCTCGAAGTTTCTCGATCTACTTCAATCGGGGGAATCGTTCAATTTGGAGAGCCTACAGCATCTTCATGGCCAAGGCACAGACATGTGTGCAGGATGCGAAGCCGTCGGATTCTGCCAAGCCGCAGAAGCTGCGGCTCACAACTGAGGATCAGCGATTTGAGCAAACGCAGGTCTCGGGACCTTCCACCTGAAGTCCTTCTGCGAGGCCACCCAGAAAGGCCTCCGGAGACCGTCAATGAGCTGCCGCGATATCAATCGTCCAGTCTCTTCGGCAACTGTCCATGCATCGTGATCGAGCACGGCAGCGAGGAGTACCGGCTTCGAGTAACCCGCCTCGGCAAGTTGATTCTGACCAAATGAGCTCAAAACGGAACTAGCTTTACCCGGGCAAGCCAGCAGAGAGCCAGCCAGCCCTGATGAGAGGCGGCCCCTTCAAACAGGCCGCGAAGAGTGAGAGCGGAGAGGGTACTTGATGGCTCATCGGATGCTGATTTGTTGGACTGTCCTCGTGCCTATCGGCACGCTTCTCCTTGCCGACGAGGCCGCCGTTGAAACAACGAAGGAGTCCAGCCCTGCCACTGTGTTTGAAGAGCAGGTTCTGGTGACGGGCGGGTCTGAGGCCATAGAGAGGCTTCCGGGCTCAGCCGACTTCGTCAGTCTCGAAACGCTCGAACAGCAATCCTACGGTGACGTGAACCGGATCCTGCGGCAGGTTCCAGGCGTCAATGTCCAAGAGGAGGAAGGCTACGGTCTGCGACCGAATATCGGCATGCGAGGCACCGGCGTTGAGCGCAGCTCGAAGATCACCCTGATGGAAGATGGCGTCCTGATCGCCCCGGCGCCATACGCAGCACCCGCTGCCTACTACTTCCCCACATTCGCACGAATGGAAGCCCTGGAGGTGCGCAAGGGGTCGGCCGCCATTGGCCAGGGGCCCTACACCACTGGTGGTGTGATCAATCTCGTGTCGTCGGCGATTCCCTCCGAGCTGGCAGCCGCAGTCGAGGCGTTCTACGGAACCGAGGAAACGGCCCAATTTCTCGCCAAGGTCGGAGGCGCCACGGAGCGGTTTGGCTGGTTGCTCGAGACATTCCAGCTCGACACCGAGGGATTCAAGGATCTCGACGGCGGCGGCCCAACCGGCGTGCGGCTCCAGGACTATCTCGGCAAGCTCCGCTTCAACAGCTCCGGCTCAGCTCATATCTATCAACTCGTGGAGCTGAAGGTGGGAAAGACGGATCAGTTTGGCGAGGAGACCTATTTGGGACTGACCCAGGAGGACTTCGATCGGACACCCCTGCGACGTTACGCAGGGTCGCAGGAGGATTGGATCGACACCGATCACGAGCAGCTTCAACTGAGGCACTTCATCCAGCCATCGAACAGGGTCTATGTCACGAGTACCGTTTACCGAAACGACTTCTTTCGCAACTGGCACAAGCTCCAGTCGATTGCCGGTGTCGGCATCAGCAGTGTGCTCGATGACCCAGCAAACTATCCGGCAGAGCTAGCGATCCTGAGAGGGGATCTGGACAACAACACCGGAGATCTCGAGATTCGAAACAATCGCCGCAGCTACCGATCCGAAGGAGTTGATGTTCTCCTTGACTGGCAGATACCCATGGCAACCATCGACCATCAGCTTCAGTTCGGGCTGCGCCTCCATCGAGACTCCGAAGACCGGTACCAGGAAGAGGACTCGTGGGGCATGGTCAACGGCCACATGCGATTCGAACAGCTGGGGCAGCCTGCGAGCCAGGCCAATCGAATCGATGAGGCTGAGGCCTTGGCCCTCTTTGTCAAAGATTCCATCTACTTTGGCCGCTGGACGGTGTCTCCAGGGGTTCGATTGGAAAACATCGATTTTCTTCGCAGTGATTTCGGCAAGCTGGATCCCGACCGTTCGGGTGAGAATTTGACTCTCAAAGCAAATGACACCAATGAGATTCTCCCAGGAGTCGGGGTCAACTACGCCGCAGGAGCCAACTGGAATGTATTGGGTGGAGTTCATCGGGGATTCGCTCCCCCAGGCCCTGGTCAGGACCCAGAGACCCGGTCGGAGGAGAGCTGGAACTACGAGCTCGGATTTCGTTTTGGCAGGGGCGTATCCAGTGCCAAGGCTGTGGCGTTCTACAGTGACTACAGCAACCTTTTGGGCAGGGACACCCTTTCTTCTGGCGGCGAAGGAACCGGGGATGCTTTCAACGGAGGTGCGGTTCGGGTCACCGGCCTCGAAGCCGCATTCGACTACGATCTCGGTGCCGCCCATGGCTGGCCATTGAGTGTGCCCCTGGGACTCGTCTACACCTACACGCATGGACAGTTCCTGACGAGTTTCGCGACCAGCTTCCCCGACTGGGCGCCGGAGGTCACGGCAGGGGACGAGCTTCCCTACCTTCCTGAGCACCAGTTAGGAGCCACCGGCGGAGTGAGCTCTCGTCGTTGGAGCGCATTCTTCACACTCGCCTATGTAGATGCGATGCGCTCGTCTCCAGGTCAGGGTCCCATTCCCGAGAGCGAAAGCACCGATGCGAACGTGGTGGTCGACCTGTCTCTCGGGTATTGGCTGAGGGAGAACCTTGCCATTCGTTTGCAGGCCAGAAACCTCCTCGATGAGGTCTATGTTGTGGCTCGCCGACCTGCCGGCGCCCGGCCAGGCCGGCCGAGATCGATTCTGATCGGCCTGGACTGGGATTTCTAATCCCGGCCGGTCGAGCTTGAAGACGAGCCGGCGCCTAGCGAATCCTGTAGCTGACCATGGAGCGGATATTGAGCAAGGCATCGTTCTGTGTCGAACCGCTCGGAGGTCGCACCACATCGAGGGGGCTGTAGAACGCCTCGCCAACGAGTTTCCAGCGGCTAGTGGCATGGTAGGTGATCCCTGCCGTGACCGAGAAAGTCCATCCGTCGGCCAGCAGGACAGTCCTGTCGACGAATCCGGAATGCCGGGCGTCGACCTGAAATTCCATGTCGAGATAGTTAGCCGATAGCCCCAGATGGGGCTCCCACCGACCTGAGCCGCTAGCCCGATAGCCCCAGCTCAGCTCTGCACCGATCGCACCGATCTTCTGTTCGTCGTTCGACGGCTCGACGCAGTTGAAGGGGTTCTGAACTGGGTCCCTGCCAGCTGCCACGACGTCCTCGGGACAGGTGAAGTCGGCCTGGAGAATCCCGTATTGGGCGTAACCGCGCAGTCCGATCCGCCACGATCTGGCTTCATGTACTGGTCGCCCGATCGCGATGCCAAAGAGGTTGGGTTTGACGCCGTTGACTTCGATCGGCGGAACCCAACTGAGCGTCAGGGAGTACTTGTGGGGCAGGCCGATCACCGCTCTCGGACGGAGGAACACCGAGGATCTGTTGAGGTCTTCGACCTTCGTGCCGTTGAAACCGACGGTTCGTTCGGATTCGCTGAGTGAAGGGACCCACGCACCCTCGAGTTCCAGGTACACCCTGCTCGGCTCGAGGGCGCGAGGAGTGCCGAGCCCCGTGAGCATGCTCACCGAGGCGAAGTACTTCATCGCCCAGGCTTCGGGTCGATCGAAATCCAGGTTCTGAGAATTTTCCAGAACAGCCTGCGCACGTAGAGCCGCCGTGCTGGCCAGCAAGAGCACGCCCGCCACGCCGAGGGTGCCGGGCCATGATGATCGCGGCCTCATCAATACCCCGGGCTTGGATCCGGGGCGGTGGCTCCGACGCGAATCGAACCTTTCATCTCATGACTGTTCTCATGAGTCACGCACTTGTACTCGAATGTCTTCCCATCATCCGATGCTGTCGAGGTCCATTCGAAGACATCTCCCACCTGTTGAAAGACGAACTGACTATCCCAGGTCATATTCTTGGCAGTGGACGTGTGGGTCTTGTCCTGGCCGTCGAAGACCCAGCGAACGGTATCGCCCGGATTGATGGTCACTGACTTCGGGTCGAACTCGAAATCTTCGACCCCGACGACGACCGTGTTGGGTCCAACAGGGGAAGGAGGTTCGGTAGGTGGAGAGCTCGAGCCTCCGCTGCCTCCACCTCCACAACTGGATACTCCCAGAATCAACAGAATGCCGGCGATTGCACGGAGTGAGTTTTTCGTCATGTCTAACCCCTTTCAAGTCTTCTGGCCCGACAACCTGGTCGCCAGATCGCGCCTCTCGGGTTTGCCCACCGGGTGATCTGAGACCACCCTTTCATCCGTATCTGTTCTCCAGAGGGGGACAAAGGTTCAAACTCGGGACCGATTGAACCTTTTGGGTCGGAGTCGGGACCTACCCTGTTGAGAGCAACTGAGCTCATAGAGGCTCCAGCTGCTTCAGGATCACGAGGAGGTGGATTGGCCGAGCTTGGGAAGAGAAGGGGACTCCGCGTCGTCAGAGGATCAGCGGATGTTGAGGAACCGGCAAGGGTAGAGAATGGCCCGGTGGCCGAGGCCGATCTCGCCCTGATCCGCCGAGTTGCCGGGCAGGACCGCGAGGCGTTCGAGATTCTCTACCGACGCTACTACACCAGGCTCTATCACTACCTGCGACACCTTCTACGACGTGAGGAGATCGTTTGCGAGATTCTCAACGACGTGATGATCGTGGTCTGGCAGAGAGCCGAGACCTTCGAGGCGAGATCGAAGCCCTCGACCTGGATTCTTGGGATCGCCCACAACAAAGCAATGAAAGCGTTGGCCAGAATATCGCGAGCTCCGAGACGAGTAGCGCCAGAGGTCGTCGATACCCTGGAAGATCCGGCACCAGTCAATGAGCGGGCGCGCCGTGAGCTGATCATGATCCTTCGGAGCGCTCTCGAGGGCCTCTCGGCCGAGCAGCGGGTAGTGATCGAGTTGACCTGTCAATACGGATACTCGTACAAGGAGATTTCACGCTTGACGGGAGTTCCCGTCAATACGGTCAAGACCAGAATGTTCTACGCTCGCAAGCGTCTGCGCGAAGCATGGCCAGGTCGGGAGGTGGAACCATGACGTCGAGGCTCTGGGGTTCGGGTTCATCGTTGGCCCACACCGAGACCTGGGAGATCTTGCCCTGGTATGTCAACGGGAGTTTGGAGGGTGACGAACTCGACAAGATCGAGCAACATCTGGAGGGTTGTGAGAAATGCCGACAGGAGGTGACCTATCTGCGCCGGCTGACTCAGGCACTCGTTCGCTCGGAGGACGTTGCACCTGCGGTTGACAGACCCCTCAGTGAAGCTCTCTCGAGAATCGAGCAGATCGAGGTAGAGAAGTCTTCAGCAAACCTGGAGCGGTTCTGGAATGCTATTCGACCGAAGCGGCTCCTAAGACCACTGTTGGCAGTTCAGACTCTCGTGATTCTCGCTCTGGTGATAGCACTGTGGCAGGGCCCGAGCGGAGCTCCGCCGGTGTTTCACACGCTCTCGAGACCGACTGGCGCTGTTGCCTCGAAAGGCTTCGCGGTGAGGATGGTGTTCTCCCCGGAGGTCACGGAACAGGAACTGCGAAGGCTGCTCATAGAGTTGAAGGGGCAGATCGTCGAAGGCCCCTCCCCATACGGTGTCTACACGGTAGAGATCCACTCGGTGGCTGATCCAGATGCAGCAGCCAACTTTCTGGAGGAGATTCGCGCCCGGGACGAGGTCGAATTTCTGGAGCCACTCCTGCAGCAGAGATGACCGGATGATGGATCGAATCGAATCGACGCGTCGAGTGCGAGCTGGACTCCTCGCTGTCGCAGGGGTCACGCTGTTGCCATCGTGCGCAGCAGTCGGAGGCCCTCAGTCGGCAGGTGACTCTGGGGCAGGAACCGCAGTCTTCGATCACGGGGAGCTCGAGCACCAGGTGATAGCGATTCTCAAACAGGCCCCCCCTTCGTTGTGGCGTCGTGAGGCAGCGGAGCTTGCCGGGGCCTTTGCACTACGCGTAGTGGTGGC
>JAUVRX010000287.1 GCA_030597375.1 Acidobacteriota bacterium
CTGGCGGCGGTCTTGGAGAACCTCGAGCCGGGAGGCGGAACGACGTTGAACGATCACCTGTATCAGGCCCTGCGCCTCCTGGACGGTCGACAGGGGCGGCCTGTGGTCATCCTACTCGCCGATGGCGCCGACACCTTGAGCTTTCTGACGATGGAGGAAGTTGTCTGGAAGGCGCATCGCAGCAATGCGGTGATCTATAGGATCCACCTTCAATCGAGCGGCATCCGCAGCGTGCCCCTTGCCACCGCCTGGCGCTCGACCGAGGCCCATGCAGGCGAAGTCCTGGGGCTCGAGGAGGCGGTGGACGACAGCGGTGGTCGGGTCACGGCACTGGCCCGACTCGAAGAGCTCGAACAGGCGCTCGATGACGTTCTGCGGGAGCTCAGGCAACAGTATGTGGTGGGTTACTACCCCACGGACCCGACGAACGACGGCACCTGGAGGCCGGTACGAGTCGAGGTGAACGTTCCAGAGGTGGAGGTCCGGACCCGCGCCGGCTACGTCGACTAGGTGTCAGACACTTCTCCACTCTACAGGCCGTCAAGGCCGAATCGGTTCACCAGATGGACCTCTATCTGAGGCCTCGGTGGTCGAGGGAGTTCATGTCGGCGCCCATAGCACCAGCGCTCCTTCGTCGGTCACACCGACTTGGCTCGCGAGGGGCCAGGTCCTCCCCGCCTCATTGCTGTGAAGTTCAGAGGTGGATTATCGGCGCGGGGTATCAGTAGCTCGGTGCACCCCTGATGTCCTGCAGAGTGAAGGGCCGCGGCGGCGAAAATGCACCTGCCGGGAAGCTCACTCCGTGATCACCGCTTCGCAGCCGCTTGGCTGCATTCCTGAATGCATCGACGAAGATCCCGTAGGCGCACCGAAACTCCAGTCGCACCCTTCGCGTCGCCGCATGGACCAGTGGAGCTGGCGACTTCGCCACCTTCTTCGGCCGATCATGCGAACGTTGACTCAAGATACCAGCGACTCCCAAGGGCTGCGTGCCCTTGTCTCGATGGAGTCTGCGCGTCTCTGTCTCAATCTGCTTGACCAACTCGAGCACATGTTCCCGGTGACCTCCTGGAGTCAAGTCTTGCCAGCAGGGCAAGGGATCGAGCTCGAGTAGATATTCTGTGGCGAAGTCCTGCGGGCGACAGCTCTCACCGCGATGGCGAGCTAGCCACTCCTGGGTTCGATCGAACCAGATTCCTGCTACGGCTGTACCCTCCAGCAGCGATTTCGCACAGTGGGCACCTGGCCACTCCGTGGGACGGGACACCAGGCCTTCTTTACATCCCTGCGCCAGGATGTAGCGCAGCCGCGCAACCTGGACGATCTCCTCACCGGAGACCGGGATGGCCTGGTAACGACGCACAAACAGCGCTCCTTGCCACTTGTGCACTCTCCCAGCCTCCTTCGAAAGGTTGGTGTTGAGGTACCGCATGAAGCCAGCGAGCTGTTGAGCGTTCTCTGGAGAGACCAGCAGATGGAAGTGATTGGACAAGAACGCGAAAGCATGAAGACGCAGTGGATACCGCTCTCGAGCACGAGCCAGAATGCCAACCACGATACGAGGCAGATCGCCGGTGGGTTGGAGTAGGAAGCGCCCCTGAAGTGTCCTGCAAGTCACTTCTACCAAGCTTCCTTCGGGAATGAATCGCAGTCGTCGGCCCATCACTCTACCTAGACGCAGGACGTTCCCTCAATCTCGCAGAAGTGTGTGACACCTTTCTTGGGTATGAAGGATCTCGCTGCCTTTCGCGGGCAGACCTGAGCAACATGAGGGGTGCATCTCCGTTGGCAGCTCATCGGCGCTCTTGCCCTGCTTTGGGTGACCCCTGGATCTGCTGCCGTCTACTACGTTTCAAACGACACCGGCAGCGACGCCAGTGACGGGCTCACTCCAGCGACAGCGTTCCAGTCCGTAACCCACATCAACAGCCTCGATCTCCAACCCGGTGATGAGGTGCGCTTCTTTTGCGGCGAGCGGTGGCGGGTCCAGCCTCTTGTCATCACCGACTCAGGCTCGGACGGGCTTCCGATCGTCTTCTCCTCTCACCCGTCCGCCTGCCCGTCGAAACCGGTGCTCTCCGGATCTCGACCCATCTCCGGCTGGGCGGCTCTCGGCTCCAATCTCTACTTCGCAGACCTTGATGTGGGCTCCAATGCCGGACTCTTCCCGCAAGGTGTCAATCAACTGTTTCGAGGGGCCGCCCGGCTCCCCTTCGGGCGCTGGCCCAACATCGACGGCCATCCCGACGGCGGCTACGCCGAGGTCGACAGCCAGCCGGCGGCCAACCAGATCACCGACTCTGAGCTGCCTCCAGGCGATTGGACCGGCGCGGTGATGCACATCAAAGGCATCCGCTGGTACATGCTCAACCGAGAAGTGACTGGCACCAGTGGGGGGACGGTGACTTTGGGAGCAGAGGTCCAGTGTTGGTACGGCACCTGTACCGAGTGGGGATACTTTCTCAACAATCACCGAGACACCCTCGATCGGGAAGGCGAATGGTTCCATGACGACGCCACCAACCGTGTCTATCTCTATTCAGAGCTCGGTCACCCCGGCGGCACCGGCATCGAGGGCTCGGTCATCACCGAGACCGATGGCACTCTGTGGGGCGGCATCATCCTGGGTCGCAATCTCCGCGAGCACATCAGCCATGTGACCCTCGAGAACCTGCGCATCGAACGCTGGTTCGATGCCGGCATCACGACGCCCATCAACCTGGAGGCCGACGAGAACCACCATCTCATCCTCCGCAACAACGACATCCAGGACGTCGAGACCACAGGAATACGGCTGACCACCTGGGTCTGGGACGCCGCCGACAACGGCAATGGCCCTGACGGCTGGCGGGGCGGCCGAAATCACCGGATCGAGGGCAACACCATCCAGGGTGCCAATCACTTCGGGATCGATTTCTACGGCGTCGACTCGCAGCTCCTCTCCAACGAGATCCGCGATGTGGCCCTGATCGAGAACCTCGGCCGCTCGGGCATGGGCTGCGGCTACTCCGGGACCAATTGCACGGAGAACGGCGACGGCATCCGCCTCAAGCACGATCCGGGCGCCGCCAACTACACCGCCCGGGACAACGTCCTGCGGTTCAACCGTCTCTCCAGGATCGGCATGAACGGCATCGATGTCTTCGGGCGGAACATGACGCTGGAGAACAACGTCATCGACCAGGCCTGCATCTCCAAGGGCGACTGTGGCGGCATTCGCACCTTTGGCCGCAACGACCTGAGCTCGACCCCCGTTCACGACGTCGTCATCCGCGGCAACATCATTCGTGACGCGCTGGGCAACACCGATGGCACGCACCCCAACTTCGAAACTCTTTTCAGCCTGGGGATCTACCTCGACAACTTCTCCCGCGACATGGTCATCGAGGGCAACACCGTCACCGGCTCCACATGGGTGGGGGCTCTCTTCCAACGCTCCACGGGGTGGTTCACCGCCAACACCCTCTACGACAACGTGGCCTCGGACTGGGGTTCAGAGCTGTCGATCGTGAATAGCCCCACATCCGTCACCCAGAACAGCAATGTCCTTTTCCCCCTGGGTCAGAACCGCCGGTCCCTTCGCGTATCCGACTACAGGTTTCTGACGTCCTCGAACAACAACACCTTCATGAGTCCCTACTACTCCACCTCCATCGCCGACGACTCCGCCGGTTGCTGTGACATGA
>JAUVRX010000063.1 GCA_030597375.1 Acidobacteriota bacterium
GGCCCTCGGGCTCGATCTCGGCGTTGCGCCTCCTCGACATAGTCCCGCTATGCCTGCGTCGCCGCGCCTTGAGCTCGAACCCGATGACTCGCACATCCACTATCCGTTTGAGCGTTACAGTCCACTAGTCGATTTGTTGTTCCTACCCAGACGGGTGGGAAGGTGGGCTCGCTCCCTGTCCAAAAGGGGATGCTCCAAGCCACCCATGGGGTACTCCATCCTCTACCCAACCGGGTGTCGGTGATGAACCGACATTCCGCTTACCATGGCCCTACCCAACGGGTCAGTGCAGGGTGCAAAGAGGGAGAAGGGGTCGGAAACTCGTGTCAGGGCCTCTCCTCCCTCGAGATTCCAGGGAGGTCTCGATGCATAGCAACGTGGCAATCCGGCATAGGAGGCTTTTGTTTGGCGTTGGAGTTTCTTCCTGCGTCGTCTGCTTCGTTTTGTCGGCCTTCGTTGTTTGCGGAGAAGTTTCTGCCGCTTCGAGCTCGGGAGGTATCGAGACAGACGGCTACACCAGCGCCAGGACGTGTGGTGAGTGTCACGCGGACATCTACAACTCCTGGAAGAACAGCCTGCATGCATTCTCGATGACCGACCCGATTTTCGATGCCGCATACATGCAGGCTCTCAAAGTCGGCGGTGATGAGGCCCGTAGGTTGTGTTTGCAGTGCCATGCTCCCATGGTCGTGCAGAACGGCGATTACGAGTTGAAGCTGGGGGTGACCAGGGAGGGAGTGAGCTGCGATTTCTGCCACACGGTGACCGCCGTTCACCTCGATGATCAGGACAAGCGGTTCAGTGTCGAACCAGGCCTTGTGAAACGGAGCGTCATCGAGAACACCTCCTCTCCGGCACACGAAGTCGCCTACTCCGAATTGCACAAGACTTCGGAGTTCTGTGGTGGATGTCACAACTACCGCGCACAGAGTGGGCAACTCATCATGGGGACCTACGATGAGTGGAAGGACGGGCCTTACCGGAACCGCGGTGTCCAGTGCCAGGATTGCCACATGGCCCTGGGTGGCGGCAGGGTAGTGCGCGAGGAGATTCAGGAATCAGGGGCCGAGTTCCACCTTCATGACCTCATTCACGACACCGACCAGCTGCGGAGCGCCTTGGCGATTCAGATCGAGGCTGCGTCGCGGAGCACAGGCCATCTCCAGGTCAACGTGCTCGTCGAGAATGTCGGCTCCGGCCATATGGTGCCTACTGGTATGCCGAGTCGCGAAGTCGTGCTCACTGTCGAGGTCGACCATGACGGCCGTGTTTTGACACAGGAGCGTCGCTTTCGAAAGGTGGTGGCCAACGAAGCCGGTCGAGTTCTGGATACCGACTATGAAGCCCTCCTCTATGGAGCGCGGATTCTGAACGACACGCGAATCGGACCGGGGGAGAAACGGTCCCTTCGATTCACATTTACCATCCCGCCAGGCCAGAGGAGATCCAAGATCACGGCAACGCTGAGCTATCGCTATTCGCCAGTCATCCTCCGCGAGCAGCGAGTCGATGTTCGATTGGGCAGTGCGGAACGTATCGTTTACTGAGGATTCACTCTCGATGATCGAAGGCTGATGGTTTCAAGGAAACGAAATATGCCTCTGAGAGCCCATCGGAAGACATTGCGTCCGGAGGTGTCCCCGTGAGCTCAGGGCCCTTACGTGCGGCGCTGCTAGGGGTCTTGCTGGCGATCGTGGCGGGAGTCGCTTTCTCCCTGCTGGACAGGCCTATCGAGCAGCCGATCGCATTCAATCATCGGCTCCATGTCGAGGATCTGGGAAGCGACTGCACCGACTGCCATCTGTATGCGATGACTGGCGTCAGGGCGACGATTCCGAACGTCGAGGTCTGTGCTGACTGCCACGCCGAGGCGCAAACCGACTCTGAGGAGGAGGCGCTACTCGTCGCCCATATCGCATCAGGGGACCCGATCCCGTGGCGAAAGCTGTACTGGGTACCGGATCACGTGTATTTCTCCCACCGCCGGCACACGGCGATCGGCGGCATCGAGTGCGAAACCTGCCACGGCCCCATGGGCGAGGCGTCAGAGCCGATGCCAAGGCCCTTCGTGAAGGTGACGATGAACGGTTGCATGAAGTGTCACGAGCAGAATGGAACCTCCAATGATTGTCTACTCTGCCATAAGTAGACCCCTGGTCCTGTGGGTGAGCGATGATTGTTCCTCGTCGTGAGTTTCTGAAGATGTTGGGTGTCGCTTCCGGCACTCTGGGTATCGGCGGCTGCGGGCGCGATTGGCTGGTACCGGATCGGTTGGTCGAGCTTGCCCAGCGTGGTCCCGGCCTCGAGAGCCAGGCGCCGACGATCTGCGGGCTTTGCGAAAGTGGGTGCGGGCTCACCGTACGCCTGGTCGATGGCCTGCCGGTAGGTCTCAAGGGAAATCCTCACCACCCTCTCAACCGAGGCGGTCTTTGCCCGGTCGGTCAGGCGGGTCTCGAAGTTCTCTACGCACCTCATCGCCTCCAGGCGCCACAGCGTCGCGGGGCGGGTGGGGAGCTCGAGCCTGTCAGCTGGGACGATGCCCTTGCCGAAGTCGGTGACCTTCTCAGGCAGCTTCGATCAGAGAATCAGGGCTCGCGAGTGGCTCTGCTGACGGATGAGCCGGGTCAGCTTTTTCGTGATCTCGCTGACAGTTTCGCCAGGGCGATCGGATCTCCCAATATCTCGAGCACGAAGAGCGAGGGTCTCTTGCCCTTCACCCTGACTCAGGGTATTGCGCAAGTGCCCGGCTTCGATGTCGGCAAATCCGATCTGGTGATGTCCTTCGGTCTGGACCTCTATGAAGACGGGCCGACCCCCCTTCATGCGATCTCTGCCATGGTGGGTTCGCGAGCGACCGAAGACAGGGCGGCTCACATCTACGCTGGCACACGACTTTCGGCGGGCTCAGCCAAAGCAGAGATCTATGTCCCCATCAGCCCCGGCACCCACGGCGCCCTGGCTCTCGGAGTGGCGCATGTGCTGGTGCGAGAGGGTAACTACAACAGGGATTTTGTCGCCGAGCACACGTTTGGCTTCGAGGACTGGATCGATGATCGGGGTCACGAGCGCCTCGGGTTTCGTCGCCTGCTTCTGGAACGGTACTACCCGGATCGGGTAGCTCGGATTTGTGGCTGTGATGCCGCCACTGTGGTTCGGATCGCTCGTCGCCTGGGCGAGGCCTCTGCGCCGCTGGCGGTGGCGGGTGGCGAAGCGAGCCAAGGCTCCAACGCCACATGGACCGGCGTCGCAGTCCATTCTCTGAATGCCCTGCTCGGGGTGTTTGATCGGCCGGGTGGTGTCTCCCTACCGCCTCCTATCCCTTTGACTCCTCTGGCGGTCTCGGAGACGAGCTCGCTGGAGCAGACCGAGTCGATCTTTACTCCAGACGATTCGGCTGGCGCGTTTGGCGTAGATCCCGTGGAAGCCCTGGCTGAAAGGGTGATCGATGGCTCTGGTCCCATCGCTCTTCTGATCATCGTGAGCTCGAATCCGGTCTACAGCAGCCCTGCGGGTGGGCGACTGCGCCAGGCGATGGAGCAGATCCAGTTGGTTGTGACCCTGACGCCATTCATGGACGAAACGGCGGCCCACGCCGACCTCATTCTGCCGAGCCACGTTTTTCTGGAGAGCTGGCAGGGAGCGACGACACCCGCCGCCGTGGCTTTCAGCACTCTCGGTCTCGGTAAGCCGGTGATCGAACCGCTCTTCGACACTCGTCATCCGGGTGATGTTCTTCTGGAGCTGGGCCGAGTGGTCGGTGGGCCTGCCAGTGAGGCGTTACCATGGGTCAGTTACCCCGACTATCTCAAAGAGCGACTGGAAGGGCTGGTGATCTCCGGCGAGGGGTCGGTGGTTACCGGATCCTTCGAGGAGTCCTGGGTGCATTTCCTGGAGGAGCGCGGATGGCGCTTCCTGGAGCATCGGAGTCTCGAGAACTGCTGGGCTGTTCGCGAACGGGAATCGGCTTGGTGGAACCCGGTTCCGGCACGGGGCGATTGGGCTCGCCTCTTCCGGACACCCTCTGGCCGCTTCGAATTCTTCAGCCAGACGCTGGAGCGGCACTTGAGGGAAGTCGGAGGAATGGAAGCCCAGGCCGGGATGAGTGAGGAGGAGGCTCTCGAGCGAGGGATTGCGGTCATGGGTTCGCAAGTCGACAGCGACGAAGTCTGTCTGCCGCATTTCGAGCCTCCGGTCACCACTGGGGAAGGGGAGCTGCAGCTGCTTCCTTTCCGGCCGATAACGGCACGTGGAAGGTTGGCGGCGGTTTCGCCGATGGTGATGGAGATGTTCGGTTATCCGTTCCTCGACGGATGGCAAACCTGGGCAGAGGTCGCTACCGAAACGGCCCATGAATTGGACCTGGCGGACGGAGATGTTGTGGCGGTGGAGTCGGACAGGGGTTCGATCGAGGCCGTGGTGCGGGTCCACCCGGCTGCCGTGCCGGGGACAGTGCACGTTCCCATGGGACTCGGTCACGACCAACCCCTCGGGGTGGCTGAGAACATTGGATCGAATCCCATCGAGATTATCGATCCGATTCGGGACAGCCTGTCGGGAGCTCTGTCCTTGACCTCGAGCCGGGTAAACCTCCGACTCATTTCGCGTCGACCGCATGGCGGGCCGGCACCCCTGGATGGAGGGCACTAGACGTGAGCCGTTGGGGAATGGTCATCGACCTCGATCGCTGCACGGGCTGCGGTGCCTGCATGGCCGCCTGTCACCAGGAGAACAACTTGCCTGCTGCGGGCCCGGAGGAGAGCTCCCGAGACAGGGCATTTCACTGGCTTCGTTTGCTGCCTGAGGTTTCCGGTTCGGGAGCCGAGGTGAAGGTGCGCTACGTTCCCCAACCCTGTGTCCATTGTGACGACCCGCCTTGTGTGCGCGTCTGTCCAGTGCACGCCACCTATCTGAGCGAGGAGGGCATCGTCGCCCAGATCTACTCGCGTTGTATCGGTTGCCGCTATTGCATGGCAGCGTGTCCCTACAACGCCAAGGTCTTCAACTGGTATGAGCCCGAGTGGCCTGGTGATCTGAAGAGGAGTACCAACCCAGATGTCTCATTGCGACCCAAAGGCGTGGTGGAAAAGTGCACCTTCTGCCACCACCGAGTCGTCAAAGCCCGCGAAGAGACCCGCGCCGCAGGCCGAGAGATGCGGGATGGCGACGTGACTCCGGCCTGTGCCGAGAGCTGTCCGGCTGGCGCTATCGTCTTCGGCGATCTGGATGATCCCACCAGCCGAGTCAGCGAAATGACGAGAAACCCGCGAGCCTTCCGGCTGCTCGCGGACCTGGGCACGAAGCCCAAGGTCTACTACCTGGCGGAGAGAGACTGAGACACCGTGAGCTCGAGTGTCGGATGAGGGGAGTCATGACCGAAGCGGACGAAATTCAGGGTACGACTGCCGGGCTCGAATTCGAAGACCAGGATCTGCTGCGTTCTATCGAAGACTCGGGAGTCGCTTTCCGAGTCGTGTCGACGCTGCTCGGCTTGGTGATACTCACAGCCTGGGTGATCTTCGGTCGCCAGATTCTCCTGGGCCTGGGCGTAACAGGGCTGAACCAGCCTGTAGCCTGGGGCTTCTACATCGTCAACTTCGTGTTCTTCATCGGTATCAGCCATGCGGGCACGTTGATCTCGGCCATTCTTCGCCTATCGCAGGCTGAATGGCGTCGCCCGATCACACGTATGGCCGAGGTCATCACGGTGGTGGTGTTGGCGATCGGTGCTTTCCACCCGGTACTCGATCTCGGGAGACCCGATCGGGCGCTCAATATCTTCACGGCTGGCCGCCTCCAGTCGCCTCTGCTGTGGGATGTGAGTTCGATCTCGGCCTACTTCACGGCCTCCACCGTCTATCTGTACATTCCGATGATTCCTGACATCGCGCTCCTTCGCGATCGCGGCGTCCGACCGCGGTGGCTGTACACGTTCCTGGCCTGGGGCTGGCAAGGAACACCTCGCCAGCAAGCTGTGCTCGAGCGGGCGGTGAGCATCTTGATGGTCCTGGTGATCCCGATCGCCATCTCTGTCCACACGGTGATTTCCTACATCTTCGCCATGACTCTGCAGCCCGGATGGCACTCGACCATTTTCGGACCGTACTTTGTTGTCGGCGCCATCTTCTCCGGCATTGCCGCCTTGATGATGGTGATGATCGTGATGCGCCGGGTCTTTCACCTGGAGCGCTACCTGAAGCAGGTACATTTCGACTACCTGTCACGGCTTCTGCTGATCATGTCTCTACTCTGGATCTACTTCACCTTTTCAGAGTACCTGACCGCATTCTTCGGCAACGAACCGTCGGAGATGCGGGTCTTCTACTACAAAATCACGGGTCCGTACGCGCCGTTCTTCTGGAGTATGGTTGCCGCCAACTTTCTGGTGCCGGTAGGCATCCTCAGTTTCCGGCGCACTCGGACGATTCCGGGTATTTTCATCGCTTCGGCCAGCGTTGTGGTCGGCATGTGGCTGGAGCGGCTGAACATCGTCGTGCCGTCACTGGCCAACCCGCGTCTGCCTCTACCGACCGGTTATTACATTCCCAGCTTGGTGGAGTGGGTGATGTTTGCCGGCGGATTCGCCACTTTCATGCTCGGTTTCGTGATCTTTGCCCGGTTCTTCCCGCTGATTTCGGTCTGGGAGATTCAAGAGGGCCGAAAGCTCTCGGTTGCCGAGACTACCGAGCGCCTGGAGGGATACCTGCCGGATCCGGTGCCGTCTTCGGCAGCGCAATCCGCTACTGAGAGGGGTTGAGATGGAGAGGCAGCCAGAGCCCAAGTGGATTTACGGTCTTCAAATCGCCTCGGTGTCGATGATCTGGGTGTTCGTGCTGAGCATCAGCCTTTGGATACTCCATTTGCTCAGGCTGTCTCGCCGGCTGAATGACGTGCCGTCGGCATCGATAGGTATCTCCATCGTCGCCATTCCGGTCTTCCTTGCAGGAGCCGCCATTCTGACCTATGTGTTTGTGGGGCTCAGACGCGGCAGGACGGCACCCAGCGAATCGATCATCGAGCCCGAGGAGGGGTAGCAATGGCATCCGGTAGGAAGTCAGTCCCGGGCCGTGAGCGTCAGCAGCGCAGTGGGTGGGATGCGTGGACCTTTGCCGGGCGGACCCTGGCCCTCGGTGGATTGATGCTGGCTCTCACCGCCGTGGCAATGGCGGAGCCGCCGCCGGGCAGCAGTCCGTCGTTACCCGACAACCCGCTCAAGGGCAGGTTGTTGTTCGAGAGCAGGGAGTGCAACAGCTGCCACGGGTTGGTTGGCGACAAACTCGGCATAGGACCGAATCTGGGTGAGCGACATTTCAGTGGCACGTTTCTGGAGCTCGGAGCGGCGCTGTGGAACCACGTGCCGGGAATGAGCGTCACCTTCGAGGTGACCGGTCTGCCCTGGCCACAGCTGACGAGCGGGGAGGCGATGGAGTTGATCGCCTTCCTCTATTTCATCGACTACCTGGGGCGACCTGGCGTCGCAGCTGATGGGGAGGCTGTCTTTGTTTCCCAGGGATGTTCTTCTTGTCACTCCATCGGCGGGGGAGAGGCGAACATCGGTCCGGATCTGGCAGAGCTGAGGAATTTCGCCTCGCCGCTCTATATTGCCCAACAGATCTGGAACCATGGTCCCTCGATGCTCGAAGGGATGCGACGCCTGGATATTCCGCCACCCAACTTCGGAGAAGGCGACCTGGCAGATCTGAGCGCGTTCGTGCGTCAGAAGGCTGGTCCGGGTCCGCGCGAGCGCATGCTGCTGGCACCGGGTAATCCGAACCATGGCAACGATCTGTTCGTATCCAAAGGGTGCTCCAAGTGTCACGGTGCCGATGGCCGTGGTGGGGACGGTGGCCCTGATCTGAGACTCGTCGATCTGCGACGGCCGGCGGAGACCATCGCCAGCACCATGTGGAACCATGCCCTGGGAATGAGAAGTACCATGCAGGAGCGGGGTATCGGGTGGCCGGAGTTCCAGGATTCAGAGCTTGCGGATCTCGTGGCGTTCCTTTATTTCCTACCTTTCAGTGATTCTGTTGGAGACCCGCAGCGGGGGGCTTCGGTCTTTCGGGAGCGCTCGTGCAAGGACTGTCACGCTGCGGGCGGTTCCTCTCGATTGGAAGGCGGAGTGCCGGGGCCTGAGCTCTCAGGTACCACGGCCACCGCATCCTCGGCGTCCATGGTAGCGGCGATGTGGAATCACGCGCCGGTCATGAAGAAAGCGATCCTGGGAGAGGGGCGGCCCTGGCCCGAGTTGACGGGTCAGGACATGAGGGATCTGAGAGCCTTTCTGATGAGCCAGACGGCGGCCCGCTGAGTCCTGCCGGTCACCTGGCCGGCGAGGGTTTCGAGAAGTGCAAAGCGGTAGAAAAGGCCTTCGCGTCCCAGGGAAGCAGCGGCCATGAGAGGTGGGGTGGGTCCTTCAAGGGCTCTTCAGGGCGGCCAGGTCTTGCGGCTCCAGATCGAAGGTCTTGGCAAACCCGGCGACGAGTCTTGCCGACTCGATTCGTAGCTCGTACAGAGTGAAGTCCCCGAGCTGGAAAGTGATCTGGCTTTTCGGGAACTTCTCGAGGTAGCTGTGCTGACCTGCGGCGTAGGCCGGCTCGTCATGGGACAGGGGATGGACCGTACCCTCGAGAGTGATGCGGCCGAGCTGGCCTGGATTGCGGTCGGGTGAATCGTCGAGCTCATGGATCAGGAGTGAAAAGGGAGCATCGGGCTGAAGACCAGCCGAGTGCCGGGCCATGCTGGAGGCGTGGATCAATGCGGCAGTGCCCTCTCCGGTGAGCGCGAAGGGCACCATGCTGGCGAAGGGCTTGCCATCCACCAGGACGGCGAGGCTGGCGATTCGCCGTTCGGTGAGGAGGCGCTTCAAGAGGTTGCGGTATTCGTGTTCCATCGATCAACCCTCGGTTCGGCCGCATCAATAGTCATGAGGCACGGGTCCGGTCCCACCCACCCGCCCCGGCCGGCACAGGTCCGGCCGCTTCAAAATTCCTACGCCCTCAAGCCCTTACGCCCCTACGCCCCTATGCCCCTACGCCCTTGGGCCTTTACTGCCCGGCCGCTTCAAACCCCTCAAGCCCCAAGACCCCAAGACCCCAAGACCACTAGTCATGGTTGTACTTCAGCGGTGTGCTCTCGTGGATGCCTTCCGCTTTCTTGGCCTCGTAGTCGAAGGTGTAGTCGGGAATCGGGTTGTCCTCGTTGTGGCACTGGGTGCAGACCGACTCCTCGATGGGGTAGATCAACCCGGCGGCCACGACGTCCGCCCGCTTGAACTCCTTGTTCTTCAGTGTCATCAAGCCGTCCTGCGTGTAGGAGCCTCCCGCCCCGTGACACATCTCGCAGCCGACGCCGGCCAGGTCCGGAGTGTCATCGATGCTGGTGAAGCCGCCTTCCTTGCCCAAGCCGGTCACGTGGCAGCGGACGCACTCTTCATCGGCGGTGTAGTCCTTGTCGGCGTCGAGTCCAAGCTCGGCCTTGCGCTCCGCGACGACACCCGGCTTGAGTGTCTCGAAGGCGTTGGCCATCTTGGTCTCGGACCAGGACTTCCACTGTTTGATGTGACACTTCTTGCAGCCTTTGGTGCCCACATAGGCATGCTCAGCCTGGGCTACTGCCGCCAGCAGCAGCACGGAGACGACCAGCAACGACAAAACGAGAGCTTTCTTCATAAGCTCATCTCCTTTCTCGAGATTGTTCCGCGACCGCATCATCATACCGAACTTCCTGGGTGTGGGGACCTACCTTTTCAGGTAGGTTGATCGGGGTCCCGGTGGCGATAGTCTAGGTGATGGCAGAGCGGCGGATCTTCGCCAGCCTGAGCCAATTCTCCAGGCTTTTTCGCATCCGCGCTTGGAACTGAAAGGAAAGGAGCCAGGATGGATTATCCGATCTGGGACATTGCCATGGGAGGTGGTGTCCTGATGGGCATCGTTGCGATCACCCACGTCATCGTCTCGCACTTCGCCATCGTTGGCGGTCTGCTGATTGCCGTCACCGAGACCCTGGCAGTGCGACGAAACGATCCGGAGATGCGGGATCTGGCCAAGCGCTCCTCGCTGGTGCTGATCCTGTTCTCGACGGTCTTCGGTGCGATCTCCGGAGTGGGAATCTGGGTGGTGGCCGGCCTGATCTCGCCGGCAGCGATCTCCTCGCTGATCCGTACCTTTGTCTGGGGATGGGCGATCGAGTGGGTGTTCTTCTTCATCGAGATCGTCGCGGCTCTGGTCTACTACGCCACCTGGAACAAGATCTCGAAGCGGGCCCACGTGATGGTGGCCTGGATCTACTTCATCGCGGCGTATATGTCGCTGGTAGTCATCAACGGCATCGTCGCCTTCATGCTCACCCCGGGCAAGTGGCTCGAGACCGGCGCATTCTGGGATGGCTTCTTCAACCCGACCTACTTCCCGACACTGGTTCTGCGCACCGGCATCGCCATCATGATGGCCATCGCCTTCATGCTGTGGCCGGCCATGAAAGCTTCCGACGAAGCTCGGCCGCGGCTGGCTCGCTATCTGGGCTTCTGGACCGTTGCAGGAGCACTGATCTCCTATGCCGGCTATCGCTGGTGGGAGGCGCAGCTACCGGACACGGTGCGAAGTCTCTTCCTCGGAAAAGGTGCCTTGCTCGACGGCCTGGTGGACACCCGATTCCTGGTCATGTGGTCGGTCGCCGCGGTGCTGCTGCTCGGGATCGTCTTCCTGGTGCTCCTACCGAAGATGGCCAAGGTGATTCCGGTCTTGCTGATCACGATCGCGGCCTTCGCGTTCTTCGGCGGCTACGAGCGCCTGCGTGAGGGAGCCCGCAAGCCCTTCATCATCCACGATTACATGTTCTCCAACGGGATCCTGGTGAAGGAAGTCGGGCAGCTCAACGAAGATGGAATCCTCTCCAAGGCCCGATGGGCGGCCAGGGTGCCGGCGACGAATTCGGTGGAGATGGGCCGGCAGGTCTTCGACGCCCAGTGCCGGAGCTGTCACACGATCGACGGCTATCTCTCCATCCGTGAGCTGGCTCCCGAGGATCCGGACATGATGTACAGCGTGCTTTATGCCCTGTACGACCAGGGCGAGATGTTCACCGCGCTGCAACCGGGAGAGGCGGTGGCCATGGGCGATCTCAACTACCCGTTCATGCCGCCTTTCGTCGGTACCGAAGAAGAGATGGAGGCGCTGGTGGACTACATCGCCTCGCTCACGTCTGAGACCCAGGCGGCGGCCAAAGGAGGTGTTTGATGGGTAACGAGCTGATTCCTGCCGTGGATGCGCTCCCGATTCCGGGACCGGCTTGGCTTTTCCACTTCCTCCTGGTCTTCACCTTCTTTCTACACATGCTGTTCATGAACCTGACGCTGGGCGGCACCATCATGGCGGCGCTGGGTCAGCTGTTCTCCA